>DAOUAN010000111.1:0-95886 GCA_034433385.1 Anaerolineales bacterium | reverse complement strand
TAAGCGCGCCCAAAATCATCGTCTCTTTGGCCTGTAATGGACTGATTTCACCCAGCCAGTTGAGCAAGCCAATCGTTTTTAGAAGGTCTTGCTCGATTTTCTTCAAGGCAGGTGTGTTTTCCAGTCGTTCCAGCGTTTCGGTGAGAGGGCGCGCTTGCCCAGAAGCATAAATACGGCTCTGATAGTTCGCTGCTAAGTAGTCGAAAACGTGGGGGAGACGTAAAGTTTCACCCAGAGAATGGGTGGCCAGAAATTCTTGAAAGCCAAAAGGTTCTTGAGAAGAAAGGTAGGCGAAAATGGAACGTTCGTTTTGTGCCAGGCGGCGAAAGATATAGGGCAGAGCAGTCAAAACGCTAGGATGCAGCGGATAGGCTCTGCGGCTAAGCGATTCGAATTCTTCTGCCTTCATCATCGCCGGACGCCACGCTTGCAATGCAATTTCTGGCACGGGCGCTTTATAGGTTGGCCCTACAAAAGCGGACGCTAGTAAACGCATTTGCTGGACCGGCGGTTCCTGAAAAGGAATATCCTCGAAGCGTCCCTGTACTTTGGCCCACTCGCGTTGAGTAGCCCGGTCGAGCAAGGCAGCATATCCATCGAAGGCTTGATGCAGAATTCCAATGAAAACAAGTGGATGGTCGTTGCTGTGCGCGGCAAATTCTGCCATCTCTTGCAACAAATAGACATCACTTTCTTGGGAATGAGCCGCCGCGTATTCTAGGGATTTGCCCATCTCATCGAAAAGAATCAACACGCCATTCGTCCCGGCTCGCAGGCGGCTGACCGTTTCGATGAACATTTCTACCCACGCCAGGAAGGCGCGGCTATCGGCCTGTCGGGCTGTTTCTAATCCTTGGCGCAAGTCGGCAGGAAAATCTTCGGCCTCCAGCACCTGCGCGAATCCACGCGCCAGGCATTCTTGCAAAGAGACACGCGCCCCTGTCACGGCAACTGTCTCCAGACCGCCTGGTTTTCCAATCACCTGGCGGAGTCGTTCTGCCAGGAGCGGGTCTGCCTGTGCCACCATCTCCCAGGCCGTTGTATGTCCAGGGCGTCGAGTGTCGAGCAGATGGCTCAGAAACAGAGCGAAAAACGATTTCCCTGAACCGTACGGGCCGGTCAGTGTCCAGGCTCTGGCATGATTGGTTAGCCCGTCCGCAATGCGTCCAAGGGCTGCCAGGGCCTGCGCCGTGAGTGTATACCCGCCTAACAATCTGCTGTCAGGTAAATCGTTTTCCAGTCGTACTGCGCGCAAGCGGTTGGCGCGAATTTGGATGATTTCGCTCAACAACGGCTCAGGCATAATATCTCCTCAGCAATTCCCACCCCAGTTCTTGCGATGTTGTGTGCAAATAAATTTGACGCAGACCAGCCGTCTCTTGTATGCGCAAGGCGCCATCGGTGAGCGTTTCCAAATCTTCCAAATAAGTCATTGCGCTATTCTCGTCCAGCTTGAAAATTTGCCCGGGACTGCCTGGTGAATAGATACATTCATCTAGCGTGACAGTACGTTGGCGAGCGATTTTTTCTGCCAGGAACTCCAGCAGGGCATACCCGAAAATCTCGGCTGGCAGGGATGATTTTGAGCCAACATCGAAGCGGTACACGCCATCCCCGGCTGCCAGGCGGATCAGACTCAAATCTACAAGAGGGCAATTTAGAGTCTCTTCGCCATCTCCTTTTCGGCTTTGCGCAGGAACATATGTGTGAATGAAAACATCGAACTCGCGTTCAACCATTCCCTCGGTTGTCTCCATCCCTCGGTGGGCTAATTGCGCTTTGAGAAATTCAATCAAGGTTGGCTTGCGAAACTCTACATCATAGTATCGAGAGAAGGTCAAATACCACACCAGTCCGCGCCCTTGATTGCTGGCAAGCTGCCAATGTAAAAGCCATAACGACCCGATATCCTCTAGATAGGGGTCCCAGCCATCATTGGCAAGTAATGCCCTTCCCAGTCGAGATGGTTGCATAGCGCGAGAGTTATCTGGGTCAGGTTCCAATAATCCTAACGCTAGTCCCCAATAGCGTATTGATGCAGCCATGTTTTTTCCAACGCCAAGGATGACGAAGGCGTCTTCTTGACTGAAAATGCCGGGATTTTCCAGGACAGCGTCCAAGCCCTTCTTGAGCCAGCCATGACGAAAGGTGAATTTTTCGTGTCCGCCGAAAGAGGGACGGATGAGTGAACTTGAAAGGGATCCAGACATTATGCTCCAAGGTGTTCTGGCTTAATAGCCTTTATAAAACCGCCTGCGGTAAGTCAGCGCAGGCGGTGTAAGGATATGCTATAATTTCCCTCAACCGCTACGCGCCGTCACCGCGTAGTCTCGATGACCTCGCCGGCATCAGCGGCGGGGTTTTTCTATTAGCTCAAAAAACATTTTGTGCAGAAAAGAAAACCACTCAAGCAAAGATCTGGTCACTTTGCCTGGAAATTAACATCAGAATTTTGTCCTGCCTTAGCTGGTAAGCCTATTCCCATCAAAAACCGCCTCACGGAGGCGTGAGGCGGCAATGTGCTATAATTTTTATGCCGCTGCGCGCCTCACCGCGTAGCAATTTGCTCAGCCTCGCCGATACCAGCGGCGAGGCCGATTTTATTGTACCAGTAGTCTGTCTCGCGTCAATACAATTGAACCAAAGGCAGACTTGATAAAGCGTCCAAAACTTGTTGGGCAAAAGGCATGTACATTACATCCGCATCAATACTTTGTGTTTGATCCAGCGCCCCCTTTGCAAAGCCCCGCGAAGAAGCAGAGAACCGCCCAACTCGCTTTAAGTGCCGCCCTGCAAGATTTTCCCCATCATCTCTGCCACGGAGCCATACACCGGGGAATCGTCGGGTAACTCCACCAGCGGACGGCCAGAAAACTCATAGGTGATCAACTGGTCGTCCGCTGGAATGATTCCCAGCAGTGGCACATTCATCTTTTCCAAAAAACTCTGCAAGCCAGCCGGGATCTCGCCTTGCAGGCGATTCAAAATCAGGTACGAGTTTTCAACCCGAATATCGAGTTCCCTGCTCAATTCGGCAATGCGCTGCGCGGCGACCAGGCCGCGCAGGGTCGGATCGCTGACGATGAGCAAATGCTGCACATCTCGCGTGGTACGACGAGAAAGATGCTCCATACCCGCCTCATTATCAATGACCACATAAGCGTAATGACGGCTCAGGCTGTCAATCACCTCGCGCAGGTTATGATTGACCGCGCAATAGCAACCAGGGCCTTCGCCGCGCCCCATGGCGATCAGGTCAAACCGTCCGCCCTCAGCCAGCGAAGAACGGATGTGATACTCCAGATAATCGCGCTTGGTCACACCGCCGGGTAAAGCCCCCATCGCCGCTCCGCCCTGCACCAGCGAAGATTTGACCTGCTCCAGCATCTCCTCGCGGATGTCACCTACCGTCCATTCCAGTTCCAGGCCCAAGACCATGTTCAAGTTGGATGAAGGGTCAGCGTCAATTGCCAGGATGTTACCGCTTTGGGTTTGCGCCAGATATTTAATCACCATCGCGGCGACGGTCGTTTTGCCCACCCCCCCTTTTCCAGCCAGAGCAATTGTAATCGTCATGACTTTTCCTCCCTTGCAGGATTCTCCGCGCCCAATTCTGCTTCCAGCCGATTCAAAATGCGCAGCGCGGCCTGACGTAGGGCGGGCGCATGATCATAAACCGGAATCCCCAACCGATCCGCTTCCTGGACTCTCAAATCGGCGGGCAAAACCCCCAACAAGGGCAATCCTGGCGATTCAGCTTCCAGGAATTGGGCTTCGGCCTCATCCCGCACCTTGTTACCCACCAGAAACAAGCGCGTCAACCCAATGTCATTGGCCAGTTTTTTGATTTGGGCCGCCGTCCCCAGGCTACGGCGGGTGGGTTCGGCAACGACCAGCATGGCATCCACGAAATCAACCGTAGCGCGCCCTAAATGTTCGACGCCGGCATACATATCCAGCAAAAGAACATCCTCTTTGCGAAAGAGCAAGTGGGTGAAAAGGGTTTTCAAAAGAGCAGATTCGGGACAAATGCAACCAGAGCCACCCACCTCTACAGCCCCCATCTCCAACAAGCGGACCCCGCGGTGAACAACGCTAAAGCGTTCGGGCAAATCATCCACGCGAGGATTAAGCGTAAAAAAGCCACCAACCGTGCCAGGCTTAGCCCCAGTGCGCTCTTCAATCAGATCGTCCATTTCTGCAATGGGTCGCAATTGCGCCTGCAACGTCGCCGGAAACCCCAGCGCCCCCGCCAGGCAGGGAGATGGGTCAGCATCCACAGCCAACACCTGCCGCCCGACATCGGCATACGCCTGCGCCAGAAGCGCGGTCAGCGTTGTCTTGCCTGTTCCGCCTTTACCTGTGATGGCCAGTTTCATAGTACGCGCAAACCTCCATCTTGACACCTGTTCGCAACCTGCATGTGGCAGCCCGCGGCCCCTCAACCACAGCATAGTGCGAGAGCAACCCTCTGAACATCGCCGACAAATAAAGTTTACCATCTTCGAGCAATCTTTGCCCCCGCAATTTGACACCAAGTGACACGGCAACGGGGAGCACTAAAAGGTTGTGGGTAAGATGGAGAACAGGGAAACGGCTAGTGTCATTGCGAGGGGCGTCAGCCCCGAAGCAATCCATCTATTCCTTGCCGACCAGGAGATTGCTTTGCCGCCTTTGGCGGCTCGCAATGACACAAAACGGCGTTTTTTGCCCACAGCGTCATCTCTCAAGGCACTGGCCAAATGAGCATCCATCCACCGCTCACACCTGACTAACAACTTTTTCGCGCACCCCGACAACGAAAATGATTGACGGATTCCCCACCCGCGAGTACAATCTTGCTCAACATGAAACTGACCTTTGCTTTGCACCATCATCTGTTCTACCCCCTGCCTGACCGAAGCGCAGGTTAGTTTCGTTTACTTACCTAACGTAACCAGCCCTCGGTCAGTGACCGGGGGTTTTTGTTTGGTAAGTTGTAATTGCAAAATTGCGATTGGTAATTACCACTTACCTATTACTACTTACCAATTTACCAATTACCTATTTACCACTTACCAATTTGCCAATTACCTATTTACCACTTACCAATCACCGAGGTTTTATGACCCGCCCCATCCGCCTCTCCCTCCCCTCCAAAGGCCGTCTCTCCGAAGACGCCACCAACTTTCTTAAAGACTGCGGCTTCAGCATCTACAAACCCAACCCGCGCCAGTACGAAGCCTCCATCCCCGCCCTGCCGGGGGTCAGCGTGCTGTTTCAGCGCCCCGCCGACATCGTCATTTCCGTCCGCAACGGCTCGGTGGATTTCGGCATCACCGGGCTGGATGTGCTGGCCGAACACGGCGGCCCCAACGGTGCGATTCTACCCATTCATACCGCGCTCGGCTTTGGTTCCTGCACCCTGAACGTCATCGTCCCCGAAGCGTGGAGCGATGTCCGTCAGATGAGCGACCTGAAACGGAAGCAGGCCGAAATCGGGCGTCCGCTGCGAGTGGCGACCAAATTCCCCAACACGGCCCGCCCTTTTTTCGCCGAAAAAGGCCTCGGCGAGGTCATCTTCATCGAAGCCGAAGGCACGCTGGAAATTGCCCCCACCATCGGCTACGCCGATCTGATTACCGACCTGGTTTCCTCCGGCCAAACCCTGCGCGACAACCGCCTGAAACTGCTGGACGACGGGCAGATTCTCGCCTCGCAAGCCTGTCTGATTGCCAACCGCGCCGCGCTGAGGGAAAACCCCGCCGCGCTGAGCGTTGCCCGTCAACTGCTGGAATTCATCGAAGCCTATCAGCGCGCCCAAAACAACGTCTCAATTTTCGCCAACATGCGCGGCGAAAGTCCTGAAGCCATCGCCACCCGCGTTTTTTCGCAAACCACCATTGGCGGGCTGAATGGGCCAACCATCAGCAGGATTATCCGCAAAGATAGGGATCCCAACTGGTATGCGCTGCATATCATTGTCCATCGTAACGAATTGTTCACCGCCATTAATGAACTGCGCGCCATCGGCGGCAGCGGCGTGGTGGTTGCGCCCGTGACGTATATTTTTGAAGAAGAGCCGCCGCGCTACAAAGCCATGCTGGAAGCGCTTAATTCAGTGAACAGTGATTAGTGATCAGTGAACGGAAAAGAGAAACTGCTAACTGATCACTGATGACTGACAACTGACCACTGATCACCAACCACTAACCACCCGGAGTCCCCATGCTAAAAATCTATTCCGTACCCGAAGCCCGTCAAACCATCCTCAAGCGCATCCCACCCGACGAAACCGCCGTCCCGCCGGTCGTTTTAGAGCGCATCGCCACCACCTTTGGTGAGCGGATAAGCGCCGAAGAAGCCGTGCGCCGCATTTTGCGGGATGTCCGCGCCCGGGGCGACGCCGCCCTCTACGAGTGGAGCGCCAAACTGGACGGTTTCCCTGCCGATGCGCCGATTCGCGTCCCCGCCGAAGCCTTATCCGCCGCCCTCGAAGCGCTCGACCCCGAAGTGCGCGCTGCGCTCGAAACCGCCGCCGAACGCATCCGCGAATTTCACCGCCGCCAACCGCTGACCAGCTGGTTCACCAACGATCTGGGCGGCACGCTGGGGCAGTTCGTGCGCCCCATTCAGCGCGTCGGCCTGTACGTTCCCGGCGGCACCGCGCCCCTGCCCTCCTCCGTGCTGATGTCGGCCATCCCGGCCCAGGTGGCGGGCGTGAAGGATATTGTTGTGGTGACACCGCCAATGAGAATGCAAAATACAGGAGGCAGAATGCAGAATCAAAATTCTTCATTCAGCACTCTTCAGTCTGCCTTGGTTTCTCCCGTCATCCTCGCCGCCTGCGCCTTGTGCGGCATCAGCGAAGTCTACGCCCTGGGCGGCGCGCAAGCCATCGCCGCGCTGGCCTACGGCACCGAATCCGTTCAACCCGTTGACAAAATCTTCGGTCCCGGCAACCTGTTCGTCACCCTCGCCAAACGCCAGGTCTTCGGCGCGGTTGGCATTGACGGTCTGGCTGGCCCAACCGAAACCGTCGTCATCGCCGATGACTCGGCCAACCCGGCCTGGGTCGCCGCCGATTTGCTCGCCCAGGCCGAACATGACGTGCTGGCCTCCGCCATCCTGCTGACTCCCTCGCGCCAACTGGCCGAAGCCGTGCAGGTCGAAGTCGCCCACCAGATGGAAAGCCTGCCGCGCGCCGACATCCTGGCCCAATCGCTGCCCGGCCAGAGCGGAATCGTCATTACCCGCGACCTGGAAGAAGCCGCCGCACTAAGCAACGCCTACGCGCCAGAACATTTATGTCTCTCCGTTGCTGACCCCTGGGCACTGAGCGAGAAAATCAGCAACGCGGGCGGAATCTTCATGGGCGAGCATTCCTTTGAAGTCCTCGGCGACTACATCGCCGGGCCGAGTCACGTCATGCCCACCGGCGGCTCTGCCCGCTTCGCCTCCCCGCTCAATGTCTGGGATTTTGTCCACCTCGTCAGCCTGATTGCCCTCAACCCGGCCACCACCGCCCAAATCGCCCCGCTCGCCGCCCGCATCGCCCGCGCCGAAAGCCTCGAAGCGCACGCCCGCTCGGCGGATTGCCGTACCCGTTAATTTGGAACATGGGAAATTGGCAAATAGGTTCCTCCCAATCTACCCATTAACCGATCACCCAACTTACCAACTTACCAACTTACCAACTTACCAATTTACCAATTTACCAGCATACCAACTTACCAACCACCAATCTACCAATGTACCAGCTCCCCTCCCACATCACCTCCCTGCCCCCCTACACGCCCATTGAGCCATTTGAAGTGCTCTCCGAGCGCGTTGGCCGCCGCCCTGACCAAATCATCAAACTCGACGCCAACGAGAACCCCTACGGCATGTCGCCGCGCGCCCGCGAGGCCCTCGCCAACCTGGCCTACGGACACATCTACCCCGACCCCGAAAGCCGCGCCCTGCGCGCCGCCCTCAGCCGCTTTACCGGCGTCCCGGCGGAAAATCTCCTGGCCGGGGCAGGCGCGGACGAACTGATTGACCTCATCATGCGCGTTGTGCTTTCGCCGGGCGATAGCGTTCTCAACTGCCCGCCCACCTTCGGCATGTACGCCTTCGACGCGGACCTGAACAACGCCAGAGTCATCAACGTCCCGCGCCGCCCCGATTTTTCGCTGGATGTGGATGGAATTTTGCAGGCCGCCGAAAAATTTTCCCCCAAACTGATTTTTCTCGCCTCCCCCAACAACCCCGACGGCTCACTCCTCCCGCCGCCTGTCTTGCAAAAACTGCTGGCCTTGCCCTGCCTGATAGTCCTCGACGAAGCCTACATCGAATTTGCGGGCATCCCCTCCCAAATTACCAACGTACCACTTACCAATAACCTGATTGTTCTCCGCACCTTCAGCAAACTCGCCGGTCTCGCCGGTCTGCGGGTGGGCTACGGCGCTTTCCCCTCCTGGCTCATGCCCACCCTGTGGAAAGCCAAACAGCCCTACAATGTCAATGTGGCCGCCAGCGCCGCGGCGATTGCCTCGCTCGAAGACCCCGATTACCTCGATTGGACGGTCAAAACCCTCATCGCCGAACGAGAACGCCTGTTCGAGGGCCTCTCCCGCCTGCCCTGGCTCTCGCCCTACCCTTCAGCCGCAAACTTCATCCTGTGCCGCGTCTCGCCCGAAGTGAACGCCGCCCAACTCAAAGCCGATTTGGCCCAAAAGCATGGCATCTTCATCCGCTACTTCAACAAACCCGGCCTGACGGACTGCATCCGCATCAGCGTGGGCAAGCCGGAACAGACGGACGCGCTTCTTAAGGCACTTGGGAATTGGTAAGGTTGGGAATTGGGAATTGGTAGATTGGGAATTGGGAATTGGCAAATAGTAAATGCTCATTACCAATCGTCACTTACCATTTACCGAAAGGCTCTTATGCGAACTGCTAAACTTTCACGCTCCACATCTGAAACACAAATTACCATCGAACTCAACCTCGACGGCTCCGGCCTCCACGACATCGCCACCGGAATCGGCTTTCTCGACCACATGCTGATCCACCTCGCCGTGCACGGTCTCTTCGACCTGACCGTCCGCGCCACCGGAGACCTGCAGATTGACGTTCATCACACCGTCGAAGATGTGGCCCTCGTGCTCGGCTCAGCCTTCGACCAGGCTTTGGGCGAGCGCAAGGGGATTGTCCGCATGGCGAATTTTTACGCCCCGATGGACGAAACCCTGGCCTTTGTCGCCCTCGATTTATCGGGCCGCCCTTACAGCGTGATTCAGGCTGATTGGGGCAGCGCCCCCGTCGGGGGGATTCCCACCAGCCTCTTCCCGCACTTCTTCGAGAGTTTCGCCGTCACCGCCCGCTGCAACCTGCACGCCCGCATCCTCTACGGGCGCGATGACCACCACAAAGCCGAGGCGCTCTTCAAAGCCCTGGCCCGCGCCCTCGACGCCGCCACAACCCTGGACGGCAGACGGCAGACCGTCCCATCCACCAAAGGCACATTGACAAACTGATAACTGATTACCGATGACTGATTACTCGTTCACTGTATTTCCCGCCATCGACCTGCGCAACGGCAAAATCGTCCGCCTGGCGCAAGGCGACCCCAACCGTCAGACCGAATACGGCGCAGATCCGCGCGCCCAGGCTGAGCAGTTCAAAGCCGAGGGCGCCGAGTGGGTTCACGTCATCAACCTGAGCGGTGCGTTTGACGAAGATTCCGCCGCGAACCTGCGCGCCCTGGCTGAAATTCTCAAAACCGGTCTGAAGGTGGAATTCGGCGGCGGCATTCGGGACGAGGAAACCCTGCGCATCCCGCTCGAAATGGGCGCGGAACGGGTTTTCCTCGGCACTGCCGCCATCCAAAACCCGGCACTGGTGGATTGGGCGCTGGCGCGCTACGGCGCGGAGCGGGTTGCCGCCGATATTGGCGTGCGCGACGGAAACGTGATGGTCAAAGGCTGGCAAGAATCCACCCCGCTGACCATGCTCGAAGCCGGGCGGCGCTTCCGCGCCCAGGGGCTGGAATGGTGCGTTTTAACGGATGTCCGCCGTGACGGGGTCGGCAGCGGACTCAGCGTGGAGTCTGCGGTTGAGTTGCAGGCGGCCACAGGGCTGAAAGTAGTCGCCTCGGGCGGCGTCTCCAGCCTGGAGAATGTCCTCCGCGCAAAAAATGCCGGGCTGGCAGGCGTCATCATCGGCCGGGCGCTGTATGAAGGCAGCCTGACATTTCGAGATGTAAGTAGACAAGTAAACAGGTAGACAAGGAAACAAGTACCCGTTTCCCTTCTACCTGTTTCCCCGCCTACCCGTCCCTGACCGCTTCAAGGATGATGCTCGCCGCAGTCTCCGCCCCAGCCTCGGCCCGAATTTTTTCGCCAAGCGCCCGCGCTTTTTCGCGCACCTCGCTCTTTAACACGAACTGAATCGCCCCCGCCAGATTTTCCGCCGTCAAGCGGCGCTGCGCCAGGCTGGCGCCGACGCCCAACTCGCGCACCCGCCGCGCCCAGCCGGGTTGGTCCAGACCGTGCGGAACGACGACTGCCGGAACGCCCGCCCGCAATCCCGCCGCCGTTGTCCCCGCCCCGCCGTGATGAACGACCGCCGCCATACGCGGAAAAAGCCAGGCGTGCGGCGCGCTTTCGAGGGTAAACATGGTATCGGGCAATTTTTCACTTGAACCGCCCTGCCAGCCGGTGGCTAAAATCCCGCGCTGCCCCGTGCGTTGCAGCGCATCCGCAACAATGCGGGCGGTTTGCGCCGCCTGTTTTGGGTCGCCGATGCTGCCGAAGCCGACGTACACCGGAGCGTCCCCCGCATCGAGGAAGGCGCGCAATTTCGGGTCAGGCTGCCAGCCGGGTGCTTCAGCTAAAAACCAGAATCCGGTATGATGGACATGCGGTGGGAAATCGTCGGCCTGCGCAAAAACGTGCGGACTGCACGAAACCACCGTTGGGTGCGAGGCACGCGTCTGGCGCGGAAAGGGATTGCCGAAATTCTCTGGCAGGCGGCCAAACTCCCCTTTCCAGTAATCGCGCAGGTTGCCGCTGGCCATCGTCCAGAAAATTTGCTGCAGCGCCTTGTGCGTCAGCCAATTGTAGGCTCCGCCCAGACGCGGCCCCTCATAAAAAATGAGCGAAGGATAGGCGCGGGTAGGCGTCATCGGGAAAGGCAGCCCCAGCACGGACGGAATTCCGCGCGCCTGAGCCGCGTAATAGCCCAGCACCATACCCGGATGGTAAATCACCAGGTCAGCGTCCTGACAGGCAGCGAAAAACCCGGCCTGCAGCGATACGGCGAGTTTTTGCAGTTCTTTGAAACTCAGCGCAAACTTGAGCGGGTTATCCGCCCGGCGGGCGTTATCGGCTACGGCACTGTTCATCACCCCGGTAAGGTCGCCTTGAATTGGGTAGCATTCCAACCCGTAACTGCGCACAAAAGGCGCGAAAACTTCCAGCGTAACGATTTGCACCTGCGCCCCGGCTTGTTTGAGCGCAACACCCAACGCTACATACGGCTGCACATCGCCGCGTGAACCCATCGCGAGAATCTTAATCAACATGGTTTTTATCCTTTGAACACCTGCACCAATTTTGCCAAAATCGCTTCAAATTGCTGCGCCTCGTCTGCGGTGAGCGCGGCGGCAATAAAAGCCACATAATTTTTCACGGTTTGCGCCCGCGCCTGCACCAGCCGCGCCCCGCTTTCGGTTAAGCAAATGCGGACAACGCGTTTATCCACCTCCGATTGGGTTTTTTCCACAAAGCCTTGTGCCGCCAATTTATTGAGCGCAGTCGTTGCCGAAGGTTTAGTGAACCCCAGCCGCGCCGCCACCTCGCTCACGGTTGGGCTGCCCAACGCCGCCACCGCATCAATATACTGAACTTGGCTCAACGTTAATTGCGAAAACCCCTCGCTTTGCTGCTGTTTAAGCGATTGGTCGAGAGTGGCAATAAATTCGAGTAAGATTTTTTCCATAGCATACCTTTTGATTAGTTAGACTAACTAATTGTAAACGATTCTTGGAGATTTTTATGATAACTTTGGTCAATTACAACGCCGGGAATTTAACCTCCGTCCGCCGGGCGCTCGCACACCTCGGCATCCCCTGCCAAATCAGCGCCGACCCGGACGTGGTGCGCCGCGCCGAAAAAATCATCTTCCCTGGCGTCGGCGCGGCGGGCGCGGCAATGAGCGTCCTGCGCGAGCGCGGGCTAGATGCCGCCCTGAAAGAAGCCTTTGCCGCTGGCACACCCATTTTGGGCATCTGCATCGGCTGCCAAATCATCCTGGAACATTCCGAAGAAGACAACGCCGAATGCCTGGGCTTGCTGGCAGGGAAAACGGTGCGATTTCGGTTTACGCCCTCACCCCTAACCCCTCTCCCGGTGGGAGAGGGGGACTCTGGCTCTCCTCCCACCCTGGGGGAGGGACTGGGGGTGAGGGAAAGACTCAAAATCCCCCACATGGGCTGGAACGCCGTGACTGTCACCCAAGCCCACCCCCTGCTGGCGCATCTGCGCCCCGGCGACGAGTTTTACTTCGTCCACTCGTACTATCCCCAACCGGCAGATTCCGCCCACATCTACGCCGTCAGCGACTACGGCGGCGAATTTCCCGCCGCCATCGGCAAAGACAACCTCTTCGCCGTCCAATTCCACACCGAAAAAAGCGGCGCGGTGGGGTTGCGGGTTCTTGAAAACTTCAGTAAATGGTAATGTCATTGCGAAGAGGGCGCAGACCGACAAGGCAATCTCCCATTAAACGGGATTTACCCAGTCTTTTGGAGATTGCTTCGGCCAAAGAACGCCCTCGCAATGACATGGAATGAGAGCATATTATGTTATCCAAACGCATCATCGCCTGCCTTGACGTGCGCGACGGCAAACTGGCGAAATCCGTCAAGTTTGTGAATACTCGCGACATCGGTGACCCGGTAGCAAAAGCCCGCGAATACTACGAAGCCGGGATTGACGAACTGGTCTTTTACGACATCACCGCCTCCAGCGAGGGCCGCGGAATCATGCTTGACGTGGTCAGTCGCGTGGCCGAGCAGGTTTTCATCCCCTTTTCGGTGGGCGGCGGCTTGCGCACGGTGAAAGATTGCAGCCGTGTCTTGCTGGCCGGGGCCGAAAAAGTCAACGTCAACTCGGCGGCGGTCAAAAATCCGGGCTTGATTGCCGAAGCATCGAAAGCCTTCGGGGCGCAGGCCGTCGTCCTTTCGATGGACGTGCTACGGGTCCCGCCATCCGCTGCCATCCCTAGCGGATACGAAATCGTCATTCACGGCGGACGCACCCGCACGGGACTGGACGCCATCGTATGGGCGCGGCGCGGCGAAGAACTCGGCGCAGGCGAAATCGTGGTCAACTCGATTGACGCCGACGGCACCAAAGCGGGCTACGAACTGACCCTGACGCGCCGCATCGCTGAGGCAGTTTCCGTGCCGGTGATTGCCTCCGGCGGTGGCGGGACGCCGGAACACCTGTACGCTGTACTGACCGAAGGCAAAGCCGACGCCGCGCTGGTCGCTTCTATGCTGCATTATGGCGAGTACACGGTGGAGCAGATTAAGGGGTATCTGGCGGAGCGCGGAATCAAAGTGAGAATGATGAATGCAGAATGATGAATGCAGAATGATGAATGATGAATGCAAAATGATGAACAAACTGGAGAACCGGGCAACCGGACAACTAAAATTTGACTCGAACGGTCTGATTCCCGCCATTGTGCAAGATGCCGCCACCCTCGAAGTGCTGACTCTGGCCTACATGAACGCCGAATCGCTGCAAAAAACGCTTGAAAGCGGCGAAACCTGGTTCTACAGCCGCTCGCGCCAGGAACTGTGGCACAAGGGCGGCACGAGCGGCAACACCCAAAAAGTGGCCGAAATCCGCTATGATTGCGACGCCGACGCCCTGCTCGTGCTGGTTCACCCCAACGGCCCGGCCTGTCACACCGGCGCGGTCAGTTGCTTTTATCGAAACCTTGACAAACCGCAAAACCGGAGAACTGGAGAACAATGAACTTAACCGACCTTTATGCCCTCATTTTAGACCGTCAAACCAACCCCAAACCCGGCTCGTACACCAATTCGCTCTTCGACTCTGGCTTGCCGCGCATCGCCCAGAAAGTAGGCGAAGAAGGCACTGAAGTCGTTGTGGCTGCTCTGGCGCAGGATAACGCCCGCCTCACTGAAGAAATTGCCGACCTGGCCTATCACGTGCTGGTGCTAATGGTAGCCAAAGGGCTGACTCCTAACGATGTATTAGCAGAGTTGCAAAAACGACATAAATAACACTTCCCAGCAAGGGAGGCGGCACGGAAGGAGGGGGTCAGGCAGTCAGACTAAGGACGAATTGGTTACTCGACATTCACCGCCAGACAGGTCAGGGTACGTTCCACGCCCGGAATGGGCTGAATATCCGCTGCCAGGATATGACCAATTTTGTTGAGGTCATTGGCTTCCACAATCGCGACAGCATCATAGGGACCAAAGGTCATCTGCGCATCCAGCACCCCCTCCACGCGGCGTAATTGCCGCACAACTTGCCGAACTTCCCCTGTGCGAACGTTGATCAGAATATATGCCTTCATGTTTGCCTCCGTAAATTTCAAGATTCTTCATTGCGCAAAAAGACAGACCAGTAGATCGCTGCGACCAGCACTGCCCCACCAATGACATTGCCAATGGTCACCGGAATCAAGTTGTGGATCAGGAAGTTTTGCCAGGTCAGGTTTTCTAAATGAGCCACTTTTTCGCTCACCCGCGCCACAAATTCAGGGTCAAAGGCTTTGATCAGCAAGCCAAACGGAATAAAGTACATGTTGGCAACGCTGTGTTCAAAGCCCGCAGCGACAAAAGCAGAAATAGGAAAGATAATCGCGACGATTTTATCCAGCGTGGAACGTGCACTAAACGTCAACCAGACGGCAAGACAGACCAGGGCATTGCACAAAACACCCAGGGCAATCGCCTGAAAGAAATCCAGGCTGGACTTGGCCACGGCAGTATTCAGTGCAGCGATGCCCACGGCATCCTTCCCAAAAACATACTGACGTGCCAGGAAATTCAGCACAGCTGTGCCAAACGCGCCGAAGAAATTGCCCACATACACGACGAGCCAGTTTCGCAATAAGGCAGCCGTGCTCACTTTGCCGCTCGCCCAGGCCATGACGATCAGGTTGTTGCCGGTGAATAGTTCCGCGCCGCCCACGATAACCAGAATGAGGCCGAGACAAAAGACCACGCCGGCCAGCAAGCGAGTAACGCCATAAGGTAAACCCGTCACAAAGGCAGAAGTGCCATCTGGCGTATTGATTGCGATACCGCCGGCACTCACGGTGGTGGCAAAAATAGCCCCTAGCGCAATGAAAGCCCCCGCCAGGATAGATAAGGTAAACATCTTGAACAGGGGCATTTCGGCTTTGCGCACGCCGATGTACTCCGCGCGCCGGGCCATTTCCGCGGGGAGAAGCGCATCAATTCTGATTTCACTCATAGCATACTCCCGAAGAAAATTTTATTGTGATTTTATTCACAATCAAGCCAAGTATACACCAGGTTATGAGGGAAATTGTCAGACAGATTGTAACGAAAATCGGATGACATCTTTCCGCTATTCGCGGCGTGCGCGCCCACTGAGCCAGGTGACAAAGCCACCGGCGAGAAAAGCCAGCGAGGCGATCAGAACCACGGCCAGGCCATTGTGTTGCTGAGCAGCCGGTGTGGGCGAAGGCGGGATATTTGTGACGGTATCCGTTGGCTCAGGCAACGGAGCAGGCGGGGTGAATGACGTCGGTGTCGCCGGGGGAGGGGTTGCCGTGGGAGGAACAGGGGTAGGGGTGGCTACTTGCAGGATAAGCAATTTTTGCCCCGGATAGATCTCTGTGGAGGGAAGATTATTCAGGCGGCGAATCAGGTCAATCTTTGTGCCGTAGGCAATGGCAATGCTCCACAAGGTTTGCCCATATTGCACTTCATGATAGACGCGCCCCTGGGAATCGGGGGTGCTGGTGACCACGGGAATCATGTACTCAGCCGCGGATGCAGCGGCCGTGCCAGAGCCGGGGGCAGGGGTATAGGGCTGGGGTAGGCCATTCGAAGTGGGGCGGGCGCAATCAATCACGTAATAGACTTTGTCGCCCACTCTGGCCACACCTGCGCCAATATCCTGGAGATTTGGGGAAAGCATGGTGTTCAGGTGGGGAGCGTCTTCGGTCCATTGCGCTACCGCCGCAGCCGGAGTCATATTCACGCCAGCGGTAATGTTTTCGGCACGAAAACCGCCCAACGAGAGATCGCCGGCTAGCGGATAGCCAGCATTGAGCAGGCGCTCGGTGAGAGTGATGCCACCTGGTCCTTCGTGTGTCACCACGCCAATGGAAGCCATGTAGTTGGCCTGATTTTGGGCCGTTTGCATCAGAATGGGGTGAATATTGTAGGGCGGTAATCCGTTCGAAGCACGCAAGGCATTGACCGCGGCAATCAGCTCGTTGGCAGTATCGTTTAACGGGATCGGTTGAGGGGGAAGGGCAAATGCTTTGTTTGGCGGGACCAGGCCAAATGTCCCGCTAAGAAGCGCAGCGATGAGAAAAAGCCAAAGGGAGGATCGGCGCATTCTTTCTCCTTGTAAAAGGATTATACCTGTTCGGGTGTTCCTGTCCAGACAGGCTTTTGGGTGGGATTTTCTTCCTGCTTTTATGTGACGATACTCACAAAGTTGTTTGCCCTTTTCCAGGCCGATGCTAGAATGAATTAAAGAAAGTTGATAACGGTTCTCCCCTCCTTATTGGTTCGGGTTTGGAATTTTTGCCCACAGGAGGTGATTTCATGGAGACCATCAGATTTGAAGCGCCCGCATTGTATGGGGATCATCATGTCAGCGAGGTGCGACGTGTTTTACTTGCCATGGAGGGGGTCAGGGATGTCTATGCCAGTAGCGCTTTCCATGTCATTGAAATTACCTATGAGCCAGAGAAGGTAAGCGCCGGGCAACTGGAAGATTTGTTGCGCGGCATGGGCTATTTGGATGAATTGCCTGTGCCGATGGAGGCCATTCCGATCCGTGCGTCGGGGAATGGGAAGCACCTTTTCCGGCAGACAACCTTTGTTGAGAACAGCCGTCAGGTGGGTTTTTTGCAGCCATCCCCGATGCAGGGACGATCGGTATGGGCTTGTCCCGGTTTTGGGCTTTTGAAGATGGATGAGAACGAATAGAAAGGCAGGGAACAATGCCCAAGAAACGCGAGATTCAGGAATATTCAACCGACCCAGCGGCGCAGGAGATGCTCCAACGCGCCGAGGTCCTGGGGATTTCCACGGCCTTTACCCGGGCAGACGCCATGGCGCCCTGCAACATTGGCGGTGCAGGAATGTGTTGCAAACAATGTGGAATGGGTCCCTGCCGGTTGACGAAAGAAGGTGATGTGGGGGTCTGCGGGGCGACAATTGATACGATTCAGGCACGGAACCTGACGCGAGCGATCGCCGCCGGAGCGGCAGCCCACTCGGATCATGGGCGTGATATGGCGTTTCTGCTCAAGGCAACCGCCAACGGGCAGGCCGAGGGATACATGATTCGCGATATTGCCAAATTGCGCACGGTGGCAGCCCGCTATGGCATTCCCATCGAGAAGCGCTCGCCCGAAGAAATTGCCAATGATCTGGCGGATTTGTACATTGCACAGTTTGGTCAACAGAGGGGAGAACTCGCTCCGCCGGTACGCGCCCCCAAAAAGCGCCAACAACTCTGGCGCAATTTGCAGGTATGGCCACGGGGTATTGATCGCGAGGTGGTGGAATGCTTGCACCGCACGCACATTGGCGATGACCAGGAGGCAGAGCATATTTTGAATCATGCCATTCGCACGGCGCTGGCCGATGGTTGGGGTGGATCTATGATCGCCACCGATGTTTCGGATATTCTCTTTGGGACGCCAGCGCCTGTTTTAGGGCAAGCGAATTTGGGGGTAATCAAAGAGGACATGGTCAACGTGATCGTTCACGGACACGAACCCAGCCTGAGCGAGATGATCGTCGCCGCTTCGCAGGACCCGGAAATCATCGAATACGCCCGGGAAGCCGGCGCCCAAGGGGTAAATCTGGCAGGTATCTGCTGTACTGCGAATGAAATTTTGATGCGACAGGGCATTCCGGCGGCTGGCAACTTCTTGCATCAGGAATTGGCTATTCTCACCGGGGCCGTAGAAGCAATGGTCGTGGATGTGCAATGTATCATGCAGGCGTTGGTTGGGCTGGCCCAAAACTTCCACACGCAGATTATCACCACTTCACCGAAGGTACGCATTGCCGGCGCTACGCACATTGAATTCGATGAACATAAGGCGTTGAGCATCGCCAAGCAGATTTTGAAGGCGGCGATTGACAACTTCAAGAACCGCGACCGGTCGAAAGTCCACATTCCGCAAATCAAAGAAGATCTGATTCCGGGATTCTCGCATGAGTACATCAACTACATGCTGGGCGGTTCGTACCGCGCTTCGTTCCGGCCGTTGAACGATGCCATCATGGCCGGGCGGATTCGCGGTGTGGTGGCGGTCATTGGTTGCAACAATCCGCGTCTGAGTCAGGATATTCTACACAACAAGATTGTGCGCGAACTGCTCAAGCAGGACGTGCTGATCGTTCAAACCGGTTGCGGCGCCATCGCTTCGGCCAAGCTGGGACTGATGGTGGGGGAGGCCGGCCTGAGCGAAGTCGGCCCCGGCCTGCGCGAAATTTGCGAGACGGTAGGCATCCCGCCGGTACTCCACATGGGTTCCTGCGTGGATAACAGCCGTATCCTGACTGTGCTTACGCAGATGGTCGAAGAAGGCGGCCTGGGCGATGATATTGATCAGATTCCAGCCGTGGGCATGGCCCCGGAGTGGATGAGCGAAAAGGCGCTGGCCATCGGCACCTATTGCGTGGCGTCGGGGGCGTATGTCATCTTCAGCGGCGCATCGCCGATCAGCGGTATGCCCGATCGCGTTTCAGATAGCGACAAGGTATTGCGCTACATCTCAGAAGGCTGGGAAAAGCTCTACGGCGGCAAGATGGAATTTGTCCTTGACCCGGATGAAATCATCCGCAAGACGCTGGAACACATTGACAAAAAGCGGGCCGCCCTCGGCCTTCCGGCTTACGACCCATCCCGCTTTGGACGCTCCGGTGATGCCCGGATGCTGGCGCTGGAAGCCCTACCCCTGGAAGAGAAACGCAAAGCCATTTACGGTCTGGCTACGGATTAGGAGGAGAGCATGTCTCGCTATATTGCCACCCGCGCTATCCGTGGAGCGAATGCCCTGGTCACCGAAGCCGAGTTGATGCTGAAAAAAGCCCTGCAAGAGAAAGGACCCGATACCCCTGTCGCCTTTCCCAACACGGCCTATTACCTTCCGACCATCCTCGGCATGACCGGCATTGCCGTCCAAAAAATCGGGGATTTACAGCCAGTGCTGGAGCACGCCCGCCGTCTCCTCCACCCTGCCCCAGCCCGGAATCACTGGACTCCTTACCTGGGTGAAACGCTCGATTCGGGCATGGCAACACTGCTGGCAGCCGAGGCGATCGAGGCGCTTCGTTTTGTCTATGGCCTCCAGCCAGAACCCATGCCAGGATTCAAACTTGCAGGCGGAACATCGTTCACCAGTCCCGACAATTCCATCCCCGCTGCCACGGAGGGAGAAGTGACAGGGGGGGATGGGCATCTGAACGGACCCATTGATGACATTCAACTCCGCTCATGGGGCATTCAACTGGTGGATGGGCGTATGCCTGGCTTTGCCGCGATTGTGGGCTGCGCCAAATCAAACGAGGTCGCCGTCAAGATTGTGCGCGAGCTGCAACGACGCAACATTTTGTGTTTCCTCAGCGGCAACGTCAACGGACGTAGCATCATTCACCAGCTGATCGAAGAGGGCGTTGAACTTGGCTACGACACCTACACCGTCCCCTTTGGAACCGATACGATCAGCGCGATCTACGCCCTGGGCTTTGCCACCCGCTCGGCCCTGACCTTTGGCGGACTCAAGCCAGGGCAGGCGCGCGAAATTTTGCTTTACAACAAAGAACGCGTCTTCGCCTTTGTGCTGGCATTGGGCGAAGTAGACGATTTGAAATATGCCGCGGCAGCCGGTGCAATCAACTTTGGCTTCCCGGTGATTGCCGATACGGTCATTCCTGAAATCTTGCCCACCGGCATCACGACCTATGAACATGTTGTTTCCATGCCATTCGACCAAATCGAAGGCAAAGATGACCTGGAACGCGCCGAGCGCCTGGTGCAAAAATGCATTGAAGTGCGCGGCGTCAAGGTCAAAGTCTCGCAGGTAGATGTTCCGGTGCCTTACGGCTCTGCCTTCGAGGGCGAAGTGGTGCGCAAGGCAGACCTGCGCGTGGAATTCGGTGGCAAACACTCGCGGTGCTTTGAATACCTGTTCATGGCCCCCATGGACGAGGTCACCGATGGTCGGATCGAAGTCATTGGCAAGGGCTTCGAGGACGTTCCGCCCCAGGGGGCAATGGACATGGGCATCCTGGTCAAAGTGGCAGGGCGCAACATGCAACAGGATTTTGAACCGGTGCTGGAGCGCCAGATTCACTACTTCATCAACGGCGCCAGCGGAATTCAGCATGTGGGCCAGCGCGATATTGCCTGGATTCGCATCTCGAACAACGCCGCGGAGAAAGGCTTTAATCTCGAACATTTCGGCAAAATCCTGCACGCGCGCTTTCACGAGGACTTCGGCGCAATCGTGGATAAAGTCGAGGTCACCATTCTCACTGAACCTGCCCTGCACGCCGAATGGCTGGAAAAGGCACGAGCAGCTTATGACTTCCGCAACAAGCGCCTGGCCGACCTGACCGACGAAAAAGTGGATGAATTCTACTCGTGCACTCTGTGTCAATCGTTTGCGCCCAATCATGTTTGCATTGTCTCGCCGGAGCGATTGGGCCTCTGCGGCGCGTATAACTGGCTGGATTGCAAAGCATCGTACAACATCAATCCCACCGGTCCCAATCAGCCGATCAAATTGGGCAAGCTGCTCGATCCGGTCAAGGGCTATTGGGAAGGCACGATGCAATATGCCAGAGTTGGTTCGCATGGCGCGGTGGAACAGGTAGCGATGTACTCCATCATGGAAAATCCCATGACAGCCTGTGGCTGCTTCGAGTGTATTGTCATGCTCATCCCTGAAGCCAATGGCGTGATGGTCGTCAGCCGCGAAGATACCAGCATGACCCCAGCCGGCATGACCTTCTCCACCCTGGCGGGCATCGCCGGCGGCGGCTTGCAGACCCCTGGCGTGATGGGCGTAGGCAAGTATTACCTGATCAGCCCCAAGTTCATCAAGGCCGATGGCGGCTTTAAACGAGTCGTGTGGATGTCCAGCATCCTCAAAGAGACCATGGCCGAAGAGCTCAAACAGGTCGCCATTCGCGAAGGCGACCCCGACTTGATCGAGAAAATCGCCGACGAGCGGCATGTGACCACTGTTGAAGAACTGCTCGCCTGGCTGGAAGAACACAACCATCCCGCCCTGGTCATGGAGCCAATGTTCTAGCCCACCGTTCCGTGACCATCCAACCATTTGATGACAATGAGACTCCTTGTCCGCGACCTGATGACCGTTGGCGTGCCCACCTGCAAACGCGATACCCCCCTGCGGGAAATTGCCCGTTTTCTCAGCGAGCACAACGTGGAAGGCATGTGCGTTCTGGACGAAGAAGGGAACGGGATCGGCGTCGCAGGCATGGAAGAATTGGTTGGCGCTTGCGGACGCGAAGACTTTGAAACCTTGCGCGCCGAAGATGTCATGCGCGAAGGAATGCCCACCCTGCGCCCTGACCTGCCTATCCACCTGGCCGCACAACTGATGCGCGACCAGGGCACACGCATCGCCTACCTGACGCATAACGCCGCCGGCATCATCTACCCGGCTGCTTACCTCACTTACCATCACCTGGTGCGTTACCTGGCCGCCAGAGACGAGAACGAGCTGAAAGACCTGGGCATTCAGGCAGAACGCAAATTGCCTGTTGAGCAATTCATGGAGAAGAGAGACGCGGCCCGAAAAAAAGCAGGCTTATAACCCATTTTTGGTTGTGCAGCGGAGGAACCTATGCCCCTTGAAATTCCCAAAGACAAATGGCCCGGAAGTGTCCGCGCGGTCACCCTTGGCGCAACCCCAGCCCAAGGCGGAACGCGCGCCAAAACAGTGACCGTAGGCGGGCAGACCACCCTGCCTTACCTGCACTTCGAAGCCCCCACCCCTCACCCTCCCGCCATCGCCATTGAGATCAAATCGCGGCCGCCCGATGACTGGTCCCCATTGCTGGCAGAAACCTGGGGGGAAGCGATGAACGATCCGGCTCAATGGGCGAAAAAAGCCGAGGAAACGGGAGCCGACCTGATCGTCGTTGCGCTTTCGCTGGCCGATTCGCCCGAAGATGCGGTCAAAGCCGTTCGCGCCGTCCTCGCCGCCAGCGGCCTGCCAATCATCGTCTGGGGCCCGGGGCAGGCCGAAAAAGACAACGAGCTGCTTGTCCCCGTCTCCGAAGCAACCCAAGGGGAGCGAATCGTGCTGGGCATTTGCGAGGACAAGAATTACCGCACCATCGTCGCCACGGCCATGGCCAATGGGCATCTTGTTCAGGCACGCACCCCGATGGATGTCAACCTGTCCAAGCAGCTGAACATCCTCATCAGCGATATGGGCATGCCCAAAGATCGTATCCTGATGGATCCAACCACCGGCGCCCTGGGATACGGCATCGAATACGGTTACTCCGTGATGGAGCGTTTGCGCCTGGCCGCCCTGCAAGGGGACGTGATGACCCAATCTCCGCTCATCGTCACCCCCGGCTTCGAGGCCTGGAAGACCAAAGAAGCCAAAGTCGGCCAGGGGGTGCCCGAATCCTGGGGCGAGTGGCGCTCGCGCGCCGTCAACTGGGAGACAATCACGGCTTTCGCTTTGATCGAAGCCGGGGCCGACATCGTTGTCTTGCGTCACCCGGAATCGGTCAGGCGCCTCAAGGAGGCTATTACAGAACTCACCGCTGTGCCCGATTTGGCCAACCTGAACGCGTGAAAAAGGAGCCACCATGGCACTCACCGGCATTCAAATTTACAAACTTCTGCCTCAAACCAACTGCAAAGAATGTGGCTTTCCCACCTGTCTGGCCTTCGCCATGAAACTGGCAGCCAAACAGGCCGAGCTTTCTGCCTGCCCTTACGTCAGCGAAGAATCGAAAAAGCAACTGGCTGAATCTTCGGCTCCACCCATTCGCCTGGTGACCCTGAAGGGCATCGGTACAGAAGTCAAGGCCGGCAATGAAACCTGTCTCTTCCGCCACGAAAAAACCTTCTACAACAAACCCGGCCTCTTCATTCGTCTCAACGCCAGCGACCCCAACCTGGCAAGCACCGTCGCCCAGGCCGAAGCCTATCGGGTGAACTACGTAGGCACCGATTTTTCGATTGATGGTTTCGCTATAGCAGCGGATGGAGACCTGAGCGCGGCCATTCGAACGATTCGCGCCACATCGAAGCGCCCGCTCATTCTGATGGGTGATCCCCCGGCGCTTCAAACCGGACTTTCGGCCTGCGGAGGCGAGACCCCCTTGCTCTACGCCGCTGATGAGGTCAACTGGGAGGCCATGGCCGATCTGGCCAGAGAGCACCAGGCCGCATTGGTCGTCAAAGCCAGCACGCTCGAAAAGCTAGCCGACCTGACGCAAAAAATCCAGGCCAAAGGTGTGCAAGACCTGGTTCTCGACCCCGATAGCGAAAATTTGGGCGAGTGGCTGATTCAATCCACCCAAATTCGCCGCCTGGCGCTCAAGAACTTCCGCCCGTTGGGCTATCCGGTCATTGCCCTGCCATGCAACGCCAAAGATGAAGCCATCGCCGCTGCTCAGGCCATCACCAAATACGCCGGCTTTATCGTGCTGGGCAGTTTTCAACCCGAATTGCTCTACCCGCTGCTGGTTTTGCGCGAAAACATCTACACCGATCCGCAAAAACCCATTCAGGTACAACCTGGCCTGTATGAGATCAATTCCCCCAAGCCAGAAAGCCCGGTGCTGGTCACCACCAACTTCAGCATCACCTACTTCTCCGTGGCAAACGAAGTGGAAGGCAGCGGCCTGCCCGCCTGGCTGGTCGTCACCGATGCCGAAGGGATGTCGGTGTTGACCGCCTGGGCCGCGGGGAAATTCGATGCCGAGCGGATCGCCAAAGCGGTCAAGGCCTTCGACGTTGCCAGCAAAGTCAATCGCAAGCGGCTGGTGTTGCCGGGGCATGTCGCTGTTCTCTCCGGCGAGCTGGAAGAAGAACTGCCCGATTGGGAGATTCGGGTTGGGCCGCGCGAGGCGGTAGACCTGCCGGCCTTTATGAAACAGGCGCTTAATTAGCCCCCACCCCCTTTCCCATGGGAGAGGGCCAAGGGGCACGCCAACCGCGAAGATTTTGTATCATACTGTCATTGCGAGCGAAGCGAAGCAATCTCCTGACCTGCCTGGACAAGCCGAGGGCTTGTCCCACGGTGCAGCTGGAAGCCGCGCTATGAATCACACCATCTCTTTTACTGGCGAAAACATCAACGCCACCGTTAGCGTCCCAACCGGCACGTTGCTGGTAGAAGCGGCGCGCCTGGCCGGCGTGGAGATCATCCAGCCATGTGGTGGACAGGGGCGCTGTGGGCGTTGTGCGGTGCAGGTACAGGCCGGGCCGTTCCGCCGACGCAGCACCTTGCGGCTCTCTGCAGCCGATCTTGAGCAGGGATATGTTCTGGCCTGTCAGACCGTGGTAGAAGGCGATGGGCGCGTTTACGTTCCGCCGCAAGAGAAGATCGAGCGCCGCCTGACGAGCGACCGGGTGCTGGCCGAAGTAAGCGTGCCAGCCGATTACGACTACCGCCGCCATCAAACTGTCCGCCGCCTGGCCTTGCAACTTGAGCCGCCTAGCATGGACGATCAAACCGACGACTGGAGCCGCCTGCAAAAGACGCTCCGCCTGCAACATGGCCTGGAACGAGTGACCTGCTCCCTTTCTACCTTGCGCAAGATGGGGACAGTCCTGCGACAAGGGAACTGGCAGGGCACCGCCATTGTCGAAATTCGCCTGGGAGAAGAGGAAAAGAGCGGACGGATCCTTGATCTCCTGCCCGGTTGGATAGATGAACACACGCCACTGTGGGGCTGCGCCATTGACATCGGTACGACGACCGTGACCTTGTGGCTGGTGGATTTGGTCAGCGGGCAGGTGAAAGCTCAGGTGGCTGAATACAACGGTCAAATCGCCCGCGGTGAGGACATCATCTCGCGCATTGTCTATGCCAGTAAAAACAGCGGCGGTGAAGAAATGCGTCAGCTGGTGCTGGAGACGATCAACGATCTGATTCGGCGGGCCTGCAAGCGGGTCAACATTCAACCGGAGGAAATCGTCAAGGCCAGCGTTGCCGGCAACACGACCATGATGCATCTGTTCCTGGGCATTCCGGCGGCGAGCATCCGCCTGGCGCCGTTCATTCCGGCAGTCAACCAGCCCCCGCCGCTCACTGCCAGAGAATGCGGCTTGCAGCTTTGCCC
Source organism: Anaerolineales bacterium (assembly GCA_034433385.1). Classification (GTDB taxonomy): domain Bacteria; phylum Chloroflexota; class Anaerolineae; order Anaerolineales; family Villigracilaceae; genus DAOUAN01. The sequence goes on along the minus strand of DAOUAN010000111.1, from coordinate 70,304 downwards.
CGAAGCAAGCGTGGACTGTCTGCCCGGCGTGGCCAGTTACGTGGGCGCCGATATTACCGCCGGCGTGCTCGCTTCGGGCCTGGCGGAGACGGGGGAGATTCGCCTGTTCCTGGATGTGGGCACCAATGGCGAAACGGTGTTGGGCGATGGGGAGTGGCTGGTCACCTGCGCCTGCTCGGCTGGCCCAGCCTTTGAGGGGGCGGGAGTGGTCAATGGAATGCGAGCGACAACTGGAGCCATTGAGGAAGTGTGGATCAACAGCCAGACGCTGGAGCCAACCTATCGGGTGATCGGCGGGGGAAAGCCAAAGGGCATTTGCGGCTCAGGGTTGATTTCGCTGCTGGCAGAGATGTTCATCACGGGAGTGCTCGATAAGGCCGGGAACGTCAATTTAACGGCGCCCAGCCCACGGGTCCGGCAGGGAGCGCATGGCGGGGAGTATGTGGTGGCTTGGGGCACGGAAACCGCCTCGGGGGAGGATATCGTCATCACCCGCGTCGATATTGACAATCTCCTGCGCGCCAAAGCAGCCATCTATGCGGGTTTCACCGTGTTGGCAGAGAAGGTGGGCGTTCCGTTGGAAAGTGTGACGCGGGTACTGGTGGGAGGTTCGTTTGGGAAATATATCAACGTTGAAAAAGCGGTGCAAATTGGATTGCTGCCCGACCTGGAATGGTCGCGGTTTGAGTTTTTGGGGAATACAGCGGTAAAAGGTGCTTATCTGGCCTTGCTGGATTGGCGAAAACGACAACGCGTGGCTGAGATTGCCGAAAGGATGACGTATATTGAGCTTTCGGCAGACAATCGTTTTTACGAGGCGTTCACTTCGGCTTTGTTTTTGCCTCACACCGATTTGAACAAGTTCCCCAGCGTGGTCACAGCGCTGCGAGGTTAGCCCTTCGATTTGGAACCTGAAACGGAGGTCGGCATGTACATCATCGGCGAAAACATTCACATCATCTCTGAAAAAGTGAAGGAGGCCCTGGCGAATAAAGATCGCGAGTTCTTTATGGACCTGGCGGTACGGCAGGTGGAGGCCGGTGCTAAGGCGATTGATATTAACCTGGGGCCGCGCAAGAAGGATTGGGCGGAGGTCTTTCCCTGGATTGTAGAGACCATCGAGGCAGTGGTGGACGTGCCGCTTTCGATTGACACGACCAACATTGACGGGATGGAGGCCGCGCTGAAAACGATTCGCAAAGCGCAACCGATTCTGAATTCTACGTCTGCCGAGCCGGAACGACTGGAAAAAGTGCCCCTGCTGGCCAAGAAGTATGGCGCAAAGTTGATTGCCCTGACGATGGGCAGCAGTGGAATTCCGGTAGAGGCCGATGCGCGAGTGAGCATCGCTGTTGAGACGATTATCCCCCGCCTGTTGGAAATTGACTTTCCGATGGAGAATCTCATCATTGACCCCCTGGTGCTGACCGTCTCCGGCTGCCAGCAATATTGCCCGCATTTGATCGAGGCAGTGCGGATGTTGCAATATGCCTGGGATCCGGCGCCGATGATTTCGGTGGGGCTGAGCAACGTCTCGAACGCAGTGCCCAATGAAAATCGTCCGCTCATCAATCGCGTCTATTGCGCCATGTTGATGGGCGTCGGGTTGCAGATGATGATCGCCAATCCGTTTGATCAGAAGCAAAATCAAGTCATTCAGTGGATCGAGACGAAGGATACTTCTAGCCCACTGGCCAGGCTCTATAACAAAATCGCCGAGCGCATCGGAGCTGGCGAAGAACCACAACCAGAAGATTTCGACATGTCGGACCCGGAGCAAGTGGCCATCTGGAAAACGACACAGATTTTGCTGAATAAGGTCATTTACGCCGATGGCTACCTGAACAATTAGTGCGCTGGAGGAGAAATGCCCATTTTCACCCCTGCTCGCCGTTGGCAACCGCCATATTTGCCGTTCAAACGCGAACCGTTCAAAAAGCGCATGTTGGCCGCCCTGGAAAGGGCGATCAAAGGTCCCTTGTTTGGCTGTCGCATGTGCGGGAACTGTCTGCTTCAAGAGACGGCTTTTATTTGCCCCATGGAATGCCCGAAGGGAGAGCGCAACGGACCTTGCGGCGGTTCGACGCGCGAGCATTGCTATGTGGACGAAACCCGTCCTTGCATCTGGTACAAGATTTATGATCGCTCCTTCAGGTTAGGCCGGGAAGAACACTTGCTGGAAGTGCTGCCCCCCTTAGATTGGGACCTGGTGGGCACAGAGCAATGGAGCGGTGTGCTGGGTCGCGTGCGCCAGATCGGAACATGGAAAGTAGTGCGCGGCCTATTCTTCCAGCCACCCCAGGTTCGTTACAAAGTGTGGGACGAAATTTTCCGCCCCTTGCGACAACCCCTCTGGTGGCAGGGAGATAATCAATATCACCCGCCCAAATACGAGGAGCCGGTCTCCAACCTGGAGCGTCGGCTGAGAGCCGGCGAATTCGTCATCACCGCCGAGGTCGCCCCGCCGATCTCATGCAAGACCGACAAAATGTGCCAGCACATCGAAAATATCAAACCTTACGTAGCCGCCATCAACTTTACAGATAGTCCCTCCGCCACGCCGCGCACCGCCTCGTGGGCCTGCTCAGTGCTGGCGCTCCAGCAAGGCGCAGAACCAGTAATGCAAATTGCGGCCCGCGACCGAACGCGAGTCGGCTTACAAGCCGAAGTCATGGGCGCTTTCGATTTGGGCATTCGCAACATCCTTTGCATTTCGGGGGATTCGATGAAAATGGCCCCACCGCCACGCGGCCGCATGGACGTCATCGACATTGACTCGATTCAAATGCTCTGGATTTTGCGCCGCATGCGCGACGAGGGGCGCTACCTGGACGGGCGCGAGATCAAGACGCCGCCCAAATTCTTCCTTGGTGCGGCCGCTTCGCCGTTCGCCAGTGAGCCAAAATTCCAGGCGCTGCGCGAGCAGAAAAAAGTCAACGCCGGAGCGCAGTTCTTCCAGACCAACCTGGTGTACGATGTGGCCCACATGGAAATCTGGCTCAACGAGCTGGCCAAACGCGGCGTCCTGGACAAAGTGTTCATCCTTATCGGAATCACCCCCCTCAAATCCTTCAAGATGGCCAAATACATGAACGACGAGGTACCCGGAGTCTACATCCCGGAACCATTGATGAAGCGAATGCAAGCCGCCGAGGCCGCCGGCAACGCCCAGGAAGAAGGCGTGCAAATCGCCCTGGAACTGATTGAGCAAATCAAACACTATCGCGGCCAGGGCGTGCATGGCCTGCACATCATGGCTGTAGGATGGGAAGAGATCGTCCCGCGCCTGATCCGCGAGGCCGACCTGCTGCCCAACAATTTTGCCGCCGAGAAAGCTTTGGCCTGAGTGCACAAACAATAGCTGGCCATCAGGCATCTCATCGGGAGGCAGATATGCTCTCTGAGATCGAACAGATCAGAAACTTCCGCCAGCTGGTTAACATCAAAAAACCGGTCGGTGCAGGCGGAGAGGAGAATGGCTATCTCCTCCTGCGCGCCCTGATCCCCGAAGACAAACCGCGGCTGCTGGAATTCATTGCCACCATCAGTGAAGAAGACCTGCGCTACTTTAGTCATTTTACCAACCCGGCCGTCATTGAAGCATGGTGTCAGGACGCAAATTACCAGCATGTTTTGCCCTTACTGGCCTTCAGCAAAGAGCGCGTTGTAGGTAGCGCCTGCCTGGTCTTTTTTCAGGGCACCAAAAGGCACATCGGTCAGGTCCACATCATTTTGGCCAAAGACTACCGGCGGCGCGGGCTGGGGACAAAAATGCTGCGCGCCCTGATCGAACTGGCACGCAAACGTGGCTTGAGCCTCCTCATCGCCGAAGTGATCGCCACCATGCCAAAAGTAATCAAAGCCTTTGAACAACTCGGCTTCAAATCTCATTGCACCCTGGAAGACTTCTACCTGCTCCCCGATGGTGAAACCTGCGATGTGATTCTGATGACCCTTTCCCTCCAACCCAAATCAGATGAATTCTAGCCTTTCCTTACGGCGCATCGTCCAGCAAAACAGCGGTCAAAACCTTTTCCGCGCTTTACTTTTTCACTGCCGCCCAGGCTTCTTCGGCACGGATTTCCCGCCACTGGCCAGGCTGTAAATCACCCAAAGTCAACGAGCCAATAGCAACCCGCACCAATCGCAACGTGTAAAGGCCCACGGCTGCAGTCATGTGTCGAATTTGTCGCTTCTTCCCCTCGCGCAGGCGGATCTCCAACCAGGCGGTCGGACCGTGTGGAGTCACCGGCTTGGGGCGCGGGGGCAACTCCGGGTCTGGGATGACCCGCACCCGTGCTGGCCGCGTGCGATACCCCTTGATCACCACCCCCGATTCCAGCTGAGCCAACTTGTCGGGCGTCGGTTCCCCTTCCACCAACACCCAATAGACTTTCTCCACATGGCGCAGCGGGTGCGTAATGCGCGCAATCAACTTCCCATCATCGGTCAAAAACAACAGCCCTTCGGAATCGCGATCCAACCGCCCGGCCACATAGACATTCGGCACAGGCAGGTATTCCTTCAGCGTGGGATGCCCCGTTCCCTCATCTGTGAATTGCGAAAGAACCCCATAAGGCTTGTAGAATAGAATATATCTCATCGGCACGATAATACCAGATTGTGCGCCCAGCGCGGCGAGCCAGCCGAGGCAATTCGATTACAATTATCCCATGGATGAAAACTTCTTAAATCCCCTCAAGAAAAATCGCTACAAAATCGCCATCTTTGCCCTGATGGCGCTGGCTTCGGTCATTTGCGTCATGCTGGTTGGGGCACGTATCCGCGCCAGTAACGAATATCGCTACACCGGGCTGATCTGGAACCTTTTCCTGGCCTGGATTCCCTTCCTGCTCTCTTACCTGGCCTATTCCTTCTCCTGGAAACGCGCCCTGCTCTACATCTTTCTGCCCATCACTGCCTTCTTCTGGCTCATCTTCTTCCCCAATGCCCCCTACATCCTGACCGACCTACAGCACCTGGCAAAAGAAACCAGCCGCGCCCCACTCTGGTACGACGTGCTCCTGCTCGCCTGGTTCGCCTGGACCGGAATGCTCCTCGGCCTGGTTTCACTTTACCTGATGCACGACATCGTTCAGCGCCTGTTCGGGCGATTCGTGGGCTGGGGTTTTGTCTTCCTCGTCTCAGGGATGAGCAGTTTTGGCGTCTATCTGGGGCGCTTCGTCCGCTTCAACTCCTGGGATATTTTGCAAGACCCCGGCGAAGTCGCCATCAGCATTTTGGGCCTGGTCATTGACCCCTCGCTGCGCTTGCTGGCGTTCACTTCACTCTTCACCGTTTTCTACCTTTTCGTGTACCTGACCCTTTACTCCTTTGGTCACCTGCTCCAGGAGCAAGCCCATGACTGAACTTATCCTGATTCGCGGCGGAGGGGATCTCGCCAGCGGGGTAGCCATGCGCCTGCACCGCGCTGGCATGAAAGTGGTCATCGCTGAATTGCCGCAACCGCTGGCCGTGCGCCGCGCTGTTTCGTTTGCCGAAGCCGTATACGCCGGTCAAATTACCGTCGAAGAAATCACCGCCCGCCTTGTTCCTCCTGAAAAGATCAAAGAAACCCTGGCGCAAAACGAGATACCCGTAGTCATTGATCCGCAAGCTGATCTTCTTTTGCGGGAAGAACTCCCCTGGGCGGTTGTGGTGGACGGCCGGATGAGGAAAGCCCCCCCCGAGCCGCTTCCCCGCCCCGTCTCGCTTCACATCGGACTTGGGCCGGGATTCCGCGCCGGACGCGATTGCCACGCTGTTGTGGAGACCAACCGCAGCCACACCCTGGGCCGGGTCTACTGGAATGGGGAGCCTCAGGCCGATAGCCGCCTGCCTGAAGGTGATCCGCGTCGCGTTTTACGGGCATCACGGCAAGGTATCTTTATTGGCTATGCGAAAATTGGCCAACATGTCGAAGGTGGAGAGATCATCGCTGAAGTGGACGGAGAGACGATTCGCGCTCCTTTCGCTGGCGTGATCCGCGGCCTGCTGCGCTCCGGCCTGGTCGTTTCGCCGGGCATGAAGATCGGCGACGTGGATCCGCGCGATCAGCCGGCCTATTGTTTTCTTGTTTCCGATAAATCGCTGGCCATTGGTGGGGGTGTATTGGAGGCCATTTTGAGCCGGCCCGAAATACGCCGTCGCCTGTGGGATGATCCCTCCAGCGAGGGGTGAAAACGAACATGCAACTTGCCCAGGCGCTTCGGCTTTCTCCCACCGCCCCTGCCCCGGTCCTTGCCATCGTGGGCGCCGGCGGCAAAACAACAGCCCTGTTCCAGCTGGCCAGGCAATGGCCGCCACCCGTTGTGGTCACCACTACCACCCACCTCGGCCTGTGGCAGGCCACCCTGGCCGATGAACATGTGGTGCTTACCCAGCCCGGCACAGTCCGCTGGCACGGCGTTACGCTGATCACCGGCCCGGCAACTCCAGTTGAGCGCCTCGGGGGGATAAACGACAGTATCCTATATTGGCTACACGAAACTTGCAAAAAACATCGAATTCCCCTGCTCATCGAGGCGGATGGCGCCCGGCAAAAACCGCTCAAGGCCCCCGCTGAACACGAACCCGCCATTCCCGGCTTTGTGGATGGTGTCATTGTGGTCGCTGGCTTGCAAGGATTGGGGCAAACGCTGGATGAAGTCAGCGTTCACCGCCCCGCAGAATTTGCTCGCCTGAGCGGGCTGCAACCGGGGGAGAGGATCACCCCACAAGCGCTGGCATACGTCCTCAAACATCCGGCGGGAGGCTTAAAGAACATTCCGGCCGGGGCGCGACGGATCGCCTTGCTCAACCAGGCAGATGGCGCTGATCTGCAAGCCGTGGGAAAAAGTCTGGCCGAGACGTTACTGCCTTCCTTCGATAGCGTGCTCATCGCCCGCCTGGCAGTCGGGGAAGTCTTTGCCGTTCATGAGCGGGTGGCAGCGGTGATCCTGGCGGCAGGAGAATCACGCCGGCTGGGAAAGCCCAAGCAGTTGCTGCTCTGGCACGGTGATCCCTTTGTTCGCAGGGTGGCACAGACCGCGTTGCAGGCCGGGTTGTCGCCGGTGGTAGTGGTCAGCGGGGCGCACGCCGAGGGGGTGGAAAACGCTCTGGAGGGCATCCCCGTTCAAATCGTCCGCAACGAAGCGTGGAGAAGCGGCCAGGGCAGCTCGATCCGCCTGGGGGTGGAGTCTTTACGCCGGCGACAGGATTCCCGCGTCGATTTTCCACAGGAAGAGCGAAGGGCTGCAACCGGCGCAGCGATTTTTTTGCTGGCCGATCAGCCGCAGGTGACTCCAGCGGTGTTGCGTGCACTCTGCGAACGGCACGCGGCAACTCTTGCGCCTGTTGTTGCGCCGCTGGTTCAGGGACAGCGGGCCAATCCGGTGTTGTTCGATTGCCGTACATTTTCAGAGCTAGAGGCGCTGGAAGGGGATGTTGGCGGGCGAGCGATTTTTTCACGCCACCGCGTAGAGTATTTGCCCTGGCACGATGAGCGGTTGTTGCTGGATGTGGACACGTGGGAGGATTATCAGCGCTTGCTGGAAACGGAGGGGGGATGATCGTTGCAGTGGTATTGGCCGCGGGGCAATCCCGGAGGATGGGGCAGCCCAAGATGCTGCTGCCCTGGGGACAGACGACGGTTCTGGGGCAGGTTTTGCAGACGCTGAGGGAAAGCGGGGTCGAGGAAATTGTGGTGGTCACCGGTGCAGAGGGTGAAAAAGTGGCTGAGGTGGCTACCGGTTTTGGGGGGAAGACGGTTTTCAACTCCGATTTTTCGCGAGGGGAGATGCTTTCTTCGTTGCAAGCAGGGTTGCGCGCCCTGGTGGGCGAGGCGGCGGCGGAGGCAGCGCTGGTTTGCCTGGGAGATCAGCCACAGGTTCAGGCCAGAAGCGTGCGGATGGTGATCGAGCGCTTTCAGGCGACGGGACAGGGGCTGGTGGTGCCCAGTTATCAGATGCGGCGAGGGCATCCCTGGCTGGTGGCCCGGCGCTATTGGGAGGAGATTCTGGCGATGCAACCGCCCGAATCACCGCGGGATTTCTTGAGGCGGCATGCCAGCGAGATCGAATATGCCGTTGTCTCGGCGCCGGATGTACTGGCTGACCTGGACACGCCAGAGGACTACTTGAAATCGCGCCCGTAGCATGTTATTGTAATTTTGGAACGATTGGTTCCAGAAAGGAGCGTAAGATGACCGACTGGGACCTGATCACAGAGGCAATTCGCAATGCGATGGAAGCGGTGGAGCGGACGCAAAAGGCGGGGGAGAATTTGCGCAATCACGCCAGCGCGGAGACGTTCGATGCCTTTCGGGCGGAGATGGAGCGATTGAGCGAGCATTTGAGCCGCCTGAAGTTCGCTCTGGAGCATGAGAGCACGTTCGCGCTGGACGAGTTGATTGATCGCCTGAGCATGGCTTTCATTGGCCGCCCAGCCGATCATCGCAAGACGCCGCGAATTGAATGAGAATCCTTATTAGAACTTGTAGAAATAGGCGTTGGTCTCGCGGCGAACAAAGCCCAGGCGCTGATAGAGACGGTTTGCGGCTTCGCGACGCGGGTTGGAAGTGAGGGCGACACCTTGAGCGCCAGCCTGGCGAGCGATTTCTAGGGCCTGGCGGACGAGGGCTTCGCCAATGCCCTGGCCGCGCGCTTGTTCATCAACGATGACATCTTCAATAATGGCGCGAATGCCGGTAGGAACGGGGTAAACAGTGAGGGAGAGGGCAGCAACAATGGGGCCGTTCTGGTCGGGGTGGCGGGCCAGCAAAAGGGTGGAGAGCGGCGAGGCCAGCAGTTTTTCCAGATGGGTGCGATCGGGGGGAGGGTTGTTGCTGGTCAGTTGAGGGATCAGGCGCTGAAAGGCAGCGACGATTTCATCGGTGACGTGGTTGGGTTGGTAGATGTACATTGTGAAAAGAAAGGGATCAAAAAATATTACAGCAAAACAGGGCGGAATACGTTACGGTATTCCGCCCCAGTGTTGTGCATTTCGGAAAGTAAGAGAAATGCTTTAGCCCGCCGGTTCAACATTGCTTGTAGCTTGTTCGCGGGCAGCGGTGCTAGCGCGCAGGGCGTATTTGCCTTCGGCCAGCAAGCGGATGACTTCGTGGACAACTTCGGTGCCCATGCCGAGGGTAATACCAGTCAGGATGGCATCGAGGGTGGGATCAAAGTTGATGCCTGCGGAGGCCAGCAGGCGCAGGTTGTTGCTCATGAAGGCCATAATCAGGCCGAGGATCACGCCGCCGCCGGTGGTGTAATAGCGCAGGGCTTTGCTGCCACGGGCTAACAGGCCACTATCGGGATCGGGGCTGAGGATGTTGCGAATCAGCTGGAGGAGGCGTTCCACTGCGACCGAGGCAGCCAGGATGGGGGCAAAGGGGGCCAGCAGGCTGGAAGTGGTATCTCCACTGCCATCCTGAGCTACCACTGCCGGCACGACGAAGAGAGCAATCAGCAGAACGATCAGCAGGATGTTGAGAAAACGCGAAATGTGTTTCATGGGCTTCTCCTTTTGCGAGACGTGAAGGAATGGATACGTATAGTTAAACACAAAATCGCTTTTTTGTCACGGAAGTTTTGGCAAACCAGGCCTGACTGGCTGATTCTTGGCGGTGTATCAGAAATCATGTTTGTATTTCGGGTTTCCGTTCTTCAGACGAAGCAAGGATCTTTCGGAGAAGAGGAAAGAGGGTCAGTTTTTCATGCCAGCGTTGTTGCAAAGTGATCTTTGGAGAGGTCGGGAGAGGCAATGCTGGCCACAAGCTGATAGCAATGTAGTAAGCGATGTAAAGGAAAGAGGCAAAAATGAGCCCATCAGGGACATGGGGATAGAGCAGCAGGCCGTAAATTCCGAGGGCAGCGTATAGGTAGGTCAGAAGGAGGGTGAGGCGGCGCAAGCGACGCGTGCGGCTTGGGTAAATGTACTTGATGGGGATAAAAACTAGAAGGTTGCAAAACATGAGGATGGCAAAGTTGAGCCAAAGGGGCAGACCCAACAGTAACATGTAGATTGCCATCACATTCCAGTAATCGGGGAAACCTTTGAAGTAGTGGTCTTCGGTTTTGGCATCGGTTTGGGTAAATTGGTAGGCGGAGGTGAGCAAAATGGATGTAGCGCCCAGCAGGCTTACTTTTTGCGGCAGCAGGTGGGCTTCGATGAAGAAGAGTGCCGGGACAACAACATAGTTGAGGTAGTCAATGATGTTGTCCAGTAAAGCGCCATCAATAGCGCTGGCGTAGGTTTTAACATCCAGCCAGCGGGCGAGAGTGCCGTCAAAACCATCTACGAACATGGCCAGGATCATCCACAAGAGGGCTTGCTTCCATTGGTGCTGAAAGATGGCAAGCAGAGCAAGAAATCCCCAAACTGCGCCGCTGGCAGTGAAGAGGTGAACGCTCCAGGCAAGGATTTTGCGGAGGAAGGGAGGAAGTTTTCGCATGCGATTGCTCCAGGAGGAAGATGAAAGGCGGAATCAATACGGGAGGTACATTTGGTTGCCCAAGGGGCCAAGGAGGGTGATGAATTTGCTTATCTCGGTAGCGAATTGGGAATACCAGTTGAAAAGCAATAAGGTTATCAGCAGCAGGGAAAACGTCAGGGCGGCGGGAGGGATGGATTTAACGGCGACCCGGCCTGAGGTCCAGAAAAGAGCCGCCAGGATCGCCAGGAAGGGAATCAGGGCTAGATGGAAACGTTCTTCGGAAAGAATAAAAACATGGGGGAGCAGGTATCCTGTAAAAATAAAAAACAACAACAGGGCTGGCCGGCCGCGAGGGAACAACCAGATTCCCATCGTTGCAGAAAGGCTGAGCCAGGCAAAGGGCAGGGAAAGCAGAGCCATGATGGCAAGAAGGAGGGGGGTGGGAAGATGTCCGAGAAAATTGTTGGAGTAAAAGTAGGTGAAGAGGCGCAGTTCCAGGCGAAAGAAATGTCCGAGGCGAGAGAGCGCCAGAGGCCAGAAGCGGTCCGGGGCAGCCTGGAGAAATTCGAGGGCTTTTTGGGTGCCAATGCGATCGCGCAGGGAATCATCCAGGATGGGTAAGAGGTCAAGCGAGGGGCCAAAGGTGAAGGTGCCGTTGCTTTGGGGATGGTAGCCCACGTACAGGTTGTAGCCGAGGGATGTTTCAATACCAGTGAGTCGTTGATGTAGCAAGGAGTTGCGAATCACCCAGGGAAGGACGGCGAGGGTAAAGGCTATCAGGGTAAGCAATGCGCCGCGCGTGTTGCGGCGAGAGAGGGCCTGCCAGATTGCGGAGGGCGGTTGTGGGGAAGCAAGAGGATCGGCCGGCAGAAGCCAGACCCACACGATGGCAAGAGCGACGAAGGGCAGGATGACCGAACGGGTGAGGGCGGTGAGGGCCAGGAGGAGACCGCTGAGCAGGTAAGCGGCAGGTTGTTGTTTTTCGGTGAGGGTAAGTAATGAGTAAAAGGATGCCAGCAGGAGCAGGAAGAACAAGTTTTCCGTGCCCAGGCCGAGGGGAAAAATTAGCAGCATGGGATAAGCAGCGATGACGAGGGCGGCGAGTCGGGCTGTTTTTTCGGCAATTTGGGGTTTGGGTTTTAGCAGGTGGCGGGCAACGGCATACGTCAATGGGGCGAGCGGGGCGCCGAGGAAAATGGCCTGGGCAAGGCGGGCAACAAAAAAACGGGTGGGGCCGGTGCCGCTGAGGAAATAAATCAGCGCGAGAAAAGCAGGATAGAGGGGGGCGCGAAAGGAGGTAACAACGCCACGGATCGGATCGTAGTTGGTACTGGTAAGGTCAAAATGGACGTAAGGCTGAAGTTGGGCCAGGTCGGCCTGGGCATACCAGCGATAGCCATTGCCCGAAGCAAGGCTGCGCGCCAGCATGTCGTATTGGAACATATCATCCAGGCCGATGCCGAGGTGACGCGTCAACAAAACGGGGATGAGCCGGAGCAGGAGAGCAAGCAGGTAAACGCGGCGAACAAAGGCTCTGGATGAAGCCATGAGATAGATAAAACCGTCTTTGAGAATCAGCGATGCACTAACATTCCGGCTTTCAGTTTTTCGATGCGGCGCTGCAGGTAAGGCATAAAGTATCCCTGATAGCGTTCCCAGAGTTCAGGGCGTGCCCAGTCGTCGCCGCGGATAAATTTGCGGCAATTGGGCGAGCCGCAGCTGCATTCAAATTCATCGTAGCTGGTGCCATCACACATGGCGTAATCGAAGCAGACTTCTTCACCAGGTTCGATGTCGCGCATGGCAACCAGGCCGATCTGACCGGTAAAGCCCGCGTTGGGGTCGCAGGAATGGTTGAAATGGTCAGCGGGTTCAAGGGCGAGGGAGAAAAGGAATAGGCCTTCCTCGATTTGCAGGACACGCTGGGTGAAATCTGGCATGGTGGGATCAATCTCGTCTTCGGTGATGATTTTTCCACCCCAGAGGGCAAGTAATTCGCCTTTTTTCACTGGCTCGATGGCAAACACGCCAAACCCGCCTTTGCCCTGATGAGGACCACTGGCTAATTTTGGGGAAAGGTAGGAATAAAATTGACCGGGCATTTTCACCTCGAAGTAAAGTGGTTTCGCTGGTTGGATGCAGAAGCATCCCGCGCAGGCTGGATATTCTTAACCACACCCGCCGCCTCACCGATTTTCAGGTCGGAGGGCGGCGGTCAGCCAGGAAAATTTGGCAAAAGGGTGTGGACAAAGCACAAGTTTATCTGCATTCTCACTCGTGCGAAAAGCGCAATAGGATCACTCCTTGAGAATTTGTTCGAGATTCGAACTGCGGCGGCTATTGTATCGCTTTATGCCGAAAAGTCAATCTTTTTAGGGCAGCCATTTTTTATTCTTCGCCGGTCGTATCGGCAGATTGAGCCGTCAGCCGCTGGGCAAAGTAAATAGGGAGCAAGGTGATGAAGAAAACCAGCATGGCAACGACATTGGTCACCGGGCGTTCTCGCGGGCGAGCCAACTGACTGAAAATCCAGATGGGCAGGGTCTCTTGCTGACCCGCAGTAAAAGTGGTGACGATGATCTCATCAAAGGAAAGCGCAAAAGACAACATCCCGCCGGCCAGCAAAGCCGTGGCGATATTGGGGAAAACAACATGACGAAAAGTTTGCCAGGAATCCGCGCCGAGGTCCATTGAGGCCTCGATGAGGGAGGGACTGGAACGGCGAAAACGGGCAAGGACATTGTTGTAAACGGTCACCACGCAGAACGTGGCATGTCCCAAGACGATCGTCCAGAAGCTAAACGGAATTCCCAGCGTACCAATGGTTGATCGTAAAGCAATGCCGGTGGCAATACCGGGCAAGGCAATGGGCAACACCAACAAAAACGAAACAGCCTCACGACCAAAAAAATTGCTGCGATACACGGCAGCAGCAGCCAGTGTGCCCAACACCAACGCCACGAGGGTTGCTACTGCGGCCACGCTGAGTGAAAGCCCTAAGGCACGCCACATGTCGGAGCGATGAAAGGCCTCGGCGAACCAACGCGTGGTCAGACCAGGGGGCGGGAAGGAATAGGTAGAGCGATCGGTGGTAAACGCATAGAGAAAGATGATCCACACGGGCACATGCAGAAACAAGATAGCGCCGATCGCTGATAGAGTCAAAAAGAAGGGGGGGCGAGAATTAGAGCGCATCGAAGGCTCCTAATTTTCTGGCAATCAACAAATACACGATCATGATGAGAATGGGTCCCATGGTAAAAGCAGCCGCCAGGGGGATATTCCCCGATGTTCCTTGATGAGATAACACCGCCATGCCAATGAACAGACTGGAGTTCCCCAGGGAAAGGGGAACAACGAAGTCGCCCAGGGTGAGTGAAAAGGTAAAGATGGAGCCGGCCACAACCCCCGGAAAAGCCATCGGAAGAATCACCGTCCAGAAAGTCTGTAACGGATTCGCTCCCAAATCGCCAGCGGCTTCTTCCAACGAACGGGGCACCCTTTCCAGGGCAGTTTGCACCGGCAAAATCATGTACGGTAGCCAGACATAGGTGAAAACGATAAACATCCCCAGCGACGAAAGCCCTAAAGAGGGTCCACCGATTCCCGGCAGGCTGAGCAACCAGTTCAAAAGTCCCTCCAACCCTACTTTGCTGATGAACCAGGTCAAAATCCCTTCTTTGGCCAGGATCAAACGCCAGGCATAGACACGCACCAGGTAGCTCGACCAGAGCGGAACCAAAACCGCCAGGTACAGAAAGGATTTCACCCGCGGCGGGGCATACTTTGCCATGTAATAGCTAAGGGGGAAGGCGATCAAAATATCAGCCAGGGTCACGGCGGCGGCCATCAACGTGGTGCGCTGGAAAATTTGCAAATTGGCCGGGGTGAATAATTGAGCATAGGTGTTCAGGGTAAACTGGCGCACCACCTTGCCGGTAAAGCCATCCAGATAATAAAAACTATTGATGAGCAAACTGAACAATGAGCCGAGATACACCACCACCATATAAAGCATCGGGGGGCCGAGCAGCAGCCATAAGGTCAAGCGGGGGCGCTGGTACAGGTAAGTCGAGAGGCGGCGCAACATATCAGCCTCCAATCGGACGAATGTGGTCGCGATCCCAAAACAGGCGAACCTGTTGTCCTTTGATCTTGAACACATCCATCGAGGTCGTTTTTAGATTTTGTTCGATCACCACCAGATCGCCACCGCCATCCACCTCTACCAAATAGCGCGTGTACAACCCCAAATAAATTACGTCCCGTACTCGCCCCTCGATGGTCAACATGTTCTCGGCGACCGGGGCGGAGAGCGGGGCAATATGAATCTTCTCCGGTCGAATCGAGAAGCGATCGGGCGAACCGGTAATTCGCCGGGCGATTTCGCCGCTCAGCAGATTCGAGACGCCCACGAAGCCGGCGACAAAAGGCGTCGCCGGGTGTTCGTAGATTTCCGCCGGGCTGCCAATCTGCTCGATCTTTCCCTGATTGAAGACTGCAATGCGATCGCTCATCGTCAGGGCTTCTTCCTGGTCATGTGTCACAAAAATAAATGTGATCCCTACCCGCTGCTGGATGGCTTTGAGTTCAATTTGCATCTGTTGACGCAACTTTAAATCCAAAGCGCCCAACGGTTCGTCCAGTAAGAGGACTTTGGGGTTGTTAATCAACGCCCGGGCGAGGGCCACCCGTTGGCGCTGCCCGCCCGAAAGCTGAGAGGGCTTGCGATCTCCCATGCCAGGCAGGCGCACCAGTTCAAGCATTTCTTCCACTCTGCGCTTTCGTTCGCTGAGCGGAACCTTGCGAATCATCAAGCCATAGGCGATGTTCTCGGCCACGTTCATGTGAGGGAACAGCGCATAGTCTTGAAACACCGTATTGACCGGTCGTTCATACGGCGGCAAAGCAGAGACATCCTGCCCATAAAGCAAAATCCTGCCGCTGGTGGGACGCTCAAAGCCAGCAATCAGACGTAAACAGGTGGTTTTCCCCGAACCAGAAGGCCCAAGCATGGAAAAGAATTCACCATCGCGAATTTCCATGCTGACATTATCCACAGCGCGCACTTCACCAAAGTGGCGAGAGACATTTTCAAAAGTGACTGCAGAAGGATTGCTCATTTTGTGAATATCGCTTCAAGAAGATGGTGTTGCCTGCTAGAGATTGCCAGCGCCGACGGCACATCCCCGATCTCTAACGGGCACTCCGGTCACGCTGAAATCAAACAGCGTGACCGGAGCGTTTTAGAGGCAAATCTTACTGGCCGCCTTTAATGGCGTTATAGGCATTGACCCATTCCGAATAGGGCACACAGGCTTCCCCGCCACAATTGCCCTCGCCGGTAGGTGTCTTCCAGAAGTAAATCTTGTCGAAGTCATTGAACCCATTGGTCGCGCAGCCCGTATCGGTCAGCAACTCGTTCCCCTTACAGGCTGCCGGCACAGCAGGCACCGAACCAAACCAGGCGGCAACATCACCCTGTACTTTCGGATTCAACGAATGCTCCATCCAGAGATAGGCACAATTCGGATGGGGCGCATTGACATGCATCATGGTCGTATCCGCCCAGCCGGTCGCCCCTTCTTGTGGGATCACGGAAGCGATCGGCTTGCCATCCAATTGCAACAGATTCACCTGGTAGGGCCACGAAGAAGATGCAACCGTTCCCTCTTTTGTGAAATCATCAATTTGAACAGAAACATCATGCCAGTAACGATTGACCAGTTTGCGTTGCTGGCGGAGTAATTCCACGGCTGCATCGAATTGCTTACGGTTCAATTGATAGGGATCGGTGATGCCCAATTCTGGCCGATGGAATTTGAGATACAAAGCCGCATCCGCAATGTAAATCGCCCCATCATAGGCCTGCACCCGTCCCTTATTGGACTTGCCATCCGGTAATGTTTGCTCTTCAAAAACGACACTCCAGGATGTGGGCGGCTCAGGGAAGACTTGCGTGTTGTACATCAGCACGTTGGGACCCCATTGATAGGGAACGCCATAGTGTACCCCGTTCACCGTATGCCAGGGAGCGTTTTGCAGGCGCTCATCCACAGTAGAGTAAGAGGGGATGAGCGCGATATTAATGGGCTGCACCGTCCCACCAGCGATCAAGCGATTGGAAGCATCGCCCGAAGCAGTGACCAGATCATAGCCGCCCTGATTCATCAGTGCCACCATTTCGTCGGAAGTCGCCGCTACTTTCACCGTGACCTTGCAACCGGTCTCTGCTTCGAATTGCGTCACCCAATCATAAGCCGGATCCGATTCTCCGCGCTCGATGTAACCTGCCCAGGCTACAATGGCAACCTCCCCCTCTCCTGGCCCCAGTTGCTTCAACGGCTCCCTGGCGCCGGTTCCTCCACCGCCGCCCCCACATGCCGTCAAAATCAGGCTGCTCACCGCCAGCACAGATAAGATTACAAACCACTTGGACTTCATGTCTCTCTCCTGTTATTTGCAAATCTATTTGTTTCAAAACAAGAAAACGGCACACGCTACACGGCCAGGGCACCTCCTTCGAGCAATTGAATGAATATAAATACACCATCGCCTGTGGTAGGATGCGATGGTCCCCCTCACGAATGATGCCTCAATTATAGTGAACTGAATCATTCCGTCAATCACTGTTTGCCGCTTTCGACATTTTCAAATCTAACCTAACTTTTGTGCAACGGCCGGACAAAAACGACCTCAGGGTCTTTGCGAGGACGCGAAGCGCCCGAAGCAATCTCTCAAAGCCCATCTTTCGCCCCTTTCAGGGGAGTGCAATGACCAGTATTGCTCTTGAAAATCCATCATAACCGCGAAGATTTTGTCTCCTGCCGTCATTGCGAGCGCAGTGCCTGCCCTGCGAAATCATCGAAGGGAGGGGAGCGAAGCGTGGGGGAAGCCCTGGCCTGACGGGAGATGCGCCCTCTCGCAAGGATAACCAAATTTGGCTGCGGCTCGCCGCTCTATGCTTAAAAATCTACGTTTCAGATTTGGAATTGCTGAGAAGAGATGCTACATCGGGCAAATACCCCCATGCTATAATAACGAAAACCCTTGCCTCCCGAGGATACAATGAGCGAACTTGCTATTTTCCCCTTGAGTGAAGAACACAAAATGATCCAAAGCACTGCGCGCGATTTTGCCCAAAAGGAAATCGCGCCCATTGCGGCACAATTCGATGAAAGCGGCGAATTTCCTTACGAGACCATCAAAAAAATGGGGGAGATGGGCTTTATGGGGATCGAAGTGCCCGAAGAATACGG
Organism: Anaerolineales bacterium; assembly: GCA_034433385.1. Classification (GTDB taxonomy): domain Bacteria; phylum Chloroflexota; class Anaerolineae; order Anaerolineales; family Villigracilaceae; genus DAOUAN01. Next base: position 52,628 of record DAOUAN010000111.1, on the reverse strand, counting down.
TGGGGCGGGCATGGATACCCTGGCCTACGTCCTGGCGCTCGAAGAAATCTCCAAAGCAGATGCATCCCATGGCGTCATCATGTCGGTCAACAATTCCCTCTATTGTCATGGAATCTTGAAATTCGGCACCGAAGAACAAAAGCGTAAATTCATCACACCGGTTGCCTCCGGCAAAGCCATCGGCGCCTATTCACTCACCGAGCCAATGAGCGGCTCCGATGCCGGAAACATGCGCAGCCGCGCCGTGCGCGACGGCGATTTTTACATCCTCAACGGACGCAAATCCTGGGTCACCAGCGGCCCGGTTGCGGATTACATCGTGGTATTCATGATGACCGAGCCAGAGAAAAAGCACAAAGGGATCACCGCCTTTCTGGTAGAAGGCAACACCCCTGGGCTGATTCGCGGCAAAAAAGAACCCAAACTGGGCATTCGCGCCTCCGCCACCAGTGAACTCATTTTTGAAGACTGCCGTATCCCGGTCGCCAACCGCCTCGGCGAAGAAGGCGAGGGCTTCAAAATTGCCATGACCGTCCTGGATGCCGGGCGGATTGGCATCGCCGCGCAGGCCCTGGGCATCGCCGAAGCCGCTTACGAAGCCGCCAGAGAGTACGCCCGTCAGCGCGAAGCGTTTGGCCAACCCATCGGCGCTTTTCAGGGCACAGGCTTCAAAATCGCTGATATGAAAACGCGCATCGAAGCCTCACGCTTGCTGATCTACAACGCCGCCCTGGCGAAAGAAAAATCCAAAACAACCGGCACTCGTTATTCCCTGGAAGCCTCCATGGCAAAGCTATTCGCCTCCGAAACGGCCATGTATGTGGCCCATCAGGCAGTTCAAATTCATGGCGGTATCGGCTACAGCAAAGAATTGCCCGTCGAACGATACTTCCGCGATGCAAAAATTACTGAAATCTATGAAGGGACAAGCGAGATTCAACGCCTGGTCATCTCGCGCGGCGAATTGGGCCTGAAATAAGGCAATGAACGAAATCCCTCTGTGGTCATGGACCCCCACACCGGTCACCCTGGCCACGAACCTGACCTTGCTTTTTGTGGCATGGCGAATGAAGTGGAGCGACACGCCGGTCGCTCCACTTTCCTCGTCTCCGGGCACAAATGCGCTCTGAACCGATTCAATCCCTTTGCAGCGGAGATCCTTCAGAAACACAACCAATGGAGGCCATCATGAAAGTCGTCCTTTTCCATCAACACGGGGGACCCGAAGTCCTGCAATATACTGATTTCCCCACCCCTGAACCCAGAGCCGGCGAAGTGTTGATCCGCCTGCACGCCGCCGCCCTCAACCGCATGGATGTACTGGTGCGCAACGGCTGGCCTGGTCTGAAGTTACCCATGCCCCACATCAACGGCGCAGATGGCGCCGGCGAAGTCGTTGCCCTGGGCGAAGGCGTGACGGAATTTCAAGTGGGCGATCGCGTCGTCATCAACGCCAACCTGGGATGCGGAAAGTGCGATTTTTGCCTGGCCGGTCAGGATAACATGTGCCGCGACTGGCACTTGCTCGGCGAGACGGTGCGCGGCACGTATGCCGAATATATTGCCCTGCCCACCCGGCAATTGTACAAATTACCCGCCGATTTTGACTTTCATCAGGCGGCCGCGGCTGCCCTGGTGTATCAGACCGCCTGGCACTCCCTCATCACCCGCGGTCACCTGCGAGTTGGCGAGACAGTCCTCATCGTCGGCGCCGGGGGCGGAGTCAACACTGCCAGCGTACAAATCGCCAAATTAAGCGGCGCCCGCGTCATCGTCGTTGGCTCCGATGCGAACAAACTAGAAAAAGCCGCCGCTCTGGGAGCCGACATCCTCATCGATCGCTCAAAAGAAGAAGATTGGGCCAAAGCCGTCTTCCTGGCCACAGCTAAACGCGGCGTGGACGTTGTCGTAGACAACGTCGGCACCACCTTCATGCAAAGCCTGCGCACCTTGCGAAAAGGCGGACGGCTGCTCACCGTGGGCAATAGCGGCGGCCCCAAATTTGAGATTGACAACCGTTATATTTTTGCCAAACACCTGAGCATCCTCGGCTCCACCATGAGCACACTGCGTGAATTTGCCGAAGTAATGGACCTGATAGTAGCCGGAAAACTGAAACCGGTAATGGATTCCACTTTCCCCTTGAAAGAAGCCGCCCAGGCCCAAGAACGCCTGTGGAAAGGCGAGAACTTTGGCAAAATCACCCTCGAGATTTCTTGAATCAGCGCTTCGCAGCCGGACCCTCAGCCCGATCCCGTTAAAAAAACCATGTCTCGCCCCCAACGTCTTCCCGTTATCCATGAAACCTTCCTCTACGTCCTGGTGTTAAGCCTCACAGTGTGGAATGGCCTGCGCCTGTGGACAGCCATCGCCTGGCGGGGGGTTTTGAGCGAGTTTATCTCGCCCGCCTGGACAGTGTACCTGGCAATGAGCGGCGCTTTTTGGATGCTCAGCGGTTTGATCCTGTTTTGGCTACTCTGGCAGAAAAACGCCCGGGCCAGGATCCTGCTGGGGGTGGCCGCGGCGGGCTATACCGTCTGGTATTGGAGCGAACGGTTTTGGCTTCACTCTCCTGGGGCAAATTGGCCGTTCGTGTTAACGATCAACGCGATCGTAGTGGCATATCTCTTTGCCATCATCCTTGACCAACAAAGTTGGAAACATTTTCAAAGAGAGGCATATGAGCGAAAATCCCCAAATTAAACGTCTGCGTGAATTGAAAGCCCAGGCTCGTCTGGGCGGCGGCCCAGAACGGATCGAGGCACATCACAAAAAAGGTCGTCTGACCGCCCGTGAGCGCCTTGACCTGTTACTCGACAAAGGTTCGTTCCGTGAAGTGGATGCTTTCGTCCAACATCGCACCCATGACTTTGGCCTGGATGAGCAAAAGTACCTGGGCGACTCCGTGGTGACCGGCTGGGGAACGATTGAGGGCCGACTGGTATATGTCTTTTCCCAGGATTTCACCGTGTTCGGCGGTAGCTTAGGCGAAGTGCACGCCGAAAAAATTTGCAAAATCATGGACATGGCCATGAAAAACGGTGCGCCCGTCATCGGCCTGAACGACTCGGGCGGAGCACGCATTCAAGAAGGCGTGGTTTCCCTGGGCGGTTATGCCGATATTTTCCTGCGCAACACCCTGGCCAGCGGGGTCATCCCGCAAATTTCGGCCATCATGGGGCCATGCGCCGGCGGTGCCGTGTATTCCCCTGCCCTAACCGATTTCATCTTCATGGTGCGCAATTCTTCGTACATGTTCGTCACCGGCCCAGATGTCGTCAAGGCCGTAACTCACGAAGAAGTGACGTTTGAAGAATTGGGCGGGGCGAGCGTCCACGCCGAAAAATCGGGCGTTTGTCATGTGGCCGCCGATAGCGAGGCCGATACACTCTATTTGATTCGCAAATTGCTCAGCTATCTACCACAAAACAACATGGAAGACCCGCCTTTCGTTCCGAGCAATGACGATCCCTTGCGCATGGACGAAGCCCTGGATCGCCTGATCCCCGATGATCCGGGCAAACCTTATGACATCAAAGACGCCATCCGCATGATCGTGGACAACGGGCAATTCTTTGAAATCCACGAATCCTTTGCCCAAAACATTGTGGTTGGTTTTGCCCGCCTGGGCGGCCATTCGGTAGGGATTGTGGCCAATCAGCCGGCAGTACTGGCTGGAGTGCTCGATATTGATGCCTCGGAAAAAGCCGCCCGCTTCGTCCGTTTTTGCGATGCCTTCAACATTCCCCTGGTGACGTTTGTAGATGTGCCTGGCTTCCTGCCCGGCACCTACCAGGAGCATCACGGCATCATTCGCGCCGGGGCAAAATTGCTCTACGCCTATTGCGAAGCCACTGTACCCAAGCTGACGGTGATCACCCGCAAGGCCTACGGCGGCGCATACGATGTGATGTCCAGCAAGCACATTCGCGGCGACATCAACCTGGCCTGGCCCAGTGCCGAGATCGCGGTGATGGGACCAGAGGGAGCCGTCAATATCATCTTCCGCAAAGAGATCGAAAAAGCGGAAGACCCGCTCAAACGCAAAGCCGAGCTGGTCGCCGAATACCGCGAGAAATTCGCCAACCCCTACATCGCCGCCGAACGCGGCTACCTGGATGACGTGATCGAACCGCGCGAGACGCGGCCGCGCCTGATCAATGCGCTGGAAATGCTGAGCAACAAGCGCGATGCCAATCCGGCCAAAAAACACGGAAACATCCCACTGTAAAATGCCGAAAACAGGATATAGAATGGAGTTTGCATGTTCAAAAAGGTCCTGATTGCCAACCGGGGAGAGATCGCGGTCCGCATCATCCGTGCCTGTCGCGAACTGGGGATTGAGACCGTCGCCGTCTATTCCGAAGCCGACCGCCTCGCCCTGCATGTGCGCTATGCCGACGAGGCCTATTTGCTGGGGCCGGCTCCCTCACGCGAATCGTATTTGCGTGCCGACAAAATCATCGAGATCGCTCGCAAATGCGGCGCTGATGCCATTCATCCGGGCTATGGCTTCCTGGCCGAACGCGAGGATTTCGCCGCGGCCTGTGAAGATGCTGGCATTATCTTCATCGGACCCAAGCCATCGTCTATTGCTGCGATGGGAGATAAAGCCGTCGCCCGGGCAACTGTCGTCAAAGCCGGTGTGCCGGTCGTCCCTGGCACAGAAGATGTGGGCAACCTGACCGATGACGATTTATTACGCCTGGCGCCCAAAATCGGCTTTCCTTTGTTGATCAAGGCCACCGCCGGCGGTGGCGGCAAAGGCATGCGCGAAGTGCGCAGCCTGGAAGAAATGCCCCTGCTGCTTCAATCAGCCCGTCGCGAAGCCGAAGCCGCCTTTGGCGATGGAAACGTTTACCTGGAAAAGTTAGTGGAGGGAGCGCGACATATTGAATTTCAAATATTGGCCGATTCACATGGGAACGTCATCCACCTGGGCGAACGCGAATGCTCTCTACAACGCCGCCACCAGAAGCTACTCGAAGAAGCGCCGTCGCCATTTCTGGATGACGACCTCCGCCAGAAGATGGGAGCGGTGGCGGTCAAGGCAGCACAGGCGGTGAATTACATCAATGCCGGCACAATCGAATTCCTGGTGGATAAAGATAAAAACTTTTATTTTCTGGAAATGAATACCCGCTTGCAGGTGGAGCACCCCGTCACCGAGATGGTCACCGGCATTGACATTGTCGCCGAACAAATCCGCATCGCTCGCGGACGTCAGCTTAGCTACACGCAAGACGATATTCGCTTCAACGGGCATGCGATCGAATGCCGCATCAACGCCGAGGACCCTTATAACGGCTTCCTGCCCTCTACGGGGCGAATCACCCACAGTTTGTTGCCCACCGGCCCCGGCGTCCGCGTGGATACGGGCGTCTATCCCGGCTTCGAGATCACCCCTTATTATGATCCGATGATTGCCAAATTAATCGTCTGGGGCGAAACGCGTGCTCAGGCAATTCTGCGTATGCGTCGCGCCCTGGAGGAGTATCGCATCGTTGGCGTTCGTACCAACATTCCTTTCCACCAAACCTTGATGGATTCCCATCGCTTCATGGGCGGTCAATACGACACTCGCTTCGTGGAAGAACGTTTTTCAATGGAGGAAGGCGAAAACGGGAAAAACATGGAAGAGATTGCCGCCATTCTGGCTACCCTGGTTGCCCATCAACAGACAGAACGCGCCGCTCAGCTGGTGCGCCGCGGCGAGCGAGATACCAGCAACTGGAAATGGGTTGGACGCTGGGAAAGAATGCACCGCTAGCCCTGCCTGATCTTTGCCAACCCCTTCGTAAAAGGATCGTGTTATGAGATACGTTACCACAATTGATGGCCAAGAATATACTATTGAGATTGTAGACGAAAAGCACATCCGTGTGGGCGACCGCCTGTTGGAAGTAGATTTTGAGGCGGTGAGCGGGCAGCCGGTCTATTCGCTCATCGTCAACGGCAAATCTTACGAGGCCTTTGTTTACTCTGCCGAAGAAAACTGGCAAGTGCTCTTGCGCGGACGATTGTTCCCTGCCACGGTAGAAGACGAGCGCGAGAAACGACTGCGCGCCGCCGCCGGGGGCACTGCCAGCGAAGCGGGCGAGTTTCATCTCAAAGCTCCCATGCCCGGCCTGATCGTCTCCGTGCCGGTCAAAGATGGCGAAGCCGTCAAAAAAGGCCAGGTATTGGTAATCCTGGAATCCATGAAGATGCAAAATGAGCTGAAGTCACCGCGCGATGGCATCGTCCAACGTGTGCGCGTCAAAGTCGGTGAAAGCGTGGAGCAAAAACAGACTCTTTTGAGCGTCATGTAGCGCACTTGTGCGAGGAGGGCGCCATGAATTTTGATGAGATACATGCCCCGCTTGCATTTCTCAAGCAGCATGTTGTGGATTTACCCCACCCCGATGTTCTCCTCCAGTACCAGCAATGGTGGGAAGCGGAAGGAAAGGCGATTTCTGCCGCAGTCGATCGGCAGGGAACACCCTGGTTGCGCATGCACGATCTCAACGGCAAGCGCGTGGATGAGATCTTATTTCCGCCCGAATATTGGAAAATGCTCAAAAAAGGCTATCAGGCTGGCGTGGTTTGGCGAGCCTTCAGCGAGCACTCTCTGCTTTCACCCTATGCGCTTGGCTATGTCACCGCGTTTTACGATACCGGCCTGTATTGTCCTTACATTGTATCCCTTTCCACCGCCGTACCACTTGCCAAATACGGTGAGGCAGAAGTTAAAGAACAATATCTGCCAGCTCTGTTACGCCGGGATGAGACAGTCTGGCAGGGAGCCACCTGGATGACCGAAATCGGCGGGGGTTCCGATTTGGGGCGAACCGTCGAATGCACCGCTCGCCCAAACGGAGATCACTGGCTGCTAAGCGGCGATAAATATTTTGCCAGCAACGCCGGCGCCGAATTAGCGGTAGTCGCGGCGCGTCCCGTCGGCGCCCGAACCGATGTCCGCGGCCTGGCCCTCTTTTTGCTTCCCCGCTATCGTCGCGATGGTCGTCTGAATTACACTATCCGCCGCATCAAAGACAAAATCGGCACCCGCTCCGTGCCTACCGGTGAAGTGGAACTGCGTGAGAGCGAAGCCTATTTGCTGGGTAAGTTAGAATGGGGCATTTATCTCATCCTGGAAGTGCTCAACCTTTCGCGAGTGGCAAATAGCATTGGCAGCGTTGCCCTGACCCAACGCGCCCTCGCCGATGCGTTACAATTTGCGCGCCAGCGTACGGCATTTGGGAAGCCGATCCTGGAGCATCCGCTCTTGCGGAAACAATTTGAAGAACGTAGCCACCGACTGGCAGAGGCGTGCGCCCTCGCCTGGGAAGCGGCAAGGTTGCTCGATCAGGTCTGGCAGGAACACCCCCCTTATTCTGAAAAATATCACCTGTTCCGCCTGATAGCTCACCTGTCCAAATACTGGACAGCTGAATTGAGCGTTCAAACCGCAAAATGGAACATGGAAGTCCACGGCGGATTAGGCACATTGGCCGAATACGGCGCCGAGCGCTGGCTACGCGAAGCAATGATTCTACCAATTTGGGAGGGAACCCCTCATCGTCAAATCCTGGATGGAATGGAAGTCATGGAACGGAAAGGAGCGCACCGGCTGCTCTTCCAACACCTCGCTCCTTTCGCTCACCCCCAGGAATTGGAAGAAATAGCCACCCGTCTGGAAAATCATCTCTCCCTGCCTGCCGAAGAGAAAGAAGCCAACGCAGAAAGCATTTTCGCCGATCTGGCGGGCTTTACTGCACGCACACTCAAAAATCGAACAGAAATCGCTCAGTAAAATGGCCCAAGCACATCAAGAGATTGAAGCCAAATTTTACGTTCAACACCTTGCTGATATCGAGGTGCGCATCAAGCAATTGGGCGGCAAACTGATTCAACCACGAACTCTGGAAATCAATCTGCGCTACGACACGCCCAACAGAGACCTGCAACGCAGCGGGCGCGTCTTAAGGCTACGCCAGGATGTCGTCACTTCCCTAACCTACAAATCTGGCAGTCAGGCTCAAGACGGCGCACTGGCCCGTACCGAGATCGAATTTAACGTGAGCGATTTCGATACGGCCCAACAGTTTCTGGAGGCCCTAGGGTATCAGGTCTTCTTTGTCTATGAAAAATATCGCACCACATTTGCGCTTGGCCAAATCCAAATCATGTTAGACGAATTGCCTTACGGCGATTTCGTCGAACTCGAAGGCGATTTGGAGGGCCTGAAGAACCTGGCGCATCAGCTCGGCCTGCGGTGGGAAGCTGCCATCCCGGAAAGTTACCACCGCCTTTTTCAAAACCTTTGCAAAACACAAGCTCTTACCTTTCGCGACTTACGCTTCGAAAATTTTACCCACCTTACCATCACCGCCGAGCAATTGGGGGTCAAAATAGCGGATGAAAATTCTTCCCCCGAATAGCATTTGGCGTATTATATTAATGTGCACACTGTAAAAGATTGCCAAATAGCTCCCCAGAATGTTCAGCAATCAGAAGGAGGTGGAACATGTCTGGCGTGCAAATCGGAACGGTCACCCATTACTTTGACCATATCAGTGTCGCTGCCCTGGCCTTGACCGACACCATCCGCATCGGGGATCGAGTTCACTTCCTGGGACGCTCAACGGATTTCATGCAGGAAGTAACTTCGCTTCAAATCGAACATCAACCCGTAACCGAAGCCGGCCCTGGCGCCGATGTTGCCATCAAGGTCCTTCAACGCGTTCACCCCCACGATAAAGTATTCAAAATCACCGACGAGGAAGGATAAATCGCCAGGTCGGCGAAGGCCGACCTGGCGGAAGAGAGCCCGAAACTTTAGTTTCCGGGCGAACGGCGCCGACCAGGCATAGCAGGCCTGGGGTTTAAGCACGCGATGCGCCGCGTCGGGCAAGAGCAGTTAGAAAGTCGAGGAGGGCACGCAACGCCCCTCTTTCTGTCAGCGAAGATTCAGAAATGACGAGCGTGTGCTCACCCTCCTCACGACTCACTTTTATCTGGTATTGGAATCGATCCGCGCCTGTGGGCGGAGCAAAGTCAGATTCCGAAAGATTGAAAAAATCAGCATCTTTCAGTAATTTCTCCAACATCGCCGCATCTTCATTGGACATGCTTTGGGTATCGAACGATGCGGCCAAACGCATTCCCGCGAAACCACCGCTACGGACAAATTCAACACGCATCGCAACTACCTGACCAACGAACGCAGAAACGTTGCCAAAACACCCAGGCAACCGCCCGGCGTCTGCCCACCGACATCAATGCCCACGGCTTGCCAGCCTTTGCGAACCGCCTGTTGCTCCAAGCTGCCTTCGCCATACAATTCGCCAGCTGTCTGGTAAGTCAAATCGGCCGCCGCCTGAAAGTTCGTGCTTTTGGTAAACTTATCGCGCGCCGCCACATACCAGATCCGTCCGGCCTTTTCCCAGGCATAACCGCCCATCTCTACCGCAGCGACGTAAAAAGCATGATTGGGAATACCTGAATTAATGTGCACGCCGCCGTTATCTTCTACGGTATTTACATAATCGCTCATGTGCGCCGGTTGCGGATCTTTGCCCAACACCGGGTCATCATAAGCCGTCCCCGGCGCCTTCATCGAGCGAATCCCAACTCCGTGAACATTGGACGTAAACAACCCCGCGCCGATAATCCAATCGGCCTGATCCGCCGTCTGGCTCAAAGCACGCTGCTTGACCAGCGAACCGAAAACGTCCGAGAGCGATTCGTTCAAAGCGCCAGATTGACCCCAATAGGTCAGATTCGATTCGAACTGAGTCACCCCGTGGGTCAGCTCATGTCCCATCACGTCAATGGCGATGGTGAAGCGGTTGAACAGCCGATCGGCAGGTGGCAAATCTTCGTCCCCATCCCCATAAGCCATCTGCTTGCCATCCCAAAAAGCATTATCATAGCCCTTTCCATAGTGCACCGTTGAAATCAAGCGCATTCCATTGCCATCCAGCGAATTCCGCTGATAAATCTCCCAATAAAGATCATACGTAGCGCCAGCACCATCATAGGCTTCGTCTGCCGCAGCATCACCGGTAGGCGGGCCACCCTCCTCACGCAGCAAACGTCCCGGCAATGTAGTGCCATTATCGGCAGTGTACACCAGGCGATACTTTCCAGCCTCCGCCTGTAGCCCCAAAAACGCCATTGCTGTGGCCGCCTCCGCCAACGCTTGCCGTTGCCCACGCAGCCGCGCCGAGTTCATGTAAGCCTCCATCGCAAATTGCTTCTGGGACGGCGAACCGTTTTCGATAATACTTTTCAACATATGAGGTGGGATGATACATCGGATAGGGTGTATGCAATAGTCCATTGTGGGAACTCCTCACTCGCTAAGCAGGATACGATACAATTACTGTACACCCATTCCCCCCAAAATACAATCACCAAAACGTCACCCCAACCGAACAGCGCTTTCCCCCTCCCAGACGACAGATTCGATCAGCGCTTCTTCTCCTAACAAACGCGGTAATAAAGACTGGAGGGTGCTCACCGTCCCCGAAGTAAACACTCGCACCGAACCACTCCCACCCTCCGGGCGTTTCATCCCCTTCGCTTCCAGGACCCGCCGAACCTGGCGCGCCACCGCCGGAGCCGGGTCAATCACCCGAACGTTTTCCCCCACAATTTCCTGAATGAGTGGGATGACAAACGGATAATGTGTGCACCCTAACACAACGGTATCAATTCCCTGCGCCAGCATCGGCAAAAGCGCATCCTCCAAAATTGCCCGCGTTTGCGGGCCGTTTAAATCTCCCTGTTCAATCTGATTCACCAACCCTGGGCAAGTGTGCTGAAGCAACACAACCCCATTGGCAAAACGTTCTACAACGGAAGCATACAACGCCCCCTGGAACGTGGCCGGTGTAGCCAACACCCCGACCACCCCACTTTGCGTGTGTTCTGCCGCCGGCTTCACAGCTGGCTCCATCCCCACAAAAGGGACATGCGGGAACTGCGCTCGCAGATACTGAAGCGCAGCCGCCGAGGCCGTATTGCAAGCCACGACAATGATCTTTGCTCCGGAATCCAGCAAAAAACGGGTAATCGCCTCTGAAAACTGCTGAATCTGCGCCATGGGGCGCGGCCCATAGGGCACATGCCCCTGATCTCCCAGATAAATGACATCCTCTTCGGGCATCAAAGCCCTGATCGCCCGCAAAACCGATAAGCCCCCCACCCCCGAATCAAAGACACCAATTGGCGAAGTGGCTGAAGTAGACATACCTCACCGCGTGATCATTTGCGTGTGTAGAGGCACGCTTCCACAAAACGGCTGAACAAATTTGCCATCCCAGGTTGATCACCCAACCACTCCGGATGCCATTGCACCGCTATTCCAAAGGGGTGATTCGGCAATTCCACCGCCTCTACCAGGCCGTCTGGTGCGTATGCCACTGCCCGCAAAGGCGCAGCAATTTTTTTCAAACCCTGATGATGCAGACTATTGACCTGGGCCACAGGCATCCCCACAATATCAGCCAGCCGCGTCCCCTCATCAATACGCACTGGATGCACCAGAACTGTGCGCATATTGCCCGGGTAGGCATGATCCAGCACCCCCGGGAATTGATCCGGCAAATGCGTATAAAGTGTTCCCCCCAACGCCACATTGACTAGCTGGCATCCCCGGCAAATTCCAAAAAATGGCTTCCCATCCTGACTTGCCGCCCGCGCCAAAGCGAGCTCCAGGACATCACGCTCCGGCTCAATACCGCTAACTCGCGAATGCAATTGCCCTTCAAATCGCTCCGGGGAAATATCCCCACCACCAGAAAACAAAATTCCATCCAGACGCTCATAAACCGCTTCCCACCCAGCCGCGGCTAAGTCTGAAGGGAGCAACACCGGAATCCCACCAGCGCGTTGAACCGCCTCGACGTAGGCTCTCAGCAAATAAACGGTGGGAAGATCGTCCACATTTTTGCCATAATTGGTCGTGATGCCAATCACTGCCCGCTGCTGCATAAGCCTCCAAAGAGAAACAGCGAAAAAAAGACCCTGAGGGCGCTTACCCTAGGGTCACGTTGGGAAAAACTAGCTGAATTTTTGCTTGAGGCGGGCACTCTTCCCCGTGCGCTCACGCAAAAAGTACAGTTGAGCACGGCGGGCTTGCCCATGTCGTTCCACGACTACTTTTTCCAGGCGCGGCGAGCGGAGCAGGAAAGTACGCTCCACGCCAATACCATTGGCTGCCATGCGGCGGACAGTGAAAGAGGCTTCATTGCCACCTTTGCGCAGGCGGATCACGGTGCCCTTGAATTCCTGAATACGCTCGCGATCGCCTTCCTTGATTTTCACGTGCACACTGACTGTATCACCCGGGCGCAGTTCAGGAATGTTCTCGTTAACCTTTGCTTCTACGGCTTTCAATAATTCGCTCATCTCGCTCTTCCTTACAAAAAGTCATTATGATTTCAAACGCGACGGCGCATTATAGCACGCCCTTTCTGGTTTCACAAGGCCTGAGCGAATCCAAATTGTTTATGAATAGCGCCTGATCGCCAGCACAGCATTATGCCCGCCAAAACCAAAAGCATTGCTGAGTGCCAGGGTAATCTTCTTTTCGCGCGCCTGATTGGGCACATAATCCAGATCGCATTCAGGGTCAGGCGTCTCGTAATGAATAGTAGGCGGCAAAATCCCATCACGAACCGCCAGCACACAGAAAATCGCCTCCAGCGCCCCGGTTGCTCCCATCATGTGACCAGTCATAGATTTGGTCGAAGAAACCGGAATCTGATAAGCATGTTCCCCAAACGCCGCTTTAATGGCGCGCGTCTCCGAGACATCGTTAAGTTGTGTACCCGTACCATGGGCATTGATGTACCCTACATCGTCTATGCTGGCTTGAGCCGATTTCAGGGCTTGCAAAATAGCCGCTGCCCCGCCTGCGCCTTGCTCATGAGGCGCGGTGACATGATAAGCATCCGCCGTCGCTGCGTAACCGGCCAGCTCGGCCAGAATGTTGGCTCCGCGTGCCCGGGCATGGCTTTCACGCTCCAAGACCAGCACAGCTGCCCCTTCACCCATCACCAACCCATCGCGATTTTTATCGAACGGTTGCGGTGTCATCGAATAATCGTCATTGCGACGCGACATGGCACCGACGCGGTCAAATGCCGCAATTCCGGTCGAGGTAATTGTGGCCTCCGTAGCACCGGCCAGCGCCACATCGATCATCCCGGCACGCAGCATCAGCCAGGCCATGCCAATCCCATCTGCCCCCGAAGCACAGGCCGAAGCCACCGAAAAAGCCGGCCCTTTGATGCCGTAGTCGATGGTCACAATACCGGCGGCACCATTGGCCATCAACATGGGAATCAAAAAGGGACTGACCCGTCGTGGCCCTTCAACGTAGTTGGTGATCACCGCATCTTGCAAAGAACGCAGCCCACCAATCGCCGCCGAAATGATCACGCCAATGCGACCGGCGTTTTCTTCGGTAATTTCCAGCCCCGAACTTTCCAACGCCTCTTTTGCCGCCGCGGCCCCAAACTGTTCAAAGCGATCGCGACGACGGGCCTCTCTGGCATCCATGTACTTTTCAGGGTCAAAGCCTTTGACCTCCGCAGCAATCTTCACCTGCAAATTGGAGGCATCAAACAATGTAATTGGCCCCACCCCTGAAACGCCATTGACAACATTTTGCCAGGTCTCGTCAACATTCAAACCGAGCGGATTGACCGTGCCCAGGCCAGTAACAACAATACGCTCCTCCATACACTCCTCCAAAGGTGAAAATTATTTCGCAAATTTATAGCCAGTGCCGGTCAAAATCGCTACGACAGGCGCTGGTAAAAGAGGCAAAGTAATCTCCAACGCTCGCCAGACGAGCGCAGAGGTTGGCTCTACATAAAACCCCCGACGAGCGAGTTCGTCACGTCCCGGGAGAATCTCCGCCTCGCTGACAGACACGAAGCGGCCACCGCTCTCTAAGGCGGCTTCTACCACCCGGGCGGCCCGCAGCGGTTGTGCGACCCGAACTCCCTCCGCCAGGGTAGGCGCATCGGAAGTTTCTGGTGAGCGCCCCTCGGCCAGGGCCAGCAAAGGTGCACAAGTAGCTACCTGCACACCCACGAGCGCCGGCATTTTCTTGAGAAATCCAGCCTGGATCAAAGCTTGAAAACCACGCGCCAGCCCCAAAAACAAGCCTCCCTGCCCCACCGGCGCAACGACAGCGCCAATTTCACCATCCATCTGCTCCCAGAGTTCATAAGCCAGGGTGGCATAGCCGGGTAAATTGAACGGCAACCAGGCATGGCTGGCATAGATCATCCCTTGCCGGGCAGTTTCCTGTGCGGCGCGGGCCGCTGCCTGACGTGGGCCGGGCACAAGGGTCAAGGTAGCGCCATAAGCCTCGATTTGCCTGCGCTTGGGGCCAGAAGCCCCAGCCGGGACAAACAAGTGTGCCCGAATGCCAGCGCGAGCAGCATAGGCAGCAAAAGACGCCCCGGCATTTCCTGAAGAATCTTCAATAGCCTGCGTCACGCCGCGCTGGCGCAAAAAAGAGATCAGCGTAGCCGTGCCGCGATCTTTGAAGGAGCCTGTTGGGTTGGCATATTCGCATTTGAAGGCCACCCGCTGGCCAAAGGCCTCCGCCCAGAGCAAGGGGGTATTTCCCTCGCCCAGGGTAATCGTAGGAGAATCTGAAGGAAGCGCAAAGGTTGGGCGGTAACGCCAGACGCCCGAATCGGCCAATTTTGGCCGCGCCCGCTCAAAGGTCAGGGGAGAAGCGTAATCGTAGATTCCACCGCAGGCCGGGCAGCAATAAGGCACGCCGGTTGGCGGGTAGGGCAGTCCGCAGGTCTGGCAGACGACATCCATTCACGAGACATCCTGCGCGCCGGGGATGTAATCGCCTTCTACCCAGAATTCGCCTTTGGGTCCCACTTCTTTTTTCCAGATAGGCACAATTTCCTTCAGGCGATCAATCCCATAGCGCGCGGCTTCAAAGACGCCAGTGTCGCGGTGCGCAGCGGTGCAGGCGATCAATACCGTGGGCGTTTTAGGGTAGAGCCGGCCAATGCGTTGTACAATGGCAATGCCCTCGATGCTTGGCCAGCGCTGACGGATTTCCTCAGCAACCTGTTTCATTTTGGCTTCGGCCATGGGCACGTAGGCTTCGTATTCGAGGTAGGCCGTTTCGTGAGCCTCGCCACGCCGGGTCTCGCCACGCACCATGCC
Organism: Anaerolineales bacterium; assembly: GCA_034433385.1. Taxonomy (GTDB): domain Bacteria; phylum Chloroflexota; class Anaerolineae; order Anaerolineales; family Villigracilaceae; genus DAOUAN01. The sequence continues at coordinate 37,427 of DAOUAN010000111.1, read as the reverse complement.
GGTAAAAATAGCTGCCGCGCCGGTAGATTCCAGTGTAATGGCTGCCAGCAGGGCGTTCAGATCAATTTCATCTTCGGTGATGGAATAAATGGTGGGGAAGGGGGTATCCATGGCTAACCACCAGAGACGGGAGGGAACATGGCAACTTCAGCGCCATCAGCGACAATGGATTCGTCGAAGGCATATTCACGGTTGATGGAGATAAGCACCGTTTTCATGGCCTCGCTCAGGGTTGGATATTGATGCGCAATTTGTTCCTTTAGGCCTTGCACGGTGGTTCCATCGGGAATTTCCAGCTCGAGGGATTTGCTGCCAGCACGATCACGCAAGGTGGCAAAGAGTAATACTTTAATCCGGTTCATAGGGCTCCTGTATTATTCGTTGACGACATCGCCGGATTGTCCGCCATGTTTTTCAATCAGGCGAATATTCTGAATATGCATGGTTTTCTCGGCGGCTTTTGCCATGTCATAGACGGTCAGCGCGGCCACGGATACTGCGGTGAGCGCTTCCATTTCAACGCCGGTTTTTCCGATTGTTTTTGCGGTGGCAGTGATGATCACACCCGGCAAGGAATCGTCCAGCGCAAGGTCAACATCCACTTTGGTGAGAGGAAGCGGATGACATAACGGGATCAGGTCCGAGGTCCGCTTGGCAGCGGTGATACCAGCGATTTGGGCAACGGTGAGCACGTCCCCTTTTTTGATCTGGCCGGCGCGGATTAAATCCAGCGTTTCTTTTTTCATGTGGACTTCGCCGCGAGCGATGGCTATCCGTTCGGTATCGGGCTTCTGGCCCACATCTACCATGCGGGCGCGCCCCTGTTCATCCAGGTGAGTCAGTTTGGTTGGCATAGGCTGATTATATCAATTATAATTCGTCCGTTATGCAAAGTGTTTTGGGCTTTCAGGCCAGCTCGTATAAGGTGCAGACACCCGTCTATGAGGGGCCCCTGGATTTGCTCCTGGCGCTCATTGAACGCGCCGAGCTGGATATTACGACGGTCTCGCTAGCCATGGTCACCGACCAATATCTGGCATATTTGAACACCCTGGAAGAAGCCCGTCCCGACGAGATTTCAGCATTCCTGGTGATCGCCGCCAAGCTGGTGCAAATCAAATCCGAGGCCCTGTTGCCGCGCCCACCGACGCGAGAACCTGGCGAAGAAGATACCGGCGCGGCGCTGGTAGAACAACTCAAACTTTACAAGCGCTTCAAGGAAATCGCCGGCTGGCTGGCGGAACGCCAGGAAAAGGGGTTGCGCACATATATTCGCCTGGCTCCGCCCCCCAAAGTAGAAGCGCGGCTTGACCTTTCAAACGTCACCCTGGCAGATCTGGTAGCGGCCGCTGAGGCGGTTTTGGGGCGGGAAAAAGAAAAGCAAAGCCTGGGGACGGTGATCGCGCCACCGCGCATCACCATTCGCGAGAAAATCGATCTGATCGCCAGGCGCCTCAAGGAAATGGAGCGCGCCACGTTTCACAGCCTGCTGGGGGAAAAGCCCTCGCGCCTGGAAATCGTTGTCACCTTCCTGGCATTATTGGAACTGGTGAAACGCTATCGCGTTGAGGCACATCAGGAAAATCTGTTCAGCGAAATTGAAATCAACCGCGTGGATGACTGGAAGGACGACGAGGAAATCGAGATCGAGTTTGAGTAAAAAACGCTTTCCCATCTCACCCGCCAGCCTTTGCAGGGGGAAACGGACAATCGCAGCCTTTCCATTCTTCTCGGCTTTTTTCAGCTATTCCAAATCTGAAGAAGAACGCCCTCTCGCCATGACAACCCAATTCGGGCGAATTTTCAGATGGGTTTTATCCCGCATTGACGTTAGGAGATTTGGAATTGCTGGGCTTTTTCACTTCTGGTGATTACCCAGATCTCTGGGAAAAAAGGCTCTGCTCCTTTGGTATAACAAAATAACACGAAAGTCATGTGGAGCGGAGGCGAGCCCAACGCCAGTGCCTGGGCGCAAGCCAGGCGGGGCTATCGCCTGGTGCACAATAGCTGAACGAAAAGCCCTCCACGTAGGGAGGGCTTTGCTGTGATCGACCGGGTACTCGAAACCCGAATCAACCTTATGACACTGGTCGATCGCCAAACTCGCTGCATTTTAGGCTGGTCGGTGGTTTGGCCACGAACGCAAGAGGCCATCTTCGGGATAGCAGGCTGTTACGAAAAGGTGATGACATTGGCCCCAAAGCCCCTCGCCGGTTGGACGAGGGGCGGATTGAATGGTATGGAGATTTAGTGATTGCCCCCACCCTTGCCGCCAGCCCAGGCCGGGCGGCCGGTATCCTGACGGAAGGTGTAGGTCGTGCCATCGTCCAGCACAATCTGGATGGCGGCGAACAGACCCTGGTCGCCGGGGAAGCCGGTGACGGTGAGATGCTGCCCAGTTTGCGGATGGAAGCCCAGGCTGGCAACGTAGCGCTGACTGCCGAGCTGGATGCCCACCGTCTGCCCGTCATCGGTGACGATGGTCAACGTGCCGTAGGCATAAGCCGAAACCGTGCCGCTCAGGGTGCTGACGTTTGCCAGGTTGGCCTGCGCCTGTACCTGCGGAACGCCGCTGCCAGAGGCCTGTCCCTGCCCGCCTTGCTGACCGTAGCGATTGCCTTGCGCCTGCGCGCCGTTCCCCTGACCGTAGCCAGCATGGCCGGGGACGTAGGTCAGCGCTTCGGCATACTGGTCGGGAGTCATGTACTGTGGCGCATAGATTTCACCGGTCTGGTTTTGCAAAGCCGAGGTGAAGGCTTGCAAGTGGTTCTTGGAGCCGTTCATCAGGTTGGTATAGACCAGTTGAATATCGGCGTTGTCGGTTTGCGCCAGGCGGGTTTGCAGGTCGAGGATGTCAATCTCTTCGATGGCTGCGCCGACTTTCAGCGCATCCGCTGCCGATTGACCGCCCTGCGCAACCAGCGTGGTGTAGAGGCTCTGAAGCGAGGCATCCGCAAAAGAGCCGGCGGGCAGCGCAGGGGCGGTCAGCCCATAGCGGTCGAGCAGAGATTTGACCGAGTCCATGTGCATTTGTTCGCTGGCGGCGATGTTCTGGAAGGTTGGCAGATTCCAGGTGGCGTTCAGGGCGTTATACACATCCCGTGCCAGTTTTTCTTCTTCGTACATATACAGCAGGCTGGCTTTTTCCTCTGCGCTCAAATCGGCGGGCGGAATGGCCGCCAATTGCGCGGCATGGTCTGTTACGCCGACCTGTCCGTTGTTGCCATTGCCGTTGCCGTTTCCGGCCAGCGGAGCGGTCATGGCTCCCTGCGCCTGCGCACCAATGACGTTATAGGCGGCAGTTCCAAGCGCCACCACCAAAATGGCGGCCAGAATTCCAATCAAGACATTGCGTAACATGGTTTTTTCTCCTTTTTTGAGAGTGATTTTTGAATCTTACGGCGGATGTTCTTCATCCAACCTGCCCCCATGATAAGTCGCCAATGTAAAGAGAATTTAAACTTTTCGGCAAGGTTGTGCAAAATTTGTTACGGAAAGCGGATAGAATATCGTGGGTGGGGTTTTACAAAATCTTCATATTTTCTTGCTGTTTTGTAGAAGTTAAATTGATAAAATATTCTACAGAATCGCCCTTTTGAATACCCATTGACCAATGAACACCCCTGGAGTACCCCATGTCCGAATCACCCCTTCCTGCATCCCCGCTTGAACGCATCCGCGAGCGCCTGCTCCCCAAAGGCTTCCCCAGCGACGACCGGGGGCGCATCCGCATGGTGGTGGATAGTCTTATCCTGCACCTGCACCCCTCCAAAGTCCCCGTCACCACCCTGCGCTGGACGTACACCTGGGGATTGGGGGGGCTGGCCGCTGTGCTGCTGACCCTGCTCATCTTCACCGGCGTCATCCTGCTCAACAACTATACCCCCTCTGTGCCGCAGGCCTACCTAGATATTCTCGCACTGCGCTCCAACGTCTGGTTTGGCGAACTGATTCGCAACATTCACCACTGGAGCGCCAATCTGCTGATTGTGGTGGCAGTTTTGCACCTTATCCGCGTCTTTGCCACCGGCGCGTACCGCCACCCGCGCGAACTCAACTGGCTCATCGGCGTTGCCATGCTGCTGCTCATCGTTGGCGCAAACTTCACCGGCTACCTGCTGCCCTGGGACCAGCTGGCTTTCTGGGCCATCACCGTTGGCACAAGCATCATCAGTTACGTTCCGCTTATCGGCGAAGCCCTGAGCCGCCTGGTGCTGGGCGGCCCGGAAGTCGGAGCGCGCACCCTGCTCAACTTCTACGCCCTGCACATCGCCATCATTCCGCTGAGCATCGCCGCTCTGGCTTCCTATCACTTTTGGCGCGTCCGCAAAGATGGCGGCCTGACCCTGCCCAAATCACTCAGCCCCACCGAGGAGGAAGAAAAGCCGGAGCGCGTCACCACCATCCCGCATCTCGTCCGCAAGGAACTGGTCTTCGCCCTCGTCTGGATAGCCGCCGTGCTGGTCTTTTCCATGCTCGTTCCGGCTCCGCTCGAAGGCATTGCCAACCCCGACCTCTCGCCCAACCCGGCCAAAGCCCCCTGGTACTTCATGGGCTTGCAGGAACTGCTGTTACACTTCCACCCGCTGGTCGGCGCGATTGTCATTCCGGGAATGGCCGTTTTTGGACTTTTCCTGCTGCCCTTTGTGGATGTCCGCCTTGATAACGTAGGCGTGTACTTCCGCTCGGAACGCGGCCGCGCCCTCAGCCTGCTGGCCGTTGGATTGGGCATCTTGCTCACCCCAACCTGGGTCCTGCTCGACGAATTTGTCCTGAACTGGACGGCCTGGTTGCCCGGCTGGGACCCGCTCCTTTCCAATGGTCTTGTGCCCCTGGCTGTGATCGCCCTCGGTCTCTTCCTGCTGGACGAGTGGGTGACGCGCGGCCTGAACGCCAACAGCGAAGAACGGATTTTATTCTTCTTCATCTTTCTCTTCACGGCATTCATTATCCTGACCATCATCGGCATCTTCTTCCGCGGCCCCGGCATGGCGCTCTACTGGCCCTGGGAGATGCCGGTTCACTAAATTCAGAATGCAGAATGATGAATTTTTATTCTGCATTCTGAATTCATCATTCTGCATTCATCATTATTCTTCCAATCGGAGTTTCCCATGTCTGAACCCTCTTCTCCACAAAACATCTCCCGCCGCGATTTTCTCAAGATTGCCTGGGGATTCTTCGGCGGGCTGGCCGCTCTCGAAGCCGGCGGAATCGTGTTTGCCTACCTGCAACCTCGTTTGGCCGAAGGCGAATTTGGCTCGGTGATTAACCTGGGTGCGCTCGAAAACTATCCCCCCGGCTCAGTCACCCACATCACCAACGGGCGCTTCTACCTCGTCCGCCTGGCCGATGGCGGCCTGCTGGCGCTCTATCATCGCTGTACGCATCTCGGATGCACCGTGCCGTATGACCAGGCCAGCGGAAAATTCGTTTGCCCGTGCCATTCGTCTGAGTTCGATGACAAGGGCGAAGTCAAAAACCCGCCCGCCCCACGCCCGCTCGATTTGTTCGCCATCCGCATTGAAAACGGCGAAGTGCTGGTAGACACCAGCAAGCCCATTCAGCGTTCCTCCTTCGACCCCTCTCAGGTCGTCTATGGGTAGGACAAAATATGATTTTGTCCCACAAAGGACTTTCCTATGAACCCCTCCCGCATCCGTCTCATCGAAATCGTAGTTGGCCTCGTTGCCACCCAACTCATCGTCTTTGGGCTGGCCCTCTACATCTTCAACGAACCGCAGCGCCTCGCCCGCGCCCAAAGCGACATCCTGAACGTCCAACTGGACGAAGCCATGACCCTCTACGCCGAAAATTGCGCCGTCTGTCACGGCTTGCATGGCGAAGGGATTGGCCCAACTCCTCCGCTAAACAACCCGGCCCTGGCTGCCATGCCTTACGAAGAACTCTTCAAGACCATCGCGCGCGGACGTTACGGCACTTCAATGCCCGCCTGGAGCCAGGAAGATGGCGGCCCGCTCAGCGATTATCAGATTGGCGAATTGGTCGCCCTGGTGCAATCGGGCGATTGGAAAGCCACCGGCGACCGCGTGGTGAACCTGGGGCTGGCGCCGCTCATCCCCTTTACCACCCAGCCCGACCCGGCCCTGCTCGAAGCGGTTGCCGCCCTGCCCGATGGTGAAACCCTCCAAAACGCCATCATGCTTTACGCCGATTCCTGCGTGGCCTGTCATGGCGCGGATGGACTTGGCACGGCGCTGGCCCCGGCCCTCAACGACCCGGCGGTGCGCGCCAAATCTGCCGAGGAACTGACCCGCACCATCACCCTTGGCTCGCCGGGGACTCGCATGAGCGCCTGGAACGGAAAACTGACCCCCGACGAGGTGACCAGCCTGGTCACGCTCATCCAACGCTGGGATGAAATCCCGCTGGGGACGATTCCCGCCCCCGATGTGCCGATTCCTACCACGGCTGAATCCATTGCCCGGGGCAGTGAGCTCTACGCCGCCAACTGCGCCCGCTGTCACGGCCCCGAAGGGCAAGGCACGCCGCGCGCCCCGGCCCTGAACGTCAAATCCTTCTTGACCCAAACCAACGACCAGGCCATTGAGCAAATCATCAGCGGCGGCGTGCCAGGGACAGCCATGCCCGCCTGGGGAGACCGCATGACCTCCGCCGACATCCAGGCCATTGTCGGATTTATCCGCCAGTGGGAAGCCACCGCGCCTGAAGTGGCTGTTCCCGTCCGCCCCGGTGGAGGCGGCCCGCCCTGGCTGCGCAACAACACCACCACCCCGGCCCAGCCTGGCCAAGCTGCCCAACCCGGCCAACAAGCGCCCTCCAGCGGCGCAGGCGGCCCACCCTGGGCGCAGTCCCAAACCCAACCGGCCTGGTGGCAACGCCTCGATTGGCCGCTCCTCATCGGCCTGACGGCAGCCCTGTCCATCGTCTTCTCGCTGATTGCCGCCGGCTTGAGCGGGCTGAAGAAACCATAAAACCGTATCTCTATGCCCTCTCTTGCGTCATAATGGATACAGGATGACCTCCGACAGCGAATTGCTCTCTCGCCTGTCCCGCGCCGAACGGCAGGCCTTTGCCGAAGTGTACGATACCTTCAGCCCGTGCCTGTACCGATATGCCTACCGCCTGTTGGGAGATGCCGAAACCGTCGAAGACCTGCTGGCGGCGTTTGTCGAGCGGGGGCTGGTGGCCTTCACCCCCGCCTTATCATCCCCGAAAGAGACTCCCGAAGGGGGAGGAGAGAAAGGGGGGAGAGCGCGCCAGCACACCCTGCTGCGCGCCTACGCCTTGGCGTTGCTGCGCCGCGCAAACGAGGAAGAAACCGCCCGCCACCTGCACGCCCGCAATCAAATCAACCGCCATCCCACCTATGACGTCTATCACGCCCGCCCCGAGGACTGCGCGACCTGTCCGTTGCGCTGGCGCTGTTTGAGTCAGCCCAGCGCTTCGCGCCGCTTGCGCGCCAGGTCTCCATTCAGCAAACGGATCAGCGATTTGCGGTGCAGACCGGTCACTGCCTGGGCTTCATCCAGCAGACGGCTGCGCTCTTTGCGCCCTTGCGCCTGCCAGTATCGCAGCCGCACCTTGTGCAAGTACTTGCGACATTCGTCTACGGTCATGGGATCTGTTTCGGCCATCTCGTTCACTCCGGTAACATTTTCTTTTGAGTGAACGATCTTATTTCGGTAACATTTTATTTGATAGAACGCGTTTCCTTGACTTTCCCCTTCAAGCGCAGTATACTCAAATTATCTGAATTATCAGATTAATCGTATATATGTTGAGCGAAAAAGTCCGATTCGACACGCTTTCCGAATTTTTGCACTACCTGGCGCAGCACGAGGAGGCTGAATCCCAGGGGTTGCCCTCCCTGGCAGATCTCAGCCAGGAGTTAGGGCTTAGTGTGGCTTCTCTGCGCGAACAGCTAGAAGTAGCCCGCGCCCTGGGCCTCGTCGATGTTCGGCCGCGAACCGGTATGCGGCGTAAACCGTATTCCTTTACCCCGGCCGTACGCCAAAGCCTGGCCTACGCGCTGGAACTGGATCCCAAACATTTTCAGGCCTACGCCGATTTACGCAATCACATCGAAGCCGCCTACTGGTACGAAGCAGTCAGCAAGCTTACCGAAGAAGATCACCGCGAATTGCAAAACATTCTCGCCCGCGCCTGGGAAAAACTGCGCGGCACCCCCATTCAAATCCCCCATGAAGAACATCGCAAACTGCACTTGTTGATCTACCGACGGCTAGAAAATCCCTTCGTCATGGGCATTCTGGAAGGATACTGGGAAGCCTATGAAGCCGTCGGCTTAAATGTTTTCACCGGCTACGACTATTTGCAAGAAGTCTGGCAATATCACAGCAAAATGGTCGAAGCCATTTGTAACGGGAATTACGAGGCCGGTTATCAGGCATTGGTCGAACACACCGACCTGATTTACCACCGACCCACTTAAACGAGGAGACCTATGGCTAAAAAAGTTGTAAACGATTTTTCAATCACCGTTGGAACAGTCAATGGCTCAGGAAGTTCCACGGCCAACACTACCCTTCTGCGCGCCCTGTTCAAAATGGGCATTCCGGTTTCGGGCAAGAACCTGTTCCCATCCAACATTCAAGGTCTGCCCACCTGGTACACGATTCGAGTGAGCAAAGATGGATTCACCGCTCGACGCGATGAGCAAGAAATCGTCGTCGCCATGAATCCCGGTTCGTTCGCGCGGGACCTTGCGTCGGTCCACCCGGGCGGGGTTTTCTTCTACGCTGACGACATCAAACAACCCATCACCCGCGAGGACATCTTTGCCTACCCGATGGCCGTCAAAGAAATCATGCGCGGCCAGACAGAAGTCCCATCCAACCTGCGCGACCTGGTTTCGAACATGGTCTATGTCGGCGTGCTGGCGCAAATGCTGGGCATTGACCTGAACGCCATCGAAGCCGCCCTGCACTTCCACTTCAAAGGTAAAGAAAAACCCATCGCACTCAACTTCAACACCGTCAAAGCCAGCGCCGAATGGGCTAAAGCCAACCTCACCAAGAAAGACCCTTATTACGTTGAGCCAATGGACAAAACCGAAGGCCTGATCATGGCAGATGGCAATACCGCCGCAGCCCTTGGGGCGATTTACGGTGGCATTCAGTTTGCTGCCTGGTATCCCATCACTCCGGCATCGTCACTGGCCGAATCGCTGAACGAATATCTGCCCCTACTGCGCACTCGTCCCGATGGCAAAAAGACCTACGCTGTCGTCCAGGCAGAAGACGAACTGGCGGCAATCGGCATGGCCATTGGCGCCGGTTGGGCTGGTTTGCGTGCCATGACCTCCACGTCGGGTCCGGGTCTGAGCCTGATGACTGAATTTGCCGGTCTGGCCTATTACGCCGAAGTACCCGTCGTCGTTTGGGATGTGCAACGGATTGGCCCCAGCACCGGCCTACCCACCCGCACTTCTCAAGGCGATCTGACCTTCACTGCATTCATGGGACACGGCGACACACAACATGTCATCCTTTTGCCTGGCTCGGTAAACGAATGTTTTGAGTTTGGCTGGCGTGCGTTCGACATCGCCGAGCGTATTCAGGCACCCGTCTTTGTACTCTCCGACCTGGATCTGGGCATGAATCAGTGGATGAGCGAACCCTTCCGCTATCCTGATCAGCCCATGGACCGTGGAAAAGTCCTTTGGGAAAAAGACCTGGAAGAACTCAAAGGCAATTGGGGACGCTATCTCGATAAAGACGGCGATGGCATCCCCTACCGCACCATACCCGGCAATCGTCACCCGGCCAGCGCTTACTTCCTGCGCGGCACCGGCCACGATGAATACGCTCGCTACAGCGAAGAAGCACCGGTCTGGGAACGCAACCTGGAACGTCTCAAGAAAAAGTACGAAACGGCTAAACAGTACGTTCCCGCGCCCATCGTCACCAAGAGCCGCGGTGCCACAGTTGGCATCATTGGCTTTGGCTCAAGTGAAGGCGCAATCGAAGAGGCTCGCTATCTCCTCAACAAAGAAAATGGCCTGAAAACCAACTTCATGCGAATTCGCGCCCTCCCCTTTACCGACGAAGTGCGCGAATTCATCGCCAGTCAGGAACAGGTCTATGTCGTGGAATTGAATCGCGACGGTCAAATGCACCAACTTTTGACCATCGCCTACCCCGAATTTGCCACCCGGTTGGTCTCCGTCGCCTGCAGCGACGGGTTGCCGGCCACTGCTCAATGGGTACGCGATACCATCGTGGAAAAACACAATACGCCACGCGCTCGCAAAGCATCCACAAAAGCAAAGACAACCGCACGGCAGGCAAAGTCTAAATAAAGGTTTTACGGAGGCAAAACTATGGCTGAAACTATTCCGATGGCCGGCGCAAACATTCAGGTGAATCTCGTCGGCCTCAGCAAAAATGATTATCGCGGCGCCCCCAGCACCCTTTGTCAGGGATGCGGGCACAACTCAATCGCCAATCAAATCATTGCCGCGTTATATGAGATGAACGTCGTTCCTGAGGATGTCGTCAAATTCAGCGGTATTGGCTGCTCCAGCAAAAGCCCCACCTACTTCCTCAATCGCTCCTTCGGCTTCAACGGCTTGCATGGCCGCATGCCCTCCGTTGCCACAGGTGCCTTGTTCGCTGATGCTCACCTCAAAGGCATTGGCGTTTCCGGCGATGGCGATACCGCCAGCATTGGCATGGGGCAATTCAAACATGTTGTCCGCCGCAACGTCAACATGCTCTACATCGTCGAAAACAACGGCGTCTATGGCCTGACCAAAGGCCAATTCTCTGCCACCGCTGAAACTGGCCTGGAACTGAAAAAACAAGGGCGTAACCCCTACATGCCCATTGATATTGCTTATGAAGCCCTGGTCGGTGGCGCTACGTTCGTCGCTCGTTCCTTCGCCGGCGACCCCAAACAGGTCAAAGAACTGCTCAAAGCCGCTATCGCTCATCGGGGTATCGCCGTGCTCGACATCATCAGCCCCTGCGTCACCTTCAACAACCAGGACAACACCTACCACTCCTACTCCTGGGGCAAAGAGCACGAAGTAGCCCTGCACGAACTGGCCTACGTCCCGCCGGCAAAAGAAATCATGGTAGATTACGAAGCCGGCGAGTACAAAGAAGTGACTCTGCACGATGGCTCGAACATCGTCCTGAAGAAACTCGACCGCGATTACGATCCCACGGATCGCTCCGCTGCCATTCGCGTTCTGGAAGAATCCAATTCGTGCAACTGCATGATCACCGGCCTGATCTATGTGGATACCAGCAAACCCACCCTGACCGATCTCTACAACCTGGTGGATACTCCTCTCAACCGCCTCAGCGAAGCAGACCTGCGGCCTGCCCCTGAAACGATCGACAAAATCAACGCCATGATGTTCTAACCATCCACAGCCTCCCCCACGTCGAATGACCTGGGGGAGGCTAAAATGGCAACGGGGGAATCTCAGTCGGGTATAATCGCACACCATGAACAAATCTGTCATCGGCATTCTCTCTGGCCTCGGTGCTGCAGCCATTTGGGGCGGCATGTACGTCGTCAGCAAAGTGGTGTTGGAGGTCATCCCCCCTTTCTCACTCATCACCTTGCGCTTACTGCTCGGCGGCGCCACGTTATGGGTGATTCTTTCCTGGCGAGGCGGCATCAAAATCCAGCGCACCCAATTCTGGGCTGTCTTCGGCGTAGGGATCATCGGCTATGGCATTTCGCTCGGCTTTCAATTTATTGGAACAAAACTTTCTACGGCGGCCAATGGATCGCTGGTGACTTCCGCCACCCCGGCTTTTATCCTGTTCTTTGCCTGGATTCTGCTCCACGAGCGAATCACCCCCCGCCGCCTGCTGGCGCTTCTCATCTCGACGGTGGGTGTGCTCGCCATTCTCGATCCGCGCGCCGCCCGATTTGATTCCGCCCTTTTTTGGGGCAACCTGAGCCTGGTCGCGGCCGCCCTGACCTGGGCCCTGTATTCGGTTCTGATTCGCATGGTTACGCGCAATTTGGATGTGTTGACCGTCAGCCTGGTCGCGTTTTTGGGAGGGCTGCCAATCGTCCTGCCGGGAAGCGCCTGGGAGCTGACACATCAGGACATCGGCTTGATCAGCCCTGGGGTAGTAGGAGGCATTTTGTTCCTGGGAATCATTTCTACCGCCCTGGCCATGTATTTGTGGAACACCGCCTTCGCTACCCTGGATGCCGGCATCGCTTCCCTGACGTTTTTCGCCCAACCCGTCGTTGGCACCGCTTTGGGGGTCATTTTCCTGGGCGAAGTCATCACCCCATCTTTTGTAGCGGGGGGAATCCTGATCGGCCTGGGGCTACTCATCGCCAGTCGGGAGGCATAACTGCTTGACAGGCTGGCATAAATGATGCATGCCATTCCACAAGGAAATTCTTTCCGTTGAACTCCAGCCCTATGAATATCTCTGGCTACAGGGCTAAATCAATCTGCCGGCGCACAGGCCGGCAGGTTGTCTTTTTTTTCAAGCGCCAACGGTGTGCAACAAAGCCATGTTCGGGGGACGCATTGCCCCCACAGGAAAACCACAAACCAGCACGACTTGCTGACCAGGTTGTACCAGACCGTTTTTCAGCAGTGCCTGGTCAACATGAGCGAGCATCTCTTCCAGGGTGCTGGCGAAAGGGACCAAGCGCGGTTGGGTTCCCCACAAAAACGCCAGTCGGCGATAAGTATTTTGCTCAGGGGTAAAGGCGAGAATAGGAGCGCGCGGCCGCGCTTTGGACATCAACCAGGCGGTGCGTCCCTGCATGGTAAAGACCGCTACCGCTGAGACATCGCGATCATAGGCCAGCTCAGCAGCCGCCCGCGCCATCGAGGCAGCATCGCTCTCGCCAAGAGCAACATCAGTGAGGGCTTTGCCCCATTCAACAAAATGTTTCTCCGCTTCGCGCACGATACGATCCATCATCTGGACGGCTTGCAACGGGTATTCGCCCGAAGCAGTCTCCGCTGAAAGCATGACCGCATCTGTACCATCGAAAACCGCATTGGCAACATCGGTCGCTTCGGCGCGGGTAGGAAGCGGATTGTGAATCATGGACTCAAGCATCTGGGTAGCAGTGATCACCAGTTTGGCGTGAGCATTTGCCGCCTGAATAATGTGCTTCTGCAAGACCGGAACGCGTTCCGGCGGCATCTCCACGCCCAAATCTCCCCGGGCCACCATCACCCCATCCACCGCGTCCAGGATGGCATCCAGGTTTTCCAGGGCTTCGGGGCGTTCCAATTTGGCGATCAGAAGGGGTAAGGGCTTTCCCTCGGCCAGTTTTTCCATGGCCTGCCGAACCTGCAAGACATCTTCCACAGTGCGGACAAAAGAGATGGCAACGGCATCTACCCCCTGTTTCATCCCGAAGATCAAATCAGCCTGATCTTTCTCGGTAAACCCAGGCACACGAATGCGCACCCCTGGCAGATTGATACCTTTGTGGGAAGTCAGCGTTCCGCCGACGACCACCCTGGCGGTCAGGGTGCGACCTCCGCAGGAAGTCACCGCAAAGGCCAGGCGACCATCGTCGAGCAGCAGACGATCCTCGGGGTGGACAGCGTCGAAGAGTTCGGGAAAATCCACAGGGATGGTTTTAACGGGAACCGTCGGGGGGGTGTCCTCGGCCGCATACAGGCAGACCAGTTCACCGTCGGCGAGTTGAAGCGGCTGGCTCAGGGTGCCGACGCGAATCTTGGGGCCTTGCAAATCCTGCAAAATCCCGACAGGCATATCCAGTTTTTGGGCAACCTGCCGAATGGTCGCGAGGCGGGCGGCGTGTTGTTCGTGGGTGCCATGCGAAAAGTTCAGACGAGCAACGTTTACACCGGCAAGAATTAATTTTTCGAGCATGGCCTCGCTTTCACTGGCAGGGCCAATGGTTGCAATAATTTTAGTGCGTCGAAACATAGGCTCTCCTCCAACAGTGAAACAACGGGTCGCGCTCAAAGTTACGGCGCGACCCGCAATTGGGGTAAAAAACGATGGGCAGTTTTACAGGTAGTGCAATTCTTTTGCTTGCTTTTCGAGATCAGCGCGAAAATCGGGATGGGCGATATTGATCAGCTGGCGCGCCCGCTGACGGATAGTCTTGCCATATAAATCGGCAACGCCATATTCAGTGACCACATAGTGAACATGATTGCGCGTGGTCACCACGCCAGCGCCCTGCTTGAGCATGGCAACAATGCGGCTGATCACTGTGCCATTTTTGAGCGTGGTGGTACTCGGCAAAGCAATGATGGGAACGCCACCTTTGGAGCGCGAGGCGCCGTAGATGAAATCCAATTGCCCGCCGACGCCGCTATACAATTTGGGGCCAATACTATCGGCACAAACCTGACCGGTCAGATCCACTTCTATGGCCGAATTGATGGCCACCATGCGCTCATTTTGAGCAATGACAAAGGGATCGTTCACGTACTCCGTGCGATGCAATTCGATAAGGGGGTTGTCATCCACCCACTCATAGAGACGCTTCGTGCCCAAAATAAAGCCGGCCACGATTTTGCCGGGGTGAAGCGTTTTGCGGGCATTGGTAAGAACCCCGCGTTCCACCAGATCGATCACACCATCTGAGAACAATTCGGTGTGAATGCCCAGATCTTTTTTGTGGTGCAGGTAACCCAGCACGGCATCGGGAATAGCGCCAATGCCCATTTGCATAGTCGCCCCATCCGGGATCAGCTCGGCAATGTGTCCGGCGATCTTTTCCACCACATCAGAAGAGCCTTCTTCTGCCATGGGCAATTCGGGGATAGGATAATTGACCGGCACAATGTAATTCAAACGGCTGACGTGAATAAACGAATCGCCCAGGGTGCGTGGCATCTGATCGTTGACTTCGGCAATGATGATTTTGGCCGATTCAGCCGCAGATTTGGTCAGGCCAACTTCAACGCCCAGGCTGCAAAAGCCATGCTCATCTGGCAAGGACACATGGATGATGGCCACATCTACAGGCAAAATACCGCGTTTAAACAACAAGGGGAATTCCGAAAGCAACACCGGGGTGAAATCGGCACGGCCTTCATGAACGGCCTGGCGAACGTTGGCGCTGATAAACAACGTGTTCACGCGCAAATGGCCCTGCATTTCCGGCTTGACGTAATCGGCGGGGCCGATGGTCAAGGCCTGGCAAATTTCCACATCGTGAAGGTTAGGAGCATAATCTACCAGGGCAGCAAGGATTTGTTGCGGGACGGATACGTTACCGGTCAGAAAAACGCGATTTTCGGATTGGATAGCACGAACCGCTTCTGCGGCGCTGACCACGCGTGACTTGTAAAGGCTAGTCCAGTCCATAAACATTCTCCTTGCCATCGCTCAGACGGGCAAGATGATGCACCTTGCCTGCATGGGTGTTGACTGCTGTTTCAACTGCCAGGTTCTCTTTCATCGTCTTTTCAATGCCTTTTTCCGCGATTTCCATAATGAAAGGCATAGCCGCATTGACAAAGGCATGCGTGGCAGTGCGCGCCACTACACCCGGCATATTGGGAACGCAGTAATGTAAAACACCTTCTTCCACAAAGACAGGATGCTCATGCGTTGTGGGGCGAGAAGTCTCACAACAACCGCCTTCGTCAATGCTTACATCCATAATGACCGAGCGCGGCTTCATTCGCTGCACCATTTCTCGGGTAATAACAATGGGAGCGCGTTGACCAGGCACCAGCACAGCACCAACCACCACATCAGCATAGGCGGTAGCGCGCTCAATGTTGCGCCGGGTGGAGAGCAAGGTCACAATGCCGGGGAAACGGTCCCAAATGCGCTGCAGAGCCGTCATATTATGATCAATCACCGCTACATGAGCGCCCATACCCAAAAAGGTTTGCGTGGCATACGTGCCGACCACCCCTGCCCCAATGATCACCACTTCTGCAGGGGGAACTCCGGGAACGCCTCCCATCAAAATCCCTTTGCCGCCCCAATTGTTTTGGAGCAGTCGGGCCGCAATTTGAGCAGCCATAATGCCACCGATCTGACTGAAGGGTCGCAACACTGGCAATGTGCCGTCAGGGAGCTGGATTTGCTCATAGGCGATCGCCGTAATGTTCTTTTCCAGGAGGATGTCCATCTTATCTTGCTGGGCAGAGGCCAGATGGAGCAACCCCATCAAAATGGAGCCTGGGCGTAGCAAAGCCATTTCTTCTTTGAGTGGGCGCGCCACTTTGAGCAACAAGTCAGCCCGGCCAAAAATTTCCTCGGCGGAATAGACAATCCGCGCCCCGGCTTTCTCATACTCCTGATCAGAGAATCCCGCTCCCACGCCCGCTTCATGCTCGACGTAAACGGTGTGCCCCTGCTGAGCAAGTATCTCCACCCCGGCCGGCGAAAGGCCTACCCGGAATTCAAACGGACGACGCTCTTTGGGAATACAAATGTTCATAGAGCCTCCAAAAGGGCTTCCGAGACCTTTCAACCCCGGAAGCCCAAACACCTAATTCATATTCAACACATTCCGGATGATGGGTAATGCCCAATCAATTGTTTCTTTATCAATCACGAGCGGCGGTGCGAAACGGATGACGTGATCGTGGGTTTCCTTGGCCAGGATACCCTGTTGCTGCAAAGCCTCGCAAAAGCGACGCGCCCCGCCTGCTTGCGGCTTTAATTCCACACCAATCAGCAAACCGCGGCCGCGCACTTCTTTCACATGCGGGCTGGGGATTTCAGCCAGCTGCTCCATAAAGTATGTCCCCAGGGTAGCGGCGCGCTCCGCCAGGTTTTCTTCACGGATCACTGCCAAAGCGGCGCGGGCTACCGCTGCGGCGAGCGGATTCCCACCGAAGGTCGAGCCATGTTCGCCGGGGGTAAATAGCCCCAGGATGGCGCGATCCGCCAGCACCGCGCTTACCGGATAGAAGCCACCCGAAAGCGCCTTGCCGACGATCGTCACATCCGGGCGGACATCTTCATGCTGGCAGGCAAACAACTTTCCGGTGCGTCCCAGGCCGGTTTGAATCTCATCCGCCATGAACAAAACATTATGCTTCTTGCAAATTTCGGCTACCTGCTTGAGATAACCCGCCGGCGGAATAATCACCCCACCTTCCCCCTGGATCGGCTCCAACAAGACAGCGGCCGTGTTGGGAGTGATAGCCTGCTCCAGGGCAGCCGCATCCCCATAGGGAACGGTAACAAAGCCAGGCGTAAAGGGGCCGAAGTCATCGCGATAAAGAGGCTCGGTGGAAAACGAAATGATAGAGACGGTGCGACCATGGAAATTTCCCGCGCAGGTGATGATTTCCGCCTGATGGCGCGGCACACCTTTCACCCGGTAGGCCCACTTGCGCGCCAGCTTGATCGCTGTCTCCACCGCTTCGGCGCCCGAATTCATCGGCAGCGACATCTCATAGCCGCTCATCTCAGACAGTTCCTTGTAAAAGAGCGGCAACTGATCATTGCGAAAGGCCCGCGAAGTCAGCGTCACCTTTTGCGCCTGCTCGATCAAGGCGGCTAAAATCTTTGGGTGGACATGCCCCTGATTGACAGCCGAATAAGCACTCAGACAATCCAGGTATTTTTTTCCTTCCACATCATAAACCCATACCCCTTCGGCCTTGTTAATCACCACATCCAGGGGATGGTAATTGTGGGCACCGTACTGTTCTTCAAGCGCGATAAAGTCTTTTGTGTTCATATTCCCTCAAAGTAAATTTTCAGGCCACGCCAAATAGACGGGCCAGGATTGCCTTTTGAGCATGTAAACGATTGTGCGCCTGCGGGAAGATCACCGAATGGGGGCCATCAGCCACTTCATCGGTCAGTTCCTGGCCGCGATGCGCTGGCAAACAGTGCATGACGATCACATCTTTATCCGCTTCACTCACCAGTCGGGCATTGACCTGGTAAGGTGGAAATACCTTTTCGCGTTGAGCCGCTTCTTCTTCTTGGCCCATGCTGGTCCACGTATCGGTATAAATCACCTGAGCGCCTTTCACGGCTTCGTGCGGATCGCGCAGGAAAGTCAGTTTGCTGCCGGTTTGAGCAGCAATTTTTCGCACCACTTCGACCGCAGCCGGATTCAAGTCATAGCCTTCGGGGCTGGCAATGGTGAAATTCCAGCCTAGCAAAACCGAAATTTGCATCAATGAAACGGCTACATTGTTGCCATCTCCCACAAAGGTGACGTTCAGTCCTTTGGCCTTGCCGAATTTCTCCTGGATGGTCAGGGCATCGGCCATAGCCTGGCAAGGATGACTGTAATCGCTCAACCCATTGATAACCGGCACACTAGACCATTTGGCCAACTCCAGCACGTGCTCATGGGCAAAGACACGAGCCATAATCGCCTGCACATAACCGGAAAGGACGCGAGCGATATCCGAAATTGCTTCGCGTTTGCCCAAACCAATTTCGTTCGGCGAGAGATAGAGCGCATCGCCTCCCATGTGGCGCATGGCCATATCGAACGATACCCGCGTGCGCAGGCTGGGCTTTTGAAAGATCATAGCCAGCACTTTCCCTGTGAACAACGGCGGGTTGCCCTTCTCAAAATATTCTTTTTTCAACTGGATGGCCAGGTCTAATAAATCCTGGGCTTCTTGAGGGGTTAAATCGGTGATGTCGAGAAAATGTTTCATAAGTGTCCAATCTCCTTCGGGTGTAGTATAGCATGAGCAAAGGCTATTCGCCTGTCTCTATCATCACGCCTTAGGCGTGATATTTGTATGACAAATGCACTTCCTCAAGCCG
The DNA here is from genome assembly GCA_034433385.1 of Anaerolineales bacterium. Lineage (GTDB taxonomy): Bacteria > Chloroflexota > Anaerolineae > Anaerolineales > Villigracilaceae > DAOUAN01. Next base: position 18,726 of record DAOUAN010000111.1, on the reverse strand, counting down.
CCTGGCGGACTTTTTTCCAGTAGCGCTGCAAACCATCCGCCGACATGGCCGGCGGGTTGGCCAGTTCATAGGCTCGTACCACCTCGGCGCTAAGGCCCATTTGCCGGCCTTCGGCTTCTGTCCACTCGGTGAAGCTCCGACGCAACTGCTCAATCGGCGGATCGGCCGGCATGACCTGTTCCAGCCAGCGCAAAGCCGAATCCAGGCCCTGCTCCACGGCGTCCAGTTGCCAGCGCGGATCGTCAAAAATGCCAAAGTGGGTGGGGGCAATGCGCTGAATATCCAGCTGGCGTAATCGCTGGAGGCTCTCTCGCCAGCGTTCAATGTGCAGCTCTGGCGGTGGCATGGGCACCCGCAAATATGGATAGCCAGGGATGCGCACACCGCCCACGTCGCCACTAAAACAGAGATCCTCGAACTGATAGGCATAATGGTGCTCTGCATGACCCGGGGTGTTTATTGCCACAAAACGCAAGGGACCAATTGCAATTTCCTCGCCATCCTGCACCACACGCACTTTTTCCGCTGGCACTGGCAGGGTTTCCCCCCACAGAGGCCCCATCATTTCGCCATAAATGCGCGCTGCACTGGCCAATAATTTTTCAGGGTTGATCAGATGAGGAGCGCCCACCGGATGAACGATGATCTCCGCTCCCTGGCGCGCCAGATGACCAGCCGCCCCGGCGTGGTCCAGGTGGATATGCGTCAGCAAGACGTGAGTCACCTCTCGGGTGGATAAGCCCCATTCGGCCAGACCCGCCTGAAGTCCGGCAAGAGTCGAAGCGGGACCGCTTTCGATCAGCACCGCCCCGTCGGGGTGGCGAATCAAGTAGGCAGCGATCGTCTGCGCCTTTCCCTGAAAGTTTAAATCAAGTGTGATAACGGGGGTCTTTGCCATACACGAAACTCCTGAGAGGGGATAAACGAAGTAAAGCCTGAAAGCACCTGGGGCAAGTCGTCGTCACAGCGAACCGGGCACACCGGGACATTGCGCTCTGCCAGCGAACGCGCCAGGGCCTCGCTCCCTTTCGGGCCACCAAAGGTATCGGCAATGAGCAATACCACCACTGGCCTTAATTTGCGTCGGAGTAAATCTTCCACCGCCAGCAGCAAATCGGCAGAAACCGAGGGAGTAATCAAAATCGTGCTACTGCCTTGCGGCAGGTGCCGCGCCTGGGCAGCGACCAGGCTGGCCAGAGAGTGCTGGGCTTTGGCCTCTACAAATGCCAGCGTTTCAAGGATTTTGCTCTCCTGCCGCTCGCTGCGCTCAGCAGAAATGAGCGCATCCGCCTTTCCAGAAGTGGCCAGTCCCACGGCGCGACGCTGCTGAATGAAATAATGAGCCAGGGAGGCCGTGATGCTCACCGCGTATTCCAGTGTGGAAGGCGGCAGACGAAACTGAGGGCGGCGACCGAATAACAACGCGTCCACCTTGAACAACAACGCTTCGGCCTGCTGCTCAGCAGTACCTTCGCTTTTCTCGAAATGGACGTCCTGCTGCGCATCCAGGAAAAGCCAGACTTCGGCCTGGGGGTCTTCTTCAAATTCCTTCACCATCAGGCGATTCTGACGCAGGGAAAGGGGCCAATGAATGCGTTTGAGCGGGTCGCCCGGAACATACTCACGCACGCCGGCGGCATGAGGCGTCACATCCATCGCCTTTTTGCGGATCACCCGTCCGCCGGGCAACAAACCAGGCGGCTGAGGGAAAGAAGCGATCTCAAAGATCATGGGCAAAACGATCAGCGTTGCCTCAGCCGGGAACTGCCGCCTGAAACGAAATAGACCAAAAGGATCGCCACAGGTCAGCGTGGTAGGCCCTAGCAGGAAAGCACCGCGGCGGGTAAGCCAGCTGCGGGCGGTGTAAATGCGTTTTTGTCGCCCTCCCACCATCGTCAACAAGCGCGAGCCGGCGGCAAAGGGCAGCGGTGAAGCATTATGGACTTCGATCCACAAATCGAGCCAGGGACCGCGGTTGGTAATTTCAAAATGCTCTTCAAAAATATCGCCCACATTGGCGCGCAAGGTACGGCTATAACGCTCCACATGCAAAGCGCGCACCGCCAGCCAACCCCACAAAAAGTTGGCCAGCAAAAGTAGCAATCCAACGTAGAGGAAACGAGAATAGAGGGATGCCCCGCTGATCAGTGCGCCGACCACCCCAACCAGAATCAACAAAGCAACGAAAAGGCGTCCGCTTCTCATCTGGACTTTGAGGCGGCTACCGTTTCCGGGGCATATTCTCCGCCCGGAACGGGGGTACTGTAAATGATTTCCTGCACGATGCGCTCCGAGCTCAGGTCGCGCAAGCGCGCCGCCGGGTTAACAATAATGCGATGGGAAAGTACCGGCGTCGCCAGCGCCTTGACATCATCGGGCAGGACAAAATCGCGCCCCAACATGGCGGCCCGCGCCTGAGCAGTACGATAGAGCGAAAGGCTGCCACGCGGGCTGGCTCCCAAATAGACATCTTCGTTTTTACGGGTGCGCGCGGTCAATTCAACAATATAACGCTTGACTGGCTCGGAGACATAGATCGTTTTAATCGCTTCGGCGGCTGCCAGCACTTCTTCTGCGGTTGCCACTGCCGCCAGGGATTCAATTGGGTGCTGCAATTTTTGATCATCCAGCACGCGGATTTCATCGAGGAGAGAGGGATAGCCCAATCGCAGGCGGAGCAAAAACCGATCCAACTGCGCTTCGGGGAGGGGAAAAGTCCCCTCGTACTCGATAGGGTTCTGCGTCGCCAGCACCATGAAAGGGCGCGGCAGAGCATGGGTCACGCCATCTACGGTGATCTGGCGTTCTTCCATGGCCTCCAGCAAGGCCGCTTGTGTCTTGGGGGTTGCCCGGTTGATCTCATCGGCCAGCACAATTTGCCCAACAATAGGCCCTGGCCGGAACTCAAACTGGCCGCGCTGTTGATTGTAAATCGAGACGCCGGTGACATCACTGGGGAGCATATCCGGCGTAAATTGAATGCGGCTGAAGGTACAATCCAGCGAACGTGCCAGGCTACGCGCCAGCATCGTCTTCCCCACGCCAGGCACATCTTCAATCAGCACATGGCCCTGGCACAGTAAGCCAATAACGACCAGTTCCAGGGAATGGCGTTTGCCAACAATCACCTTTTCCAGGTTTTCCAGAAGCCGTTCGCTAAAATCGCGCACATTTACCATGAGGGGGTGATCCTTTCGCTGCGGATATCTCGATTGTAAGGGCAATTGGAATGCGCTGCAAGTCAACAAATTTTTTGACTTTCGTGTATAATGCGCCCCAGCGCGCCCCTGTAGCTCAATGGATAGAGCGCCGGACTTCGAATCCGTAGATGTGAGTTCGATCCTCGCCAGGGGCGCCTTTCTCATGAACACACTCCCCGAAGGAAAGCTCATCCAACTGATTTTAGAACGTCTTGAACGCATTTCTGCCGATTCCTACTGGGCGCATCGCGCCAGCGGGGTGCGCGGGGCGCTCCTGCGTTCGCTCGAAGAGGAACAAGGCCAACAGAATCCCAAAGCATTGATTGAACTGGCCCTTCAGCTGCTGGCGGCGGCAGCACGCGAGAAAGGTGGGTAATCAAATGGGGCGAAACGGCATCGTCCTTTTTCTGATGCTATTCCTTGTTCTCAGTGCCTGTCAGGGACAGAGCCATCCTACCCCAGTCACCTCCACTCCACCCGACCTGCCTGAGCCAACCACCACAGCCGTCACCCCCACAGAAACCCCCTTGCGCCTGGCCTGGTTCTACAAGCCGCCTGCTGATACCATCCTTCAGCAAGTAGCCACCGGGTTCGATCTGTTCATTTTGACTCACAAAGACGAAGATAACCGCGAAGAGCTGCGGGCCTTGGGTGCTACCGCCCCTTTCCTGCAATACTTGCTGTTGCTCGAAATTCATGATCCCGGGTCCTGCACTGCCCGGCCGTTCGGCAATCAGGTAGCTTACCAGGCCGGAGATTTTTGCCAGATCAAAGAACAACACCCCGATTGGTTTTTGGTGGACCAAAAAGGCCAGCCGATCTCCCTGCGCAAGGGGTATTGGGTGATGGACCCTGGCAACGCAGAGTATCGTATCTTTTGGCTAAACCGGGCGCGAGAGATGCTCCTGGAATTTGGCTGGGATGGAGTTTTTGTCGATAACGTCGAAGCCAGTCTGGCCAAATTCCGTTCCGACGGTCACTTACCCGCTGCCTACCGGCGCGAGAAGGATTTTCAAGAAGCCGTTGAAGAATTTCTGTCCTTTCTCTCCAGCAGTTACTTTCGACCGGCCAGAAAGCCCCTCTTTGCCAACGTTGTTTCCGTCAACGACCCTGCGGTTTGGGAGCAATACGTTGCCTATCTGGATGGGGTCATGATTGAAAACTTTGCCACCGGCTGGGAGAAAACGACGCTTTCGGCGCAGGAATGGGAAACACAAATGGCTCTGGCCGAATGGGCCCTGGCCAACGGAAAAACGCTGATTTTGGTGGCACAGGGAGAGAAAAACGACCTGGCACGCCAGGAATTTGCCCTGGCTTCTTACTGGCTGATCAACAATGGCCATGCCTATTTCCGCTATACAAACAGCGACGATTACAATTCCCTGTGGGACTATTCAAACTATAGCCAAAACCTGGGAGCCGCACTCGGCCCACGTTTTCGCCAGGGGAATCTCTGGGTGCGTCAATTCGAAAGTGGGCGGGTTACAGTGAATCCGCAAACCATCAGCGCCGAAATTTATCGCGGCGAACCCTCTTCCAGCACCCGCTGATAAAGGTGAAGTGTTCGTTGAACAGCGGTTTCAAAAGAGTATTCCGCCAGAATACGCGCCCGTCCCTGCGCGGCAAGGCGAGCGCGTAAAGTATCATCCCCCAGCATTTCCAGCATTGCCCCTTGCAGGGCAGCCTTATCGTTCGGGGGAATCAGATAACCTTCTTGCAGGTGGCGGATGACATCGGGCGTCCCCCCTGCGGTCGTTGCCACCACCGGCAGGCCGCTTGAAAGCGCTTCAAGCACAGAATTAGAAAGCCCCTCCCGAGCAGAAGGCATGACATAAAGATCCGCGGCCTGCAGATACGGGGCAACATCGGCCACTTCGCCCATAAAGCGAACGCCAGCAGGTGCCTTTTGACGCAAGGCCGCCTCCTCGCTCCCAGAACCCAGGATCAGCAATTGCGCTCGCGGGTAGCGCGAAAAAACCCCCACCCAGGCTTCTAGCAGCAGGTCAACGCGTTTGTAAGGGTGTAAACGCCCGGAATAAAGAACAACCCGGGAATCAGGATCCAGCCCAAATTCCAGGCGGATGCGGCGCTTTTCATCCGGCGAGGCCGGCGCAAAATGTTGGGTATCCACCCCGTTGGGGATGGCGTGGCGCTTCGCCTTCGGGACCTGGACCTGATCCAATTCCTGGTCAATTTCCTGGCTGATGGCGATGAAAGCATCCACCTGATCGCGCAGGTAACGCAAACGCGAGTCTCCCAACGGGCGGTTTTTGATTTTGTAAACATCGCCGGTTTCGCCGCCGCACAGCACTTTGACGATTACGCGACTACCATACAGCCGTTTGGCCAGCAAAGCAATCGTGGCTGGCGAAAGCATCTCATGGGCATGGACGATCTCAGGGCGCAAATTGCCAATGAGACGCAAAGCAGAGAGCACGTAGCTGAGAGCAGCAAGCGGCTTGGGGCCAGGTGCCGGTAAGCGATAGACCGGCACCTGATCCACATACTCAAAGGTAGGGAGGTGAGCAAAATGGCGGGTCACGATGATCACGTCGATTCCTTGTGCACGCAGGCGCCGGGCCAGTTGCTGCAGCTGGCGTTCGGCCCCACCCACAAAAGGATAGTATTTTTGAATGGTCATGACCACGCGCATGGTTGCTCCTTGCGCTAACCGACGCGGCTCTTGCGGCTGGAGCGCAGCCCCAGGAAAAGAAACACCACCATCAACGTCAAAATGCCAGCGATGGCAAAGGGGATGTAATCTGTACGCGTCCACAAGGATTGTCGCGGGAGCTGACGCGGGAGGGGAGTGGGAAGCGTCACCTGCGGGGTGACAAAAGGCGCGGCTCCGGTGGTCAGCCCTAAGACGCCTGCTCCGGTATTTGTATCCGCGGCGATGACTTCAGTGGCATTGACCACAGCAAAGTTGCCGAACAATTTGGCGCGCAAATCGGAAAAAGTCAGACCGTTTCCGGCAAAGGTCAGCCCTTCCTCGTTGCTGCCCAGAACGGCGACAATGACATGGGCCGTTCCCCAGGGAGAGGGCAACAATTCCAGGTAGCCTAAACTGACGTTTTCAGGGGCGCGATACACAACGTTTTCGCCGCGGACGACTGCCAGGTTATTGCCTTGCTCGAAGGGAACCGGTAACTTCTCTTTCAGTTCCGCAATGGTCGTCAGGCTGGCCGGCAATCCAACCAGGAACAGATCATAATTTCCGCGCTCTTCTGGCTTGAGCTCGTCATCGTAAAACGCGGCCGGTTCGAGTACCGCCCCGTGCACACGCTGACCCAGGTCAAAGGCGATCTGAGCCGCAGAGCGCCAGGCCGTGATGTTATTCTTCGGCAACACAAAGCCGACGTTCTTCAGGCTGGGATACGTTGTGAACGCCTGGGGATAATCTTGAAACGTAGCCGCCATAGAAACCGAAGCAGGGGCAACCATGAGCGGCAGGTGGAGGACAGATTCCGGATAAATCGTCAACCATAAAGAATTGAAAGTGAACAACGAACAGGCCGTAATCGGGAACAGATTGGCCTGCACGCTGATCAGGTTTTCGCCCATCCGAACCAGATTTTCCGGAATCAGGATACGTTTCGTGGTCAACACCGAAGTGTCCTCGCTCAGGCGTTCACTGGCAATTTGTACGCCATTCACATAAATGACCATACTGGAAGTGGATGGATCTAACAACGATGAGTTATTGAACGCCAGGTCAATATACGGTTTTTCACTCGGAATCAGGCCAGGCGAAACGTAAAAAGTGTAATCGAGCTGCTTGAATCCCACTCCATCTGCTTTACGGATGTCGTAACCCAAATCAGAAAATTTTCGGTCAGGGGGCGTTTTCAGGCTTTCTTCCACAGGCGCGGTTACGAAAGGCTGAATATCAGCAATGATCACTTTATCACGCTCCAAAAGCGGTTTGAGATCACCGCTGGAGAGCGCCTGGGCGGCCTTGAGAATCCCTGAATCTGTGTTGCCACCCACCCAAAGCAGCATCCGTCCCGGGTTCCAGGGGGAAGTGACCATTTGCAAAATGCCATCATCGGCCTGCATACCGGCACTATGGATCACATTCCCGTCCAGGGCGGCTGGCCATTTAATGGCAGAGAGCATGCTCAGCGCAGCGGGCTTGCCCACGAAAATGAGATGATACGTGTTCTGAATCTCCGGCGTCACCTGGCTCTGACTCAGCAAAGTCATAGACATGCGTCCCGTGCTCATCCGCCCAAAGGCCGCCGAGACGATCATGGCCGCGCGCAATTCGTCCGCCGAGGGAGAATCTGGCACCACAATTGCCGACGAAATGGGGAAAATAGCATTGCGTTGATAGAAGGGGAGTGGCAAATTCCCTAAATCGGGGGAAACACTGACCTCGGCATAGGGCAAGATAAACTGCGAATCGCCGCCGACCACTACGGTTGTTTTGTGGAATTGCAAGTCGCAATCAATGGCTGCGTTCAGGAACAAATACAAAATATGGCGTTGATCCGAACGGGTGGAAAGCAACGCGTTAACAGGAATTTTGACCCGATACTCATTGGTGCCTGGCTTGAGGGCCAGGCTGGTGATTACCTTGTTGTTAAAACGAACATCCAGGGTTGCCCCCAAGAATTCGCTATTTGCCTGGCCAGTGGTACCGGAGGCGGCATAAGCGCTGATGAGCAGACGAACTTCCGTACCATCCAGCAAGCGCCAGTTGGGCGGCAGGCTAAAATCAACGGTCATCGAATCATACGGGCCGGTGAGGGTTGTGTCGGGGCTACCCAAAGAGAGAAAATCCACCACCTGCACTGGGGCCCCTGCGGCCGGGGGAATGGGCGGGGTGGGGCTGGGAGTTACTGTCGCTCCAAATTGGGGCAACCCTTGCGCCGAAGAGACCGTTGCCATTCCCGCCATGAGCAGGCTGAGCGAAACCATGACTAGAGACAGACGAATAAACATTGTTTTCATGATATTTTTCTTTCGCGCCCACAAGGCGCTCCTCCTTCAACTGAGTGGATGATCATCAATTTCAATCGGTAAATGACGGCGTTCTGCCCGTTTCCAGGCCGCCGACTGTTGACCGCGCACATACTTCAAAAATCCCAGCAAAGCCGCCAAATTGCTGTTAACCAGAAAAGTCGGCAAATAAAACAACTTTGCCAGCCGGCCCTGGCCAGGCAAGCGAGCACCTACCCAGGCCGTGCCATAAAACAGAATTTGCAAAACGATCGCAAGCGGAGCATAAAAGCCAGATAAGCCAATAAGCGAAGGTGCTGGCGTGAACGGAAACAGCCAGGCCAGCAAATTGCTCACCAAAGCGCCGATCATGGCAAAGGGAACCAGCGGGCGCAAAAACTTGTGCGAAAAGACCTGCCACACGACCAACGGCTGGCGAAACGGCAACAATTGCAAAGACATCGCCATCGCCTGGTAACGCCCGGCGATAATCCGCGTGCGGCGGACAATTTCATCCTGTGCCGAAGGCGAGACTCGTTCCAGCGAAATAGCCGTCGGCGCATAAACGACCCGAAACCCGCGGCGGATCATCTGCAAGGCCAGGTAAAAATCATCATTGATCACTTCTTCTGGAGCCGGGGTGAACAATTCACGTCGAATAGCAAAAATCTCCCCAGCTACCGCGGTACAGGTCCACAACCGCGCCTCCTGTTTCTTGATGAACGACTCATACTTCCAATACAGGCCCTCGGCCTCACCCAATTGTCCATCTCCCTTCACGATATGCTTGGCCCCGGAGACCCCGCCCACTCGCGGATCGGCAAATGGGCGCAGCAATTCGCGCAACGCCTGCCGCTGATAGAAATTATTGGCATCCGAAAACACCACAATCTCGCCGCGAGCCAGCGACATAGCATGATTGATCGCCGCCATCTTACCCCGTCGCGCCGGTTCGTAGCACAGATCCACGCCGCGTCCAGTAAAAGATCGCACGATCTCCGCCGTGCGGTCAGTAGAACCATCCGCGGCTACCAACACCTGCAATTTTTCGGCAGGATAATCCAGGGCAAGGCAATTCTCCAACTTGTCGGCAATCACCGCTTCTTCGTTATAAGCAGCAATCAGCACCGTTACCGTCGGCGTAATTTCCGCCAGGTGAACCGGGCGCGAGAAGAGGCGGGCCATTACTGCCAGCAAAATGGGATAGCCCGCGTAAACATACCACACCAACAACACACACAACCAAAATAAGACACCAAACATAAGGCCTCAAATCACATGCAACGCCGTGGCTTGCCCACGGCCGCGTAAGAGATCATCATAAAGGCCCAACAGACGGTTCATCCAGGCTTCGGCTGAGAAATTATCCTGAACGAATTGACGGGCAGCCGCCCCAAGCGTTTCTCGCAAAGGAGCGTTTTCTGCCAGTGATTCAAGCGCTTCAGCCAGGACCTGTGGGCTGGCCGGCGGGACGAGAAGCCCCCTCTCCGGGCTGAGCAAACGCGGCAGGTCGCCAACCGCCGTAGCCACCACCGGCAACCCGGCCATCATGGCTTCTAAAACCGCCATGGGAAGCCCCTCACGCAGGGATGAGCTGACATACACATCTGCGGCCGCCATCAACAAAGGCACGTCCTGCCGCGCGCCAGGCAAACGCACCGCGTCACTCAAGCCCAATTCCTGAACCAGAGCGGCAATGTGGGCAAACAACGGTCCTTCTCCCACCATGACCAACGTAGCCTGCGGCACGCGCTCATGCAGGAGGGCAAAGGCGCGCACCAGGTCATCCAGTGCCTTCGGCGGAGCAAAGCGCCCGGCAGTGAACAAAATCAGGCGGTCGGCCGAGCCAGCCAGTTCCACGCGCAAGCGAATGCGCTCTTCGGCGGTGACGGTTGGGGCAGGTAACACCGCATTGGGAATGATCTCCATCGGGCGATTTCCCAGACGGGGGCGGTACATCTCTTCGACCTTATAGCCCACGGCGATCAGACGGTGAGCAAAAAAACGCAACATGTTTGTTTCCAGGAATTCGCGGCCCGGGTTGGAATTCGCATGATCATGCCCTGTCGAATGCAGGGTTGAAACGACCGGCAAACCAGCCAGGCGCGCCGCTGCAACCCCCAGGATGTTGCCATAGCTCAGGTGGGTATGCGCCAGGTCGAAACGCTCGCGGCGGAGAAAACGCGTCAGGGCGGCGATCCGGCCAACATCCAGCAGGCGAGGCGCCGGGAAAAAGGCCAGGCGAGCGCCCTGTTGCTGAATCTGTTCAGCGTAGGAGGCTTTCTCACCGGGAGTCGCCAGGCTGATGACGGTGACATCCAGGCCGCGTTGGCGAGCCATCTGCGCAAAAACGACCATTAACCGTTCTGCGCCACCAATCGATACCGAGCTAATGATTTGAGCGATTTTCATTGCTGCGTACCCTCGGGTAAGCGCTTAAAAAAGGTGTGACGGAGCAGGTCCATGCCGTGCACAGCCACTTCCCGGTTGAACAGCCAGAGCGCGCCTGCATAAAGCAGCGCGCCACTGCTGGCCAGCAACGCCAGGCGCAAAAGAGGGGACAAGCCCATCGTCGCCGGGCGCAGCGCCATCAACCCAGCCAGCATAACTGCCGAAGCGGTCAGTGCCGGCTGAAGGGCGCGAAAAATATCCGCAAAGCGGAGGTGGACCAGCCGCACCACAAGGGTCAGCTTAAGCGTCGTCATCAGTGTATTGGCCAGCAGATGCGCCACGGCGACATAGAAAATGCCATAGTTGGCGCCCAACCAGAGCAACGGGGCACCTATAGCCACATCGAGCATGCTCGTTTTGCTCAAGATGTCGGGACGGCCGGTGGCTTTGTAAATATCGCCAGCATGATAGGCCAGCGAGTACATCACAGCATAGAGCGAGAGAACCTGCATAATGGGGATGGAAGGAAGCCATTGGCTGCCATATGCCACTGAGACAAACTCGGCGGTAATCAGGGCCATGCCCACACCCACCGGCAGGCTATACAGCGCCATGTAACGCAAGGTATTGAGATAACCGCGTTGCAAAGTCTCAAGGCGATCTTGAACGTTGGAAAAAGCAGGGAACAACGCCTTACTCACGGCGGAGCAGATAAAGATGATTAGCAGTTCTGGCACGCGATAGGCCATGGTGTAATAGCCCAGGCTGGTGGTATCGAAGCGCCGCCCGATAATGACATAATCGAGGTTGCTACGGATGATCGCCATGATTTCAACCAGTAAGAGATGGCTGCTGTAACTCAACTGCTGGCGAACGATCTCCCACTTGAGCGTCAGACGGGGCAGCCAGCGGAAGGAGAACCAGTATAAGGCGGTAGCGGTCAGGTTGGCGGCAATTTGTCCCCACACCAGGCTCCAAACGCCCCAGCCCAGCCAGGCCAGGCCGATGGAAACAATGGCCTTGGCGAGGGTTTTCCCCGTCTCTGGCAAAAACGTTTTCTTGAACTGCAATTCGCGATTCAGGCGCGCCTGGTGAATGGTGCCCAGGCCAGAGATGAAAAGGGTCAACGAAAGGGCACGCAAAATTTCAATCAGTCGCGGCTCGTTGAAAAAAGCAGATACCGGCGGGGCGATGAAAAACGCAATGGCCATCAAAGAAAAATTGACCAACAGTCCCAAAGTAAAGGCGACGCTGGAATTTTCTTCCAGATTGTCGCGGCGATAAATCACCACATTGCCCACCCCCAACTCGCCAAAGGTATCGATGTAGGCAATGGCCAGCAACCCCAGCGCCATCAATCCAAAGTCATCGGGGGTAAGCAGGCGCGCCAGAACAACAGTCGAGAGAAAGGTGATTCCCTTCCCGGCAGCAAAGGTCAACGCTGACCAGAAAATGCCTTTGAGCGTTTTCCGCGCCAAGTCTGTGGCAGGAGAAGCTGCGTTCATAGGCCCCCTTCAGGTTGTCCATTGTGCTGATAGGCGGCAATCGTTGCTTTTGCCATCGCATCGAGTGCCAATCCCATGCCAATCAAAAGATAAAAATAGCGAGGGAATGCCGAATGAACGAAAAACGCTGCCATCAGGTAAGCGATGACGCCAACGAAATAGCCACTGGTCATGTGGGCATAATTGTAGAGACCAGCTTCAATAAAGCGCTTTCGGGCAGCCCAAATGGTACGCAACGTTATCCCGACCAGAAAGGCAAATACGGTAAAACCCACTGCTCCGGTCTCAGCCAGCACTTCCAGATACAAATTGTGTGCCGAGCGTTGAGAAGCGCTGGGCGCCAGGCCAATACTTTTAGAATAATAAGGATACAGATAAGCATAATTCTTCAGGCCCACGCCAAACAAAGGATGGTCACTGAACATGGCCAGACCAGTGAGTAACTCGCTGGTGCGGCCCTGAATCGCTTTATCCGTAGAGCGGAATTGCGTTTGGGGCGCAGAAAAAGCCAGGTTGATCGAGAGAATTCTTTCGTAGTAAGAAGGTGGGACGAAAGACATCACCACAAGCGCGCCTAAAATCAACCAGGGCACCCGGTTGGGGTGAGGGGGAAACAAAAGCAAAAACAAGAGCATGGCAGCCGCTAAAGCCAGAAATCCACCGCGCGAATAGGTGTAAAGCACGGAAAGGGTTGAAAGGATCAACGCCACACCGGCCAAAACGCGCAAACCGAGACGTCGCTCATGAAGCATTCGTTCCAGGGCAATGGGCACCAGCACAACCATGATCTGGGCAAAAAAATTCGGGTCACCCACCACGCCGGCAATGCGGTAATCGTTCGTGCCGACAGTAATTTGCATATATTCCGCCTGAGCCATGCCGCCGTAGTTATTCGTAAAAGTTTTGGTCAGAAACTGATAGACGCTAAAGGAACCGATCAGAATTCCCGCCAACAAAAGCGCCCACAAAGCGCGACGAAACAATGGTCCCCGGCTCAATAAGCTCGCGGCTACCACCGCGATCAGCGCGTCTTTGACATAATCGCGCAAAGAATCCCAAACCAGCAAAGGCTCGGCCGCATAAAGCATGGATCCCAGCCCGACCAGGCCATAAATGGTCACCAGCAAGAGCGGTTTTTCCCAGCGTTCGGGCCGCTCGTGGAAGATCGCCCAACGAACCAGCAAAGCGATCAACAAAAGCACCACAAACGATTTGGCGATAGAAGGTGCGCCGTGGTAATGATAGGCAATATCCGAAAGGCGAGTATAGGTTAGAAAGACCAGCAGGAGTAAACCGATATCCACGCGGGCAATCGTTATGCCAAAGCCGATGATGGCCAAAAGACCGATCAAAATATAAGCCGGGTTACCCAGGCGTGGAACCGCCAACCCAACAGCACCTCCTAAGAGCAGAGCCAGCCCCAGGAAAAAGAGGGTATTAAAAGTGGCCGATTTACGCAAAACCTGTAAGTTCATTTCTCTCGCTCATTCCTGTTCAGGAGCCGAAGTCGTCCTTCGACGCTGGCGCCAGATTCGATAGTAATAGCCGAGACGCCAGAATAAATAGTCCAACAGCTCTTTCCAGCCACCCGAGAAAAATCGTCCCGACGTGTAAACCGTCAATTCTCGGGCGCCAGAATAGGCCAACCGCCCACCGATGGCCTTCATCACCGGTCCCACATGAAAATCATAGGGAATTTTTCCTTGCTGATACAAATCAAGCATCCGCCGCCGGCGCACTCCATAGTTGCTGCCGCGACTGGTGGGCATGCGCAAGACCACCCGGCGAAACCAGCGACTGGCATGGTGGATCAACATGCGCACCTGCACCGAAAAACCAGGGGGGAGATCGTAGTAATCCACGTGGGTATAAGCCAGATCAACCCCTTTTTCAAACTGTAAGGCATACCACTCCAGCAAGGCAGCGCTATCAGGAATGCGACAATCGGCATCGAAAGAAATCACCCATTCCGATTGAGCCTGTTGAACGCCAGGAATGCGCGCCGCGATGGCAATCCCGCCCACGGCAACGATTTTAGGAATAGCCAACACCTCCATTCCATAGCCGCGATATTGCTCAATTTCGAACGGAGGGTGTTCTGGTGGGAAGTTGTTCACCACCAGAATGATTTCAGCCGTTTGCTGCCCCTGATACCAGGCAACGTCTGAGACCAGGTTCAACACATTCGATAGATCACTACGCGCATTAACCGGGACCACAATCGAAAGTCTGGGGGGACGCGCTGGATCGCCGCGCAAGCGCAGAATCCGCTCCCGCAGGCTGCTCAAATCTACCGGGGGAAATTTCAGCGCATCCATCCTGACCTTTAGAGGGGTTCCGTTGCCCGAAGCAAATACAAGCCCTGATTTTTCTTGGCAATTTCCAGCGCCCAGTTGGTATTGCTCACCAAAGATTGAGCGGTATCCCCTACCCGATATTCGGCAACGCCAATTTGCGGCAGCAGATACAAGTCTTCGCCCGAAACGTCAATTTTGATCGGCACCGAAAGCGCCGTGCGGACGCGGCTCATCGTGTTGAGGGCGGCATCGCCGGAAGTATCAGAAAGCAACACAGCAAAATCCAACTCCGACCAACGACCAACCAGGTCGTTGCCACGCAACTGATTTTTCAGAGTCTGGGTGACATGGCGCAAAATGGTTTGCAGGGTGGGCTGAGGCAAGATGTTGATGTAATCGCGCAGGCCTTCCAAGTGCACCATGCAAAGTGAAAAATCGGTAACTGAGGCGAAGGCCACTTCCTGCAGTTTTTCTTCAAAGGCCTGCCGATTGAGCGCAGTGGACATGCTATCCACGCGACGCTGCTGCATGAAGTTTTCTAACGGGGCGCGCAAGAGTTCGCGGACAAGTGCCAGGGCAATGCCCAAAGCCAGGCCTACCACCAGCGAGACACCCGCATCGCGCAAGGGAACGGGCGAGATCGGCACGGTTGGGATACTGGCCGGATCGAGCAGGGTCAAATCGTACACCTGATACAGGCTTTGCACATATTCAACCGCCCGTTGCCCAATGCTGTTGGCCAGTAGAGCCACCACTTCCGGGTCAGGCCCTTCCACAGAGAACTCAATAATGTTGGTATCGGGCAAGGCTACTGCCGTGGAGGTGTAGCCGGTCAAATCTTCTTCACGCAGCTGAAGTAAACTCAAAGTTTCGCGATAAATGCGCGGGCTGTTTAAAATCTCTGCATAGGTGGTGATGATGGAGCGCTTGTCGAGAACATTAATACTGTCCAACACATTGCTACCACCGGTGATAATTGTTGCATTTGGGGAAACAATAAAGCGAGAAATGGCGCGATACGTGGGCGGCGTGAGGTAAGAGATGGTCAACGTGACCATCACGGCCGCAAGTGCGGCGACTGCAATGAGCCACCAGCTGCGTTGTAACATGCGAAAGTAGAGTTTAATTTCCATAAGAAACCTTTCTCAACACGAAGTTCAGTAGGGTGATATTTGGCCTGACAATTGACACAAGATGAGGCTCAGGCTTGTTCTGGCAAAGAGGCCAGCGGCGTCAACAAATCTGACAGCTTTTGAACGTTAGACGCCAGGGTAAATTCTTGTAACACCCATTGGCGCCCGGCGTGTGCCCGTCGGGCAGTTTCCTGAGGGTGCGTGTAAATTTCGGTCAACACATCCGCGAGGGCCTGGGGCGATTCCGGGGGGACAAGCCAACCGGTCTCGCCTTCTCGGATCAGCTCAGGCACTCCTGAAATATCGGTCGCAACAACTGGCAACCCGCTGGCCATGGCTTCCATCAATGCTACCGGGATGCCTTCCATTTTACCGGAAGGCATGATCACACTTGGCTGGACATAGCAATTCGCCTGGACAAGCAACGCGGCAATTTCTTCCTGAGTTTTCGGGCCAGCCAATTCCACCCGTCCTTGCAAGCCATGCTGGCGAATGCGCGTTTCAAGGACGGGTTTCAAGTCGCCGCCGCCAATAATCTGACAATGGAAAGGTATCCCCCGCTGGTGCAATAAGGCACAGGCATCAATCAAATGAATGTGGCCTTTATAGGGCTGAAGGCTGCCAACACTTATGATTTTCAGCCCGCTCCAATCAGCGTCATTTTGCTCAGCAGGGTGATACAGTGCAGGGTCAATGCCACAACGAATCACATGGGCATGTTCCCGAATCCACGCCCCCACATGCCGTGCCAGATAGTTGATATTGTACTCTGAGATTGCGGCAATGAAAGCAGCATCTTTTAACTTCGTACCCAACATGGCCTTTTCTACGTAAATATCATGGGCATGAACCGTAACGCTGTAGGTAATACCAGTAAAACGATGAATCACCCAGGCTGCCAGTGCAGGGTGGGTGGCATAGTGGGCGTGGATGTGGCGAATCCCTTCGCCTTCTATGCGTTCAGCCATCAAAACAATTTTTGGGAAAAGAACAAGAGCGCGTGCCAGAAATTTAAGGCTGCTCAGATTTTCACCAATGACTTGAAAAAGTATAGAAAGATACAAGCCGGGTTGCTTGAAAAAACGCCGGAAATTGGCTCGCAAAACTTCTGCTGAGAACCAGGGCAGACGGTGCGCCCGCTCCAGCCAGGCTCTGGCATCTGCATGAATCACCGATTGATTTTGGAAAATCAACGGGTACAACGACACTTGCCAACCCAACCGCTCCAGGGCGATCATCTCTCGTAAGATGAACGTCTCCGGCAGATGGGGAAAGCGAGACATGATATAGGCAATTTTCTTAATGTGCGCCACGACGTTGTACAACCGCGAAGATCGTTCGGAACAAGATATTTAAATCAAACCAGAGGCCGGCTCGTTCGATGTAAGCAATATCCAGCCGTAAGCGATCATCGAATTCCAGCTGAGCGCGGCCCATGATCTGCCACAAACCGGTGATCCCGGGCATCACATCCAGGCGTTCGGTATGCCATAATTTATAGGTATCCGCGCCAAAAGATGTCGGGCGCGGCCCTACCAGGCTCATTTCACCGCGTAAGACGTTGAACAATTGGGGCAATTCATCCAGGCTGGTTTTTCGCAAGAAACGCCCAAACGGAGTGATGCGCGGATCGTTGGTGATTTTAAAATCTGGCCATTGCAATTCGTTTAGATGCATATATTTGGCCTTCAGTTCTTCAGCGTTCGGTACCATCGTGCGGAATTTATACATCTCGAAGCGCTTGCCACCTTTGCCGGTGCGCGCTTGTTTGAAGATGACCGGCCCACCAGGAGAAGTCAACCTGATCAGCAAAGCGATTACACCCATCAGGGGCAGCCAGAAAGGCAGGCTCAACAACACAAGCGATACATCCATGATGCGCTTGGCCACCTGATAAGAGTGCCCCGTCAGAATGCGCTTGCGGGGATCAAACTTTTTGAACCATTCCTGTTCGGAAGGTGCAACCATTTCCATCACAGCCATTTTTTACCTCCCATTTGGCTGAATCACAGCCGGCTGTTGTTCCACAGATTCCAGCGGGATTTGCGCCAAACGCTCGCGAGCCTTTTGCAACAAGTCATCGAACGTCAGGGCTTCATCGGGAAAAGCCGAAGTGCCCCACAACATCCGCACGCCTGTTTTATCTTCCACTTCTTGGGCAATGCGTTTTGCCAGCAGGATGGCGCTTTCAATATCTGTCTCCGGGCACAAAATGATCATCCTGCCGACGCGGTCACGCATGAGCAGATCCGTTTGGCGTATCTGCTCGTCCACTACCTGCCCAATGCGTGCAAAGGAAAACCGCTTCAACAAGTCTTGTTGAATGCTGCGCATCATTTCCTGGATGGAGTGGAATTCTTCCGGGTCTGGCTGCAGGACAATCAGACTCAATGGGCGATGATAGCGCCGGCTACGGGTCAATTCAACTCGAATTTGGGGTACAGCCGCATCCATGTCCAGCGTGCGATTCGGATAGGCACTCAAGGCCAGGGAATCCATCAATAATTCGGCGTTCCCCAGCTGAACGGCCAGTTGCCAGAAAATCCAGACACCCAATTCCAATAACCCAAATTCCAAAATCAAAATAGCAAAACTGCTATCCGCCGAGATGCTGCGATCTACCAGCTGCACCACGGCCATATAAATGCTTGCCCAAAAAATGAGCGGAACCAATACTGGCAAGCGCGAGACAACCGGCACAAGCAGGGTCAGCGGCATGGCAATCATCACCATCAGGTAGAAATAAGAAGCAAAGTTGATGATTTGCCGCCCTACATAATCCGATTCGCCTAACAAAAAAATGGCGACAAGGTACAAAGCCGCCAACAGAATCGATCTTCGTAAATTACTCATACATGGCCTCGGCAAACAAAAATAATACAAATTTGCGGAAAAAAGGTGACTATACATATTATAGCCACATGCGCTCAAATATTTTATCCCCCAATCATCCTGTAACGAATTTACAATAGATGGCGGTCGTTATTGACCCACTATGTCCGTGAACCCATGCAGCGCAACGTTCATCTCTCGGACGGGGGATGGGGTGTTTGAAGCACCAGACGGGACAAGAGCACAAATGCGCACTTCCAACGAAATCGTTTTGCCCCCCGCCAGGCAGGGAGCACTAAAAGGTTGTGGGTAAGATGGAGAACAGGGAAACGGCTAGTACATCAACAAGTTAAAGATGTAGGGTAGTGATCTTTAAAAACGATACGAGCGTCATCAACGGTAAAGTTCCAACGGATGCTGGCAT
>DAOUAN010000110.1:0-11182 GCA_034433385.1 Anaerolineales bacterium | reverse complement strand
CCGCCCACCGAGCCACCGCCTACACAACCACCCACCGAGCCACCGCCTACTGAAACACCCACGCCAGGCAGCTAAGATTTTAGAAGACGTGCCCACGCACGTCTTCGTCATTTTCTTCCTTTCAGTGATTTTCCTTGACGGAATCTGCCCTTCGAGTAGAATCAATCTAGCCAGGGGCGATGGCGGAATCGGCAGACGCAGTTGACTTAAAATCAACCGGTGGTGACACCGTGAGGGTTCGACCCCCTCTCGCCCCACTCCCTCACTCCATCCCCCTGGGAAGTTCAACGGAGTGAGGGCAAAAACTATATCTATGTTTTTCACACGTCAACAACTCGAAGAAATCGAAGATAAAAGCCTGGCTCCCTACGGGATGCGTAGTAAAGACAGCAAAGGGCGTGCCTATCTGGATAAAGAACCAGAATACCGCACTGTTTTTCAGCGCGACCGTGACCGCATTATTCATACCA
The DNA here is from genome assembly GCA_034433385.1 of Anaerolineales bacterium. GTDB lineage: Bacteria > Chloroflexota > Anaerolineae > Anaerolineales > Villigracilaceae > DAOUAN01. Next base: position 10,712 of record DAOUAN010000110.1, on the reverse strand, counting down.
CTGCCTTTCGCCGCCTGGAATACAAGACGCAGGTCTTCATCAACTTCGAGGGAGATTATTTCCGCACCCGTCTCACCCACACCCTTGAAGTAGCGCAAATTGGCCGCACGCTGGCTCGCGCCCTCGGCGCCAACGAAGACCTGGTGGAGGCCATCTGCCTGGCGCACGATCTCGGTCATTCGCCGTTTGGACATTCCGGCGAAACGGCGCTGGCCCGCCTGATGAAAGATCACGGCGGCTTCGACCACAACAAACAATCCCTGCGCATCGTCACCGAATTGGAACAGCGCTACCCCGAATTCCCCGGCTTGAATCTCACCTGGGAAGTGCGCGAGGGAATGGTCAAACACGAATCGGAATACGACATCGCCGACGCGCGCGACTACAACCCCGAACTGCGCGGCAACCTGGAAACGCAGATCGCCAACATCGCCGACGAATTGGCTTACACCACCCACGATCTTGACGACGGGCTGCGCTCCGGCATGATCACCCCTCAAATGCTGGATGGAATCGCCCTGTGGGGCATCTTGTGCGAAACATATAACTGGCGCGGCCCGATTCTCAGCGACATCGAACGGCATCGCATGATCCGCCATCTGGTCGGCCTGCTGGTCACCGATATTATCTACGCCACCGAAAGCCGCCTGAAGGAAAGCGGTGCGCAATCGCCACTCGACATCCAAAAACTCCCCTACAATCTCATTGGCTACAGCGAAGAGATGCAGCGCCGCAACCGCGAATTAAAAGATTTCCTGTACAACAACCTTTATCGGCATCATCGCGTGGTGCGAATGCAGGTCAAAGCCGAACGCATCATCACCGACCTGTTCAACGCCTATCGCGACGAGCCATCCATCCTGCCCGATCACGTGCGTTTTTTCATCCCCAAACGCGGCCTGGAACGAACGATCTGCGATTACATTGCCGGCATGACCGACCGCTACGCCATTGAAGAACATCAAAAATTATTCAACCCGCAGGAAAAACCCTAGAAGTGTGAGAGTAACCCATGAATCAAACTGTGCAATATTTAACTCCCGAAGGTCATGCTCGCCTCAAGGCTGAGCTGGAAGAACTCAAAGGCCCCCGCCGCGAGGAACTGGCCAGGCGACTGCGCTCTGCCATTCAAATGGGCGACCTTTCTGAAAACGCCGATTACCACAAAGCCAAAGAAGATCAGGCCTTCCTCGAAGGGCGTATTCAAGAAATTGAAGCCATCTTGCGCAACGCAGTAATCATCGAGAAAAGCGACAACAAAGAAGTGGTCAGCATTGGTTGTCAGGTCACTATTCAGGAAGAAGGCTTTCCGCCAGAGACTTATCATGTTGTTGGCCCCAAGGAAGCCGATCCGCGCAACGGCAAAATCTCGCATGAATCGCCCATCGGTCGCGCCCTGTTAGATCGCAAAGTGGGAGAAATCGTCGAGGCCGATGCCCCTGGCGGTAAAATCCGATTCAAAATTCTCAAGATTGAGTAAAAAAAATCAGCCCGGCGCTCACCGGGCTGATTAATTTCAGGCTACAGGTTGTTCTCCCTTGGGCCAAACTGCCAATTCCAACACCAGGCGCTCAAAATAGCTGTTGGGCGGAAGGGGACCTTTGCCGTATTCCAAGTCCACCACCGTTACCAGCAATTGTAGGGTTTCGGTTTCAAGCATAAATTGCTTTTGCGGCTCGACGAGCACCAGCTCACCCTTCGGCTCAAGGCGGCTGCGAATCGCAGGATCATTGAAAGCGTGTTCCGTCATCAACACTTTGGTCGCCGTGCGAATATCGTTCTTATCGAATAACCAGACCTCAAACGCAGTCACCTTTTTGGGGTCACCAATGCCAATCGTCTCCGAAATTTCCATACCATACTCGCCGAGGAATTCACCACTCTGGGTATTGATGCCAAAGGACTCATTGTAAAGATCATCACCCAAGACGTAGGTAGTCATTGTCTGCGTGATGGGAGGCGCCAGCCCAAGAGATTCAAAGTTGGTCTTTTCGGTTTGGCGAGTGATCTCGGCAGCCTGCATCATCGGCGTCACTTCTGTACTGCGTCCCTTCGCTAGCAAACGTCGCAAGGGCAAAGCGATGATTCCCACGACCACCGCCAGGATCACAACAGCGGCAAGCCCAATCAAAAGGGTGCTACTTCCTCCCGCCCGCGCCGGGGCCGGCGTTGGCGTGCCCGCCGGAGACAGCGGGCCAAGTTGCTGCTCAATCAGCTGCCGGAAAGCAGCCACCACCTGCGGATTCAAATGCTTGGGATTCGCCTGAATGACATCGAGAATCAGCGGCGCGTTCGCACCCAGGTTCTGCCAGCGTTGCACGGCTAGATTCAGGTCCTGATTGACCAGGAATGAATCAATGGTCATGCGCAAATAATCTTCCTGGAGATCGGCTCGGAGATAGATCGGCGTAGCATCCACAAATTTCACCGGATCAATCCACCAGCCCCAAATCAAACCGAGCACAATTCCCAGAATCAAAGCGCCCCCCGCCAGTACCATGGGTTTTTTAAGCCATTGAGCAGTGATTTGAGAAATGACCTGCATAGCCGCGCTCCTTTTCAGAACAGGTGTACGATTTGATTATACAACACTATGACAATCCACACTCATTAATCTGCTGGCTCAGGTACTACCTCTTCCAGCAAGAAAGTCTCCTGGCAATTCAGGCATTGGGCTTCGCGTTTATTCGCAATTACCAGCAAGCCATGGCATTTGGGGCACGGCTGCGGAATGGGCTTCTTCCACGAAGTGAAATCGCAATTCGGATAATTGATACAACCATAGAAGACCCGATTGCGGCGCGTCTTGCGTTCCACCAGATCACCGCCATCCTTCGGGCAAGTCACGCCGATCTTCTCCAACCACGGCTCCGTATAACGGCACTCTGGAAATCCACTACACGAAATAAATTTGCCAAACCGCCCATAACGAATCACCAGCTCCCGCCCGCATTCCGGGCAAGTGCGGCCGATCGGCTCCGGACCACTCTTGATCGCCGGCATTTCTGCCTGTGCCTTTTGCACCGTTTGTGAGAACGGCCCATAAAACGAACGCAGTACTTCCACCCATTCCGTCTGCCCGGAGGCAATCTGATCCAGGTCATCTTCCATGCGGGCGGTGAAATTCACATCCACAATCTCTGGGAAGTATTGCACCAGCAGATCGTTGACCCGTATCCCCGTCTCGGTCGGGACGAGACGGCGGTCCACCCGTTCCACGTAGCCGCGCTGCTGAATCGTGGACAAAGTCGGCGCGTAGGTGGAGGGACGTCCAATCCCATATTCCTCCAGCGCCTGCACCAGCGAAGCCTCCGAATAGCGCGGTGGCGGTTGGGTGAAATGTTGCTCCGGAATCAACCGCACCAATTCCTGTTTTTGCCCCTCAGCGATTCCGGCCGGGATACGAACATTATCTTCGTCCTCGTCTTTCACGTCCTCGTTACGCGCCTCCTCATACACCACCAGGAAGCCGGGGAACTTCACCGCCGAGCCAGAGGCCCGGAGCAGATACTCATGAGCACGACTCTTGCCGCTGACCTCCACCTGTAACGTGTCATATACCGCCGATTCCATCTGCGAAGCGACAAAACGCTGCCAGATCAATTGATATAACTTGAACATGGCCGGTTCCAGATAGGGCTTGACCTTTTCCGGCTCACGCATCACCGAGGTCGGACGAATCGCCTCATGGGCCTCCTGAGCGCCGACCGCCCTGGTCTTGTATTGTGGCGGTTCGGGGGGAAGGAAATCGGCGCCATATTTGCCCATAATGTAGTCGCGGGCTTCTTTCTGCGCCAGTTCAGAGATGTTGGTCGAATCGGTACGCATGTAGGTAATCAGACCAGTCGTTCCCCCTTCCCCCACGTCCACGCCTTCGTAAAGTCCCTGGGCCAACGCCATCGTCCGCTTGGCAGTAAAGCCAAGTTTGCGCGAGGCCTCTTGCTGCAACGTAGAGGTAATAAACGGCGCAGCCGGGCGACGCTTGCGCTCGCCACGCTTGACCCGGCTGAGCCAGTAAGAAGCGGTTTCCATATCCGCCAGGATAGGCTTGACCGCCTCCTCATTCGGCAGCTCCGGCTCGTTCTCGTCTATTTTCACCAGTTTGGCCAGGAACGTCTGCCGCAGGCCTTCGGGCTTAAACTCGGCGCCGATCGTCCAATACTCCACTGGCACGAACGACTCAATCTCTCGCTCGCGCTCGACGATCAGGCGGAGCGCCACCGATTGAACGCGTCCCGCCGAAAGGCGACTGCGCACCTTTTCCCACAAAATCGGACTGATGCTGTAGCCTACCAGCCGATCCAGCACCCGCCGCGCCTGTTGGGCGTTGACCAGGTCCATGTTGATCTGGCGCGGGTGAGCAAACGCCTCGCGAATCGCCGGCTCGGTAATCTCATGGAAAACCACCCGTTTGGCACGCTGACGATCAATCTGTGCGGCCTCCATCAAATGCCAGGAAATGGCCTCCCCTTCGCGGTCCGGGTCGGTAGCCAGATAAATTTCCTCCGCCTGTTTTGCCAGCCGCTTTAGTTCTTTGACCACTTCCTTCTTCTCTTTAGGCACGCGATACTTGGGAGCAAAATCATGTTCTACATCTACCGATAATTGTGAACGCAGCAAATCGCGCACATGCCCCACAGAGGCCTTGACCGTGTACCCCTTGCCCAAAAAGCGACCTACCGTGCGCGCCTTGGCCGGCGATTCCACAATCACCAGTTTGCCCTGGCGGTTTTCCTTCTTCTCCGGTGGCATCAGGCCTTCATGAGCCGGCGTCTTGCCCATGCGGAACAGTCGCGTCCCGCAAACCGGACAGACGCCTACAGTCACCGCCGCACCGGCGGCATTAAAGGTCGCCTGCGCATCTTGAATTTCGCGCTTCGTCCTGCACTTCATGCAATATGCTTCCATAAAGAAGGCCTCCATCAAAATTTAATCGCTACGCTATAAGAGCCTGTCTGATCTTGCCTCAAAGATATTTTTCCTGGTGATGTTTTTTCAAATGCTCCACCACCTCGCGCACTTTCTGCGCCTGGTCGGTCTTGCAAATCAACAACACATCGCCCGTATCCACCACGATCATGTCATCCAGACCAATGGTAACGACCAGGCGTTCATCCTCATTGCTGTAAACCAGGGTGTTATGGGTATCCACGGCCAAATGATGCGTCGTCGTAGAGACGTTGCCATTCATATCGGGCAACAAGACATCGAAAAGGGTATCCCACGAGCCAACATCATTCCACCCCAGGCCACCTGCCGGTAAAACCGCCACCCGCTCAGCCTTTTCCATAATGCCATAATCCACTGTTTCGGTCTTCAGGTCAAACCAGTATTTACGGATGACTTCATTGCGTTGCGGCGTGTTCCAGGCAGCGGAGATTTCCTTCAGCACAGCCGAAAGCTGAGGCATTTGCCGCTCAATCTCAGAGAGAATAGCATCCACCCGCCAGACGAACATGCCACTATTCCAGGCATGATTCCCCGAACGCAACAGTTGCTCAGCCGTTACCTGGTCAGGTTTTTCCTTGAAACGCTGTACTGCATACACTGGATAGCGATAATTGCCTTCCAACGGCTCACCTTGCTGAATATAACCGTAAGCGGTAGAAGGATGAGTAGGCGTGATTCCTAGTGTAACCAGATAATCATTTTTGGCCACATCGAAGGCAGCCCGAAGCAGGTAGTGAAACAAATCACGGTTGCGGATAAAGTGATCTGCCGTCAGTACCGCCATCATCGCTTGCGGATCGCGCTGCTGAAGCGCCACCGCGGCCAGCCCCACCACTGAAGCCGTACCCCGCGGCGCCGGCTCAATCAGGTAATTCTCTGCTGGAATATGCGGCGCCTGCTTTTGCATTTCGCGGGCCTGCTCCTCCACGGTGACCACCAGAATACGCTCCGGCGGGAACAAATTCTCCAGCCGCGCCACCGTGCTTTGAAACAAAGTCTCCTTTCCCAATAAAGGCAACAATTGTTTGGGGCGTTCGCGGCGCGAAACCGGCCACAGGCGAGTCCCCCCGCCGCCGGCCATAATCACTGCATAGGTATGCACAGCATCAACATGTTCAGACATAATCATTCCATTGATCGCTTAAAAGTTTAATTCTGTCTTCCCTTCCGTTTCCCGGTCAGGTCCTTCCGTTACAGAATAACCCGATTGTACCTCATGAACCGCCACGTAGTTCATGCCACCCACCTGGCGTACCAGTCCCTTCAGCTCCATCATCACCAACGTCGCCGAAACCTGCTCAATCGGCATATCAGCCCGCTGGCGGATTTCATCCACATGCAACGGTTCGTTGGAAAGCACACTCAGCAAACGCGCCTCGGTCTCATCGGCGGGCAACAAACGCCGCGCCACCTTTTGCTTGCTCAGCCGAGTCAAATCCAGCGCCTGCATCAAATCCTGCACACTCAAGAGCATCTGCGCCCCCTGCTGAATCAACTTATTCGTCCCCTTACTTTGCGGCGCAAAAATATTCCCCGGCACAGCAAAGACCTCTCGCCCCTGCTCTGCAGCGAACTCCGCCGTAATCAAAGCGCCACTGGTCTCACCCGCCTCCACCACCACAACCGCCAGGGAAAGACCAGCGATAATGCGATTGCGCGGGGGAAAATTAACCGCATCGGGCGGCGTGCCCGGCGCATAATCGCTCACCAGCGCCCCGTGTGCACAAATCTGTTCGGCCAGGGCGCGGTGCTCCGGCGGATAGATTCGATCCACCCCCGAACCCAGCACCGCCAACGTGCGTCCACCCGCCCGCATCGCTGCCGAGTGGGCAATGGCGTCCACCCCGCGTGCCAGGCCGCTGATCACCGTAATCCCATTGGCGGCCAGAAAAGAAGCCAGTTCATCTGCCACCTGCCGCCCATAAGGCGTCACCCGTCGCGTGCCAACAATCGCCACGGCGAATTGATCATCTGGCAAATAGTCACCGCGCAAATACAACACCGGTGGCGGCTGATCAATCTCTTTCAAACGAGAGGGGTAATTTTCATCTAACCACGTGACGATACGGATGCCCTGCTCCGTGATCTTTTCCCACACCTTCAGCAAATCCACGCTCTGACGCGCCTGCACCAAACGCTCGATCACTTTCGGACCCAGGCCGGCTTCCGCCAAATCGGCTGGCGCGGCCCTCCAGGCCGTTTCCAGGTCGCCGAAGTGATGGATCAGCGCCTGCAAACGGACCGGTCCAATGCCCCGGATCAAATTAAAACCGACCCAATAATACCGCTCGTCCATGCCCCTTTATTCTTCCGCAGCATCCTCCGGCGAGGCCTCATCTAACAGCCCATCGAGCAGGTGAACGCGGATGAAACCGCGCTCCGGCTGAACGTCCAGAATGACCGGCGGAATGGCCGGCAAAAGCAGCTCGCGGCCCTTCTCATCCACAACGACATAGACATCGTTGGCGCCCGTCTCCAAAATCTCAACCAGCACGCCCAAGAGTTTGCCCTGCTCATCTTCCACATGGAGACCCAGCAGCTGATGCTGATAAAACTGGCCTGCCGGCAAAGGCGGTAATTCGCTGGTTTTGACGTACACCCACTGATTGCGAAACTGTCCGGCAGCTTCGGGCGTATCCACCCCCTTGAAACGCACCAGCAAGCCATTCTGGTGAGGGCGCACGCCGGCAAGTTGCACCAGCACATGCTCCTCGCCAACATACAAGCGTTTGCCGCTCTTCAACCGCTCGGGGAAGTCGGTGTAAACATCCATGGCGATTTCACCGCGCACCCCATGCGGGCGGCGCAAAAAGCCAACGACCAAATACTCAGGCTCGCCAGCTGGCGAGCCTGATCCAGCCTGCGCTGGGACTTTCATCTTTGAGGAAGGCATCAGGGTTCTAACACATCCAGGGTAGCCTGTTTGCCGTCCCGTTCGGCAGCCACCCGGAGCAACGTGCGGATGGCATTGGCCACCCGTCCGCTCTTGCCAATGATGCGCCCCATATCGTCCTTATCCACGCGCAGTTCCAACCGCACGCGGGTGCCGTTGCCGCTTTCGCGCACTTCGACCTTGTCGGGATATTCAACCAGGGATTTGGCAATATATTCAATGAGGGCTTTCATCGCGCGCCTCTCCGAGAATGGTCGTCGCAAAGCGAGTGGCTTTGCGACGACGAAGGATTAGTCTTTGCGGGTTTTGACGGGTGCGGCGCGTTTGGCGCTGGCTTGCGCTGCTTCTTGCAACAATGTTTCCAGCGATTCACCCGCTTTGAAACGGGCAAAGCGATCCAACACGCCGCTGGTTTTGAACAACTGTTCCACCGCTTCGGTGGGAAGAGCACCGTTCTTCATCCAGTGATAGACACGGTCTTCCTTGATTTGAATCGTAGCGGGATCGGTACGAGGGTTGTAATAGCCCAAAATTTCCAAAAAGCGACCATCGCGCGGGCTTTCTTTATCCGCAGCGACGATACGATAAGCAGGCTGACCCTTCAGACCGACTCGACGAAGACGAATGCGAACCATTTGAAAACGATCTCCTTCAAACAAATTATGTAATCGGCAAATTGGAGTGGCTCAGGCAAACGAGAGAGGGGTGCGTGGAAGGACACACGCGCTCGTTTACTGAAATCCACACAGGGCTCTATTTTACCAGAATATCGCTCCGTTTTTCACCCAAATAAACGCCCCAGGCCACGTCCACCTGTTTTTTGCAGCGTTTTCATCAGCTTTTGCGCCTCACGGAATTGCTTGATGAGGCGATTGACCTCCTGCACATCCGTTCCCGAACCGGCGGCAATGCGCCGACGGCGCGAAGCGTTCAGAATATCCGGGTTGCGCCGCTCTTGAGGCGTCATCGAAAGGATAATCGCCTCTGAACGCCTGAAATTTTGCTCCATCTCCTTCGGATCCACCTGGCGAGCCACCTGCCCGAGGCGTCCGGGGAGCATTTCTGAAATCTGCGCCAATGGCCCCATTTTCTTAATCTGGCGTATTTGCTCCAACCAGTCTTCCAGGGTAAATTCTCCCTTTACCAGCCGTTCAACAGCCTTTTGGGCCTGCTGGGCATCGAAGGCCGCCTCGGCCTTCTCGATCAACCCCAGCATATCTCCCATGCCGAGAATACGCGAGGCCAGGCGGGTAGGATCATAGGTCTCCAGCGCATCCAGTTTTTCGCCTACACCCAGGAACTTGATCGGCACCCCCGTCACCGAGCGGATGGAAATTGCTGCCCCGCCACGTGCATCGCCATCCATTTTGGTCAGGATCAGGCCAGTAATCGCCACATGCTCGCGAAATCCCTGAGCAATGTTCAACGCTTCCTGGCCGATCATCGAATCAACCACCAACAAGATTTCCACCGGAGAAATACGAGCCGCGATGGCTCTCAATTCGGCCATCAATTCCGCATCCATCTGCGACCGTCCAGCGGTATCCACGATCACCACGCCGAATCCACCCTTTTGGGCTTTCTCCACGGCGCGGGCGGCCAACTCAGGCGGCTTGAGCGAGGCATCGGCCTCCACAGGCACATCCAGGCGCTCTCCCAACTGCTGCAACTGTTGCACCGCCGCGGGGCGATATGGATCCCCCGCCACCAGCATCACCCGCTCCCCTTTGGAACGCAGCAATCTCGCCAGCTTGCCAGCAGCCGTAGTCTTCCCGGAACCTTGTAACCCGACCAGCATAATCACCCGCGGTTTAGGGCCAGTTAGATTGAGCGGCGCCGGTTCGCCCAGCAGGTTAATGAGCTCTTCATTGACGATCTTAATCACCTGCTGCCCTGGGTTAAGTGCCCTGGAAACCTCGGCGCCGACAGCGCGCTCGCGCACATGAGCGATGAAGGATTTGACCACACTATAATGAACGTCGGCCTCCAGCAACGCCAGGCGCACCTCGCGCATGGCAGCATCCACATCGGCTTCGCTCAGCTTGCCGCGGCGACGCAATTGATCAAAAACCTGGTTGAGACGAGAAGTAAGTGTTTCAAACATGGTCAGTCTTTCACAGCCAGGATGGGCTGCTCTACCTCCCGCATGGAATATGGACATCAAATGTTACCACAGAAGAGAGCACCTTGTGTTTTGCTAGAAGTGATTCAATGAGTCCACCGCAAAAACGAAATCACCGCAGAGAGCGCAAAGGGCGCAAATAAAAACTGAAGGTACACTTCAAAAATTCAAGATTTGCGGCGCAATTGGCATAATCTGAAAACGAACTTCAAAAATCTCAGCCTTCTCTGCGAACTGCGCGGTGCATTTGACCTTTTTGCAGGAGAGTCAAAGACACAATGCCTGTATAATTGAATTGCCTCCTACATCATCGCGCGGCAAGCCGCACTGTAGGACAAGCCTTCAGATTGCCCAGGCAGCCTGGAAGGTTTGTTCCACAAAATCTTCGCGGTCATGATAGATTCTCAAGAGCAAGACTGTATCATGCCTGCAGCTGGAGGCCAGATACATCATCTGGTGCAGTGAAGGAAAGAAAATGGGCGAAATGACCCTCCTGAATACCGTAACCGGTTACCTGGCGCGACCTTTTGGCAAAAGCCCCTTCCCCGCCCTGATCGTCATCCACGAATGGTGGGGATTGGATGAGCAGACCAAATCCATTGCCGATCGCTTCGCGGCGGAAGGCTACCTGGCCTTTGCCCCCGACCTGTATCACGGCGAACGCGCCTCACTGGGCGATACCGCAACCGCCGCTGCCCTGAAGGAGAAATACCTGCAAAGCGCAGCCGATGATCTGGAACAAGTCTT
>DAOUAN010000109.1:0-15156 GCA_034433385.1 Anaerolineales bacterium | reverse complement strand
GGGGGAGGGGCAGGGGTGGGGGCGGGCCGTGAAGATGGCAAGTGCAAAATCTCGTCCCTGAGGTCGTTTTTCATGCTTTGCCTGCCAGTTGCACAAAAATTCGGCGAGAGAGCCAAAACCAGGCTATCACGGGTAATTTTGTCCCGCTTTCAATCAAGCCGTTGAACCGCTTGCCACAGCGTGGGAGAAAAAGCCAGGAATCGTGATTGTTTTGGTCCCTGAGCGGGGCAAACATTCTAAAGACCGGCCTAAAAAATGAGCGAACCAACAGTTTTAACTTTTGTGGTAAAACAAAGACATGTCTGAATCTCCCCTCGCTCTGGTTACCGGCGCGGCCCATCGCCTGGGAAAGGCCTTTGCCCTCTCTCTCGCTCGTCAGGGCTTTGCGGTTCTGTTACATTACCACACGGCTCAAGAGCAAGCGGAGCAAACCGCCCAGGAAATTCGCCACCTCGGCCTCCCTGTTTATCCCTTTCAGGCCGATTTGGGCCAGCCTGAACAGATTGAAGCCCTGTTTGCCTTCCTGGATATGCTCCCTCATTCGTTCAAGGTCATGGTCAATTCGGCGGCCATCCTCCAGCGTGGAAACATCCAAACGCTCCCCCGCGCGGACTGGGACCTGACCCTGGACATTAACCTGCGCGCTCCCTTTTTGTGTGCCCAACAGGCCGCGCTGCGGATGAGCGCCGGTGGCCTGATCGTCAACGTTAGCGATGTGGGCGCCCAAAAAACCTGGAGCGCTTTCCCCGCTTACACCGTCAGCAAAAGCGCATTGGAAACCCTTACTCGCCTCCTGGCGCGTGCCCTTGCTCCGCAGATTCGGGTCAATGCCATTGCTCCCGGCCTGGTGCTCCACTCTGAGGTGGTGACCAGCGACGAGTGGAATCGCCTGGTGGAGCGCTTGCCGCTACGCCGCCCGGCCGCGCTGGAAGAAATCACCTCCGCTCTCGAATTTTTAATCAAAAACGAGTATATTACAGGCCAGACCCTCGTCATTGATGGGGGCTACTCCCTGCTATGAAACTATCCTTGCTCCAACGCCACCCAGCTTTTTTGAGCGATTTTGTGATCTCGTTGGCGCTTCTTGCTGCCGCCCTCTGGTATTCCGCAACGTTCTTCAATTACGCCATCCCTCCCTTTGAAGACGCTGCCATGCTCATGCGTTATGCCGATCACCTGGCCCATGGCGCCGGCATTGTCTGGAACCCAAGTGAGCGGCCGGTAGATGGCGCCACCGATTTCTTGTTCATGGTCAGCGCTGCTGGCTTGATTAAACTCGGCCTGCCGGTAGGGAGGGCTGTGCGAGCCATTGCCTTCTTCTCCCATTTGCTGACCATTTTGTTGATTTACTGGGCCAATCGGCGCTTATGGGGGACTGGGCCGGCGCTTGCCGCGATTTCTGCCCTGTACCTGGCCGTGGGCACAGGATTTGCTTATGTGACCGCCTTCTTCGGGACGCCTTTCTTCGCCCTCGCTGGCGCTTCTACCTGGACCCTCGGCCTGCTTCTGACCCTTCGCGAGGATCCTCCCCCCTGGCTGGACCTCGCCTTTGCCCTCAGTGGCCTGGTGACTGGCCTGATCCGCCCCGAAGGAGTGATCCTTTCAACGTTGATGTTGAGCGCCGTGCTCATGTTGCGCGGTTGGAAGCGCTCCAGGCGCATGCTGGCGATTTTTATTGCCGTGTTTTTGTCCCTGGGCGGCGCGTATTTCCTCTGGCGCTGGCACTATTTTGGCTATCCTTTGCCCAACCCCTTTTACAAAAAGGGGGGTGGGATTCTCCACCTTGACTCTTTGCTCTCCTCTTTGCTGAACACGGCGCGCTTGTGCGCTCCCTTCTGGCCTGCCTTTGTGCTGGGCTTTCGCACCAGGCCAACGGCTCGCCAGAGCCTGGCGTTTTTGACGCCGATCCTGGGCTTTGCGCTGGCCTTCGTTTTGATTTCGGATGAGATGAACTTTGGGGCGCGCTTTCAGTATGTGCTGCTGCCCCTCGTGCTGCTTTGCTGGTATCCGCTCGTGCGTGAACTCGCTTCGTTATGGCCTCCGCAACCTGCGGGTCCGGGGCGAGGCGCCTGGGTAGCCGCCGGGGTGTTGATCACCTTTGGGCTGTTGTTCTACTCCGGGGCGCAGAATTGCTTCCTTTCTTCTCCCCAACAAACTTGTTTTGCAACCTATGACGCCGATGGCCGCTATGATGTGGCCCGTATGCTTTCGGCGTATCGCGATAAAGGTTATGTGATGGCCACCAGTGAGGCCGGTTTGCTGCCCTTTTATTCAGGATGGTATGCGATTGATACCTGGGGCTTGAACGATCCCTGGATTGCTCATCATGGCGAGATCACCGCTGAGTATCTGGAGCGCTACAGGCCGCATCTGATTGTCTTTCACGCTTATTATTCGCCGCTGGTGCCACCACGTTTGAGCGAAAAAAACCTGGCGCAAGATTGGTTTCGCATGACGATCACGCTCAAAGACTATGCCGAGACGCATGGGTACATTCTGGCCGCGGCCTTTGGCGATAGTCCCTATGATGCCCATTACTATTATGTGCGCCCCGATTTTGAAGATAGCGCCGCCATCATCAACCGCATTGAGAAGATGAAGTATTTTTGGCCCCTGACCGGCAAAAAGGCGATCAACTATGCCCGCCTGAGCACCCCCTAACCCCTGGAGGAGAGACGATGCCTGAGACCCCTGCTTTTCTGGCCGAAAAATTACAGTCGGAAGGCCACCGCCTGTTTGAGTTTTTCAACAGCCTGAGCGATGAGCAATGGCAAAAAGAAGTTTACACCGAAGGCGCCACCTGGACGGTACGCAATGTGCTGGCGCATTTTGTCATGGCCGAGCGTGGCTTTGTCAAACTGTTTGAGCAGATTCGCCAGGGCGGGCCGGGGGCCGCTGAAGATTTTTCGATTGACCGTTATAATGCCAGCCAGCAGGAAAAGACCAGAGATTGGACGCCTCAGCAGCTGCTGGAGCAATATCGGGCGGTGCGCGCCGAAATGGTGCAATGGGTGCGTGGCCTGGCAGAAAGCGACCTGGAAAAGACCGGACGGCATCCTTTCCTGGGACATACGACTTTGCGTGAGATGATCAAGATGGTGTATTTGCACAATCAACTTCACTATCGCGACATCAAAAAGGCAATACAGGGATGAGCGGCGCTTCTCGTTTGCGTGCGTTGATCGGCCTGGCGCGGCCGTTGCACCTGTTGCTGATTGCGGTGACTTATTTCCTGGGTGCCGGTGTGGCGCGTTATTTAGGTAAACCCCAAACGACGGCGGTTTTTTGGTTGGGCCTGTGGGGGGTGTGGATGGCACAACTCAGCCTCAATCTACTGGCGGAGGCTTTTCGCCCGTTCCATGAGCCGTTGCTGGAAAACGAAACCCGCACTGAGCGGCGTTTGCTGCGCGATGCAGCGTTATATCTTTCCTTGGCGGCCCTCAGTGTCCTGGCCTTTATCGCTTTTCTTTTTTACCGCGAGGGTCGTCTGACGTCGGCAGTGTTTCTCTTCCTGGCGTTTTCCATCGCCCTGATCATCGCCTATGCCGTCCCTCCCTTACGTTTGGTGGGCAAGGGCTTTGGCGAATTGCTCCTGGCCATTCACATTGCCTACATTTCGCCCACCCTGGCTTTTTTGCTGCAAGTGGGCGAGTTTCACCGCTTGCTCAACAGTCTCACCGTGCCGCTCACGCTGCTGGCGCTGGCGACTTTCCTGGCCCTGGATTTTCCGGCTTTTGCCAGTGACCTCAAGTATGAGCGCCGCACTTTTCTCACCCGCCTGGGCTGGGAGCGCGCCGTGCCGTTGCATCATGCCCTGGTGTTGGTAGCCTACCTCCTGCTGGCGGTGATTCCCTTTTTCGGCTTTTCATTCGGCGTGCTCTGGCCGGCCTTTCTTTCGCTCCCTTTTGCGCTGCTGCAAATGTTCTGGCTGCGCAACATCGCCCTGGGCGCCAAACCGATCTGGAGATTGTTCAGTACCAATGCTGTTGCGGTATTGGGACTAACGGCTTATTTTTTGACTTTGACTTTCTGGTTACGCTAAGATGCCCGAATTTTTGACTCTTCTTCCACCCGATGAGGGGCGCGCTCTCTTACTCTCGCATCTTGCCGGAGGGGAGGTGGGCAGCGAGCCTATAGACGTTATCTCCGCCCTGGGGCGGGTGACCGCTGAAGACGTGCGCGCCCCGCACGCTTTGCCGGAATTTCCTCGTTCCTCGGTGGATGGGTATGCGGTGCGGGCGCGGGATACCTTCGGCGCCAGCGAATCGCTGCCGGCTTATTTGACCCTGATTGGTGAGGTGCCTATGGGCGCGGCGCCACCCTTTTCCCTGCAAAGTGGAGAATGTGCCCTGATTCACACCGGCGGAATGTTGCCCGAAAACGCCGACGCGGTGGTGATGCTGGAATACACCCAGGTGGCGGCGGCAACTCCGGGCGCTGCTGCAGAGATCGAAGTGCTGCGGGCGGTGGCCGAAGGCGAGAACGTGATTCGCGTCGGCGAGGATGTGGCTGCGGGGGCGGTGATCCTGCCGCGGGGTCGCCTGATCCGCCCGGCGGAGATCGGCGGATTGATGGCGTTGGGAATCCTTTCGCTGCGCGTAGCCAAAAAAGTGAGAGTCGCCATTCTCTCCTCAGGGGATGAAATTGTCCCGCCGTCGCAACGTCCGTTGCCAGGACAGGTGCGCGACATCAACGCTTATACCCTGGGGGCGCTGGTACGCAAAAGCGGGGGGGAGCCGGTTTTTTATGGCATTGTTCCCGATGAAAAAAGTGCTTTGCAAGCGGTAGCGGCGCGGGCGCTGGCTGAATGCGATATGGTGGTCATCACCGCCGGCTCTTCGGCCAGTACGCGGGATATGACCGCCGAGGTGATTAATTCTTTGGGTGCGCCTGGGGTGTTGGTCCACGGCATCAATACTCGCCCCGGCAAGCCGACGATTTTGGGGGTGTGTGCTGGCAAGGCGGTCATCGGGCTGCCGGGCAATCCGGTCAGCGCGCTGGTGAACGGTTATTTGTTTGTAGCGCCGGTGATCGAAAAATTGCTTGGCCAGCCAGCCGATCGGCCGCGCCCCTACGTGCAGGCGCAGTTAACGGTCAATCTGCCTTCTCAGGCGGGGCGCGAGGACTGGTGGCCGGTGCACCTGGTGTCAACCGGCGAGGGAGAGTATCTGGCTGAGCCGATTTTTGGGAAGTCCAATTTAATCTTCACGCTGGCAGCGGCCGATGGTTTGCTGCGTATTCCACCGGCGGCGACGGGCTTGAGCGCCGGAGAAATGGTGAGGGTGATCATGATCTGATGTGTGATACCATCGTTGCAACTCCTGCTGTGACCCGCGAGGGGGTGATGCTCTTTGGAAAGAATTCCGACCGCGAGCCGAACGAGGCGCAGGTGTTGGAATTTGTGCCGGGAGGTGAACACTCCGCTGGCAGCCGGACAAGGTGTACGTACATTGATATCCCCCAGGTGAAGCGAACCTGGTCGGTTGTCCTTTCTCGCCCGTTTTGGATGTGGGGGGCCGAGATGGGCTTCAATGAGCATGGGCTGGCCATTGGCAATGAAGCGGTGTTTGCCAGGGAGCCAGTCATCAAAAAGAAAACACTCACGGGGATGGACCTGTTGCGCCTGGCGTTGGAACGGGCGATTACGGCGCGGGAAGCAGTGGATGTGATCACGGGTCTGGTGGCCGAATATGGTCAGGGGGGGAATGGCAGTTTTCGCCAGCCGCTTTATTATCATAACTCGTTTTTGATTGCTGACCCGCACGAGGCCTGGGTGCTGGAAGTGGTGGGGCGGAATTGGGCAGCCAGACAGGTGCGCGGCATGTATGCCATTTCTAACCGGCTCACGATCGAGAGCGAATGGGACCTGGCTTCGCCCGATCTGGTCAATCATGCTGTGGAGCGAGGCTGGTGCAAGAGCCGTCGCGATTTCAATTTTGCCCGCGATTACTCGGATTGGCTTTATACCCGCTTCAGCAACAGTGCGGCGCGCTTGCAATGCTCCCTGAAGCATTTGCAAAGCGGAGATTTGACCGTCCATTCCTTCTTCTCGACGCTGCGCAGCCATGAGGATGGGGGCGATTCCGCCTGGCGACCCGATCGCGGTTTTGCCAATTCGACGGTGTGCATGCACGCGGGCTTTGGCCCGGCGCGTCACAGCCAGACGGCCGGATCGCTGGTCTCTTACCTGCACCCGCAGCATCCGGTGCATTTTGTGACCGGCACGGCTGCTCCCTGTACGGCCATCTTCAAGCCGGTGTGGTGGGATTGTGCCGAGGCGGTTTCGGTGGGTGCACCTGCCGGCGAGTATGACGATGAGTCGCTTTTCTGGCAGCATGAGAAGTTACACCGCGCTACCTTGCTGGATTTTGAAAAACGGTTGGCGTTGTATGCCCCTGAACGGGATCAGATGGAGCAAGTCTTTGTCGCGGAGGCGCTGCGCCGGGCGGTTGCCTCGCGCCAGGAACGCGAGGCGTGGTCGCGGCATTGTTTTCAGGAAGCCCGGCAGGCCGAAGCGCGCTGGTATGAGCGGGTGGCCGCGGCTCCCCGGCAGAGTCAGCCAGGGTGGTTCTATCGTCTGGCCTGGCAGGGATTCAACCGGGAAGCCAAAATGCCACCTATTCAATAGTCAGTCTTTGCAATAGCCAACTCTGCATCGAATGATGAATACGGCAAATTTTCTTCGGGAAAATTCGATGCAAGTTGACCTTATTGCAGATAAAATCTATGTTTGGGAAGTTCGCGATGAAATATTTCTTATGGTTGACCTGTGTATTTTTCCTGCTCGCGGCCTGTGCGCCGGGCGGACAAAATCCGGCCACGCAGGTATCCGCCGCGTTGACGGCCACCTCCGCTGCGCCGAGTGATACCCCGCTCCCCTCCCTGACGCCCACCCTCACGGTCACCCTCCCGCCTACCAGCACGGCTACCCAGACTTTTACGCCCACCATCACTTTTACGCCGACCATCACGCCGACTGCTACCTTTGACTTCCCAACTGTGACGGTGAACAAGCAGGCACACTGTCGTTACGGTCCGTCGGTGGCCTATTTACACGCCGCAGATTTATATCCTGGCGATAGGGGCACGGTGCGCGGCCGCTTCATTTATAGCCGTTGGTTGTTCGTCAAGTTCGATAAGCTGAACTATTTCTGCTGGGTGGCGCCTTCCGTGGTAGATGTGGTGGGGGACGTTTCTCGCATCGCCTATCAGGAGGTCAACCTAAAAGTGATTCCGAGCACGCTTTATAAGCCGCCCAAAAATGTGCAGGCGGTACGCAATGGCAACCTGGTGACCATCACCTGGGATCGCGTCAAAATGACCGCCGATGACGATCGCGGTTATTTTCTGGAGTTGTTTGTGTGCCAGGATGGCAATTTAATCTGGTGGACCGATTCCTACCCGGATCAGTTCACCACCACCTACACCGTGCGCGATGAACCAGGTTGCTCTCAACCTTCTTCAGGCAAACTCTACACGGTGGAAAAGCACGGTTATACCGATCCTGTCATCATTCCCTGGCCTGCGCCGTGAGATTGGCCCTTTCCTTCACCGCTTGCAGGAATCCTACAAAGAGGGGATGTGGCCGCATCGGACGCGATAAAAATTCAGGGTGGAACTGCGAACCGACCATGTAGGGGTGATCGGCTATCTCGGCGATTTCGACCAGTTTCCCATCCGGGGAGAGACCCGAAAAGACCATGCCCGCTTTTTCGAATGCCTGGCGATAGGCATTGTTGAATTCAAAGCGATGGCGATGGCGTTCTTCCACCCGTTCCACACCGTAGGCCGCCGCGGCCTTTGTGCCTTTTTGCAGCACACATGGGTACAACCCCAGGCGCATCGTGCCGCCCATGTCGGTGATCGAGCGCTGATCCAGCATCAGGTCAATGACCGGGTGTTGCGTGCTGCGGTCGAATTCGCTGGAATTGGCGTCTTCCAGGTTGAGCACGTGACGGGCAAACTCAATGCACATTACCTGCATTCCCAGGCACAGGCCCAGGTACGGCACTTTTTGCTCGCGAGCGAAGCGCGCCGCCATGATCTTCCCTTCGATGCCGCGCGAGCCAAAACCGCCAGGGACTAAAATCCCGTCTGCCGATTTAATCACTTCCCAACCTTTGTTTTTCTCTAAATCGGCCGAGTGCACCCAGCAAATTTCCACTTCCACACCGGCAGCCAGGGCGGCATGTTTGAGCGCCTCGCGTACCGACATGTAAGCGTCCTGAAGTTCCACGTACTTTCCCACCAGGGCAACCTTCACTTTGGGCTTGGGCAGGTACACCTGCTCAACCAAATTGCGCCAGGGTTTCCAATCGGGAGTGCGGGTGGCCTTCAGGTTAAGCTTCTCAACGATGAAATCAGCCACACCCAGTTGCTCTAACAGCAAGGGCACTTCGTATAAAAC
Organism: Anaerolineales bacterium; assembly: GCA_034433385.1. Taxonomy (GTDB): domain Bacteria; phylum Chloroflexota; class Anaerolineae; order Anaerolineales; family Villigracilaceae; genus DAOUAN01. The sequence goes on along the minus strand of DAOUAN010000109.1, from coordinate 6,749 downwards.
TTTGGCGGTAGCCATGGGCACTACGGCGCGCTTTTCCACATCGCAAAACAGGGCGATTTTCTCGCAAATTCCATCGCTGACCGGTTGATCGGAACGGGCAATGATCATTTGGGGGGAAATGCCAATGGAGCGCAGGGCGGCCACGGAGTGTTGGGTGGGTTTGGTCTTGATCTCACCGGTTGCGCCAATGTAAGGCAACCAGGTAACATGGACGAAAAGGCAGTTTTCACGCCCCACTTCGTTGCGCAATTGGCGCAGTGCCTCCAGGAAAGGTTGCGATTCGATGTCGCCCACCGTACCGCCCACCTCCACAATGACGATCTCAGCGCCCGTTTCTTTCGCCACCAACCCCACTCGTCGCTTGATCTCGTTGGTGATATGGGGAATCACCTGGATGGTGCCTCCCAGAAAGTCTCCCCGCCGCTCTTTGGCGATGATCTCGGCGTAGACCTGCCCGGTGGTGAAATTGCTCACCCGGCTCAGGCGGATGTCAATGAACCGCTCGTAGTGACCCAAATCCAGGTCGGTCTCTGCCCCGTCATCCAGCACGTACACCTCCCCATGCTGGTAGGGCGACATCGTCCCCGGGTCCACATTGATATAGGGATCCAGCTTTTGCACGGCCACTTTGAAACCGCGCTCTTTCAAAAGCAAACCGGTTGCCGCGGCCGTGACCCCTTTCCCTACCGAACTGACCACGCCACCGGTAAAAAAGATATATTTTGTCGTCATAAAATCACCTCGCTTGTTTCAATTTTTCTTGCAGTGCCGGGCTCCTCGCGCCCGACAAAGATAGTGGGGAGGGCGATTCTGCCCTCCCCACCGGGGTTGCTTGTGATTGTGCGAACCTTCTTGCTTTGCTTCATCCGACCAACTTTACCAGATCTTCGGCGGCGCGGCGCATTTCCAGGAAGATCAGACCAAGTTTGGCGTCCTGCCGCGCCAGGGCGGTGAGAACCGCTTCTTGCCCAACCGAAGTAAGTACGATAAAGCCCGCATCACCTTTGATATACACTTGTTCCAGGCCACCGCGCCCCAGTTCGCCGGCAATGCGCTCTCCCAGGCTCAGCATGGCTGCCGACATCGCCGAAACGCGATCTTCCTCCACCTCTTGTGGCAACGCCGAGGCCATGATCAGACCATCTACCGAAACAACCGCAGAGGCTTCAATATCCGGCGCGCTGGCTTGCATCGAGCGCAATCGCTCGACCATTTGTTCGCTTCGAGATTTCGTCATGGCGTTATCTCCTGGGAGAAGACAGATTTCTTGTTCCTTTGAGTTTACCAGAAAATTATTTTTTCGAGAATTGTCACCATCCCTCATTTTTTCATTTTGCCGTTGATTGACCAGCCCCTTCCTTCATGTTAGACTCGACGATTGCAAATTTTCAATGAAACCCTGGCTCCTTCTCACCCTCCTCGCATTGTTTGCCCCTCAACCTGCGCCTATTGCCATCACTTTCCCCCAGGCCGGGCAGGTTGTGCAAGGCGTACTTACCATCACCGGCACGAGTGACGTCCCTGCCTTCGCCTATGCCGAGATCGCTTTTGCTTACAGCGCCGATCCCACTGCCACCTGGTTCCTCATCGCCACGATAGATCACCCCGTCAGCCAGGGCACCCTGGCCTCCTGGGATACCACCTCCCTCACCGATGGCGAGTACGACCTGCGCCTGCGCGTCTATTTACAAGATGGCACCTACCTTGAAACGATTGTCCCGGGTTTGCATGTGCAAAATGACATCCTGACCCCTACCGCGACTTCCACCCCCGTGCCGACACCTACCGAAGAATTCCCTGTGCTCATTTTCCCTTCGCCTCCTCCCCGGACCGGCGGGGTGGCCACCGTTCCCCCGGCCTTTCCTACTCCCGTGCCGCTTCCCACCAACCCCGCCGTGTTGCCGGCAACGCGCCTCTCCGCCGCTTTTGGCCAGGGCGCCCTCATCTCTTTTGCTTTAATCCTCATCTTTGTACTTCTTTTACGTCTGCGCCGCCCATGACAGATACTTACCTCATCGTTGGCCTGGGAAACCCCGGCCGTGAATACCGCGACAATCGTCACAACATTGGCTTCATGCTCATTGACCACCTGGCTGTTCGCCTCAATGCCCAGGGAATGCGCCTTCAATCTCAGGCGCTGGTAGTTTCTGCCACTTACGAAGGTCGCAAAATCCTTCTCGCCAAACCACAGACCTATATGAACCTCTCCGGCCAGGCTGTGCAAGGACTGGTTCGCTTTTACAAACTGCCGCTGCAAAACCTGCTTGTTGCTCACGACGACCTCGACCTCCCCCTGGGAACCCTGCGCCTGCGTCCTGGTGGCGGCTCGGGTGGACAAAAAGGAGTGGCCTCCACCATTGAGCGCCTGGGCACATCCGAGTTTCCCCGTCTGCGCCTGGGCATCGGCCGACCACCCGGTCGCATGGATGCTGCCGCCTACGTGTTGCAAGATTTCTCGCCCGCCGAACAACCCCTCGTTTCAGAAGTGCTTCATCGGGCGGTGGATGCTGTTTTGACTTTTGTGGTGGAAGGCCTGGATCGGGCCATGAATCGCTATAACGGCTCGCTGGAGAAATGATCGCCAACCTTCTGGAAGAGTTTCGCCATCTCCCTGCTTACCAGCGCCTGGTGCAGCAACTGACTGCTGGCGAAAAGCCCGCTGGCCTGGGGCTGCCGCGCGCCGCGCGCCTGCCTCTTCTTGCCGCCCTGCACGCTGACCTGCAGCGTCCCATTTTGCTGATCACCAATCGCGCCGATGCTGCCCTTTCGCACTATGAAGAACTCCACCTGTGGCTGGAAGCGCCGCGCCACTTTTTCGCTGAGCCAAACCCGCTTTTTTACGAACAGGCCTCCTGGGGCATTGCTACCCGCCGCGAGCGATTGCAAACGCTCACCGCTTTAGCCGCCTACCACCTTCCCTTTGCCGAAAAACCTGCCTCCCCGCCGGTGATCGTCGCTTCGGTGCGGGCATTGATGACGCGCACCCTGCCCCGCCGCGATTTTCTCAAGGCGTGTAAAAAGCTGGCCGTCGGACAAACTGTTCAACTGACTACCCTTTTGCACGAGTGGGTGAAAATTGGCTATCAGCCGGTGAATACTGTCCTGGAAGCAGGGCAAATCGCCCATCGCGGCGGTCTGCTCGACATCTGGCCGCCGGCTCAACCTGCGCCCATCCGCCTGGATTTCTTCGGGGATGAAATTGAATCGATCCGGCGGTTTGACCCGGCTACCCAGCGCACCGTGGAAGCGCTGGATTCCATCCTGATTTCTCCGGCGCGCGAATTCCTCTTGGGCGAGGCCAATCCCCCTGATGAGCAACTTTCTGAATTTCATCTGCCGCTTTTGCATCCTTTGCCAGCCAGCTTGCTCGATTATTTGCCCTCCAAAGCCCTGATTCTGGTGGATGATTTGAGCCTGGTGGAATCCATGGCGGAGGAGATCGAAGAACAGGCGGTTAAATTCCGGCAAGAGAGCATTGCCGAGGGAACGTTGCCGGCGGATTTCCCCGTGCCTTATCTTTCCTGGTCTGAACTGAACGATGTGCTGGAAAGTCGCCAGACGGTGGAGCTGGGTTATTCCTCGCACGAAGCGGGCGACGAAGCAGAGCCAGGCACCGACCTGAGCGCCTGTTTTGGGCATGACGAACGCTTCGCCGGGCGTCTCAAACCCTTTGCCGAGTATCTGGTTGCCCTGCTGGAAAAAGGAGAAAGGGTGGTTGTGGTCTCCCGCCAGGCCAATCGCTTGCGCGAGGTCTGGCAGGAACATGCGCTGATGCTCCCCACATCTGAATCTTTGCAATTTATTGAGGCTTCTCTTTCGGAAGGCTTTGTTTTGCGTGGGGTGAATGATCGGCTGCTCCATCTCATCACGGATTCGGAAGTTTTCGGTTGGGAGCGGCCCCAGCCGCGCATTCGTCAACGGCCGGTGGCCGATGCCCCGGAGACCCTTTATGCCGATTTGAAGGTGGGCGACCTGGTCGTTCACATTGATCACGGCATTGGGCGCTTTGTTGGCCTGGTCCGGCGTCAGCTGGAGGGGCTGGAGCGGGAGTTTCTGGCGGTGGAGTATGAGGGGGGTGGGATGCTCTTCGTGCCGGTGCACCAGGCCGATCGTCTGACGCGATACGTGGGGGCTGATGGATCGGCTCCGGCGCTGGATCGGCTCGGCAGTCCGGCCTGGAGCGAGACGAAGAGCCGCGTCCGCGAGGCGGTTCAAAAAGTGGCCGAAGATCTGCTGGATTTGTATGCGCGTCGTCAGGTGGTGCAGGGATTCGCCTTTTCGCCCGATTCCAACTGGCAGAAGGAATTGGAAGATAGTTTTCCCTACGTTGAGACGGAGGATCAGCTGCGGGCGCTGGCCGAGATTAAGCGGGATATGGAGATGCCGCGCCCCATGGATCGTTTGTTGTGCGGCGATGTGGGTTATGGCAAGACGGAAGTGGCGCTGCGGGCGGCTTTTAAGGCGGTAATGGACGGCAAGCAGGTGGCGATCCTGGTGCCGACGACGGTTTTAGCGCAACAGCATTATGAGACATTTTTGCAGCGGTTGGCGGCTTTCCCGGTGCGGGTGGAGATGCTTTCGCGTTTTCGCACGCCGCGCGAGCAGAGTGAAATTCTTTACGCTCTGGCGCAGGGTTCGGTGGATATTGTCATTGGAACACACCGCCTGATTTCTGGCGATGTTCAATTCAAGGATTTGGGGCTGGTGATTATTGACGAAGAGCAACGCTTTGGGGTAGCGCATAAGGAACACTTTAAGAAGCTGCGGACGGAAGTGGATGTGTTGACCCTGACGGCCACGCCCATCCCGCGCACGCTTTATATGGCGTTGACCGGTGTGCGCGATATTTCTACCCTGAACACGCCGCCCGATGAGCGTCTGCCGGTGATCACCTATGTCGGGCCGTATTCGCCGCGCCTGGTGCGGCAGGCCATCTTGCGCGAACTGGAGCGCGGCGGACAGGTGTTTTTTGTCCACAATCGAGTGCAGACGATTTACGCTATGCGCGCCCACCTGGAAAAATTGGTGCCCGAAGCGCGTATTGGGGTGGGACATGGGCAAATGCCGGAGCACGAGCTTTCGGCGGTGATGCACCGTTTTACCGCCGGTGAGATTGATGTTTTGCTTTCGACATCCATCATTGAATCGGGGCTGGATATTCCCAATGCCAATACGCTCATTGTGGATCGCGCCGATACGTTTGGGCTGGCCCAACTCTACCAGCTGCGCGGTCGCGTTGGACGGGGGGCGGCGCGCGCCTACGCGTATTTCTTCCGCCACCGTAAGATTTCTCCTACGCCGGAGGGGCAGCAACGCCTGGAAGTGATCGCCGAAAATACCCAATTGGGTGCAGGGTATTCGATTGCCATGCGCGATTTGGAGATTCGCGGGGCGGGTGAGCTGTTGGGCACGCGCCAGCACGGCTTTATTCAGGCGGTGGGCTTTCACCTTTACACCCGTCTGCTGGCAGATGCTGTGCGCCGCCTGCGGGCGGAGCGAAAGCTGGCGCAAGGGGCGACAGAGCCGGCGGCGCATCCAACCCCGTTTGATCTGCCCCTCTCTATGCCGGTCAATGTGGATTTGCCGCTGGCCATTGGCATTCCCGCTGATTACATCGCCGATCAGGATTTGCGTTTGCGGTTGTATCGGCGCATTGCGGATCTGCGCGACGAGAGCGAGATCGAGATGCTGGCAGTTGAGTTCGAGGATCGCTTTGGGCCGTTACCTGAGATGGTGCAGAATTTGTTTTATCAGATGCGGGTGAAGCTTCGGGCGGAGAGAGCCGGCCTGGTGGCCGTTACCTGGGAAAATGGGCAGATCGCCTTGCGCTATCCGGCCCCGGCAGATGGGAAAGAACCGTCCCGTCTGCCCGATTTGGCTGGGGATGTGCGCGGGGGAAAGGCGGCGTATTGGTGTTCGTTTGGAAGGGAGGCGAATTGGCGGGAAAGATTGCTGGAAGTTTTACAGCAGTTGAAGCAGCCTGTGCCGTAATCTAGCGGGCGCGGGCGATCACCAGCCAGTCCCATGGGCGCGGGCCGCGAATTCCGCGCAGCTCTCGTTCGACTTCGAGTTCGGTTTTCCAGTCGTATTCGGTCTTCAGAATATCGAGCAGGTCCAGGCGCAGGGTTTGGCGGATTAAAACGATGAGCTCTTCTTTGAGATAATGCTTGGTCAATGCACCACCGCGCCGCAAAATGCCCTGAGCCATCAGGTGTGGTTCGGTCAGGCAATTGGCGTAGGTAAATTCCTGGTATTCTGCGGCCGAAAGAGCCATTTTTCGACGCCATTCAGCCTCGCGCGAGGCACTATATAGCAGAGATTCCACGGAAGGAACGTTCAAAATCAGGTGACCTCCCGCTTTGAGACGCGAGACCATGCCCTTGAGAAACGCCAAGCGGATTTTTGCCTCGGGCATAATGGCGGCGTTGAGCGATATGGCGACATCTACCAGGGGGAGATGTGTGACCGGGCGGGAGAGATCGGCATGAATGAGTTCGACGTTGCTCAAGTCTTTGCAGCGTTCGCTGGCGATGTGAAGCAGGTTTTCGGCAAAGTCGTAGCCGTAGGCTTTGCGGAATTTTGGGGCGAGAAAGGGGAGCAGCTTCCCCGGGCCGCAGCCGAAATCGGCCACATCTTTTTGTTTGGAGGCTACCTGTGCGATTTGGCGGGCGAGGGTATTGCCGTGATGGTAGGTGAAGGCATCTATGACCAGCTGATCATATTCATGGGCAAATTGATTCCAGTAATGA
>DAOUAN010000108.1:0-9536 GCA_034433385.1 Anaerolineales bacterium | reverse complement strand
ACGGCTTTGTTGCGACCTTTGGAAACAATTCCGAGCAGTTTCCGTCGCTCTTCGTCTTTCAGATGGACCTCGTGTTTTTCGTTTGCCATTCGTCCATCTTATCTTTACCCTACAACTTAATCAAGTTGAGGTACTAGTTTTTTCTTAATCATCTTATATCTTTTTATATTTTTTACACCAGCTTATGCTCAATCTTGCACTTGTCGTTCAAACTGTTTACCTAATGAACAATTGATAGATTTATGCGCCAATCAATATGCAAATAAATATTGTTGTGTTGTCGCCACAAATACTCCTTATCCTACCCGAACCCCCGCTCCAACCGCAACAAGACCACCCGTCGCCAGCCCGACGCAAACCATAGCTCCCACCCCCACCCAATACCCTTGTGGTGGAAGCAATGGCTCATGTTCAGGCTCATGCAATATCGGATACAGTTGTAAAGCAAGCGGCAATACTTGCGCCTGCGTCTCATCTAACTGCAATGGCTGCAGTGGCGCTCCTCCTGCTTGCCCTCCTACTCCTGGCTCTTATCCCATCTGCAACTTTACTTCATGCACCTGGGGCTGCACCACTTATGTCAGCGGTTGTTGTAACAACTGGAGCAATTGGTACTGCTTTCAAGATTCAAACGGCACCTGGTGGGAAAGGCGCGAATGCCAGAACCCGGCTTATTGTCACGATACCCAGATTAGAAGCGGTTGTTCTTCAAGCGGCGGCGGTGGTGGTGGCGGCTCCAACCCGACCAATACTCCTGCACCAAACAACACACCAACTAATATACCAACAAATACCCCTACTCCAACCCCTATTTTATCTTTTGCAAAAATTAAAAATGCCTCTTTTTACTCCAATCGCTCTCTCAATAATTTTATCCCAGCCTCACCAACTGCCTATGACGCCGACGATGATGGGAGCGCCAACTTCATCCTCAGCTCCCCCGGCTGCGAGTCTGGTCTAGCCTCTGCCATTTCAATCATCCCCTGACAAAGGCTGCAATGTAAACACACCGCCCGCTCCGGTTGGGATGCGGGCGGATAGATAAGCAAATACACCACTCAGTCAGACGCTGCAGCCACCTGATACTCAATTTTGTTCGGCAAGGTCACCCGCCTCGAAGCATCCAGAATCTCCAGCGAAATCAGGCTGCCTTCAGCGTCGTAATCCAAAATCACGCCCGGCTTGTCTTCATCGCTTTCCGCGACCGGCTTCTCGCTGAAAATAATCGTCAACGTATCCGTCTGATGGTCGTAAATCACCTTCATGGCGTTCTCCAATACTTCTCAATCTTACTGGTACGATATGCCGTCACCACGCGCGGGGGCGTGAAATCCACATCCACAAAAACGCGCAGCAAATAGACTTTTGGCGGTGCGCCGCGTTCCATTCGCGCCTGGTACACTGCCCGACTTGGTCGCGCCCATTCTATCTGTTCAGGGGCCGCAAGCGCTGCCTGAACTTCTTCCTCCGCAATCTGCCGCCGCTTCATCTCACTCTGGGCGTGAGCCGTAAAAACAAAGTCAGTCAGCGGCTGGGGTGCGTCCATGGATTAAGTATAGCATATCCCTTCTTTTTTTCTCGCGCGTATAATTTGGAGAGATTCCCCCGCCCAAGGAGACTCCTCCCATGCGCCGCCCTGCCCTGCTCCCGCTCTCCCTGCTTATTCTTGCCCTGCTGCTGACGGCTTGCGCCGCTCAGACCGCGGACCGCGGACCATGGACGGCTACGCCGACCGTAGACCGCGGACCGTGGACCGTCACCTCCACGGTCTACCGTCCACCGTCCACGGTCTATCCTCCACCGTCCACCGTCTATTTTGCTGCTGGCAACGAGATGACCACCGTCAGGCCCTGGCCGGGGGTGCTTTCGGCATGAATTTGGCCCTGGTGCGCCAGGACGATGGATCGGGCAATGGCCAGTCCCAGGCCTGATCCGCCATCCTGCCGGCCGCGTGCTCCACTGGTGCGGTAGAAACGCTCAAAGATGCGCTCCAGGTCTTCGGGAGGAAGCCCGGGGCCAGAATCACGCACCAGTAGCTCGACCCCGCGCGGGGTCCGGCGCGCTGCGAGGGTGACCTGGCCGCCTTCGGGGGTGTGGCGTAGGGCATTGTCCAAAACATTGAGGAGGACCTGTGTCATCCGTCCCGGATCAACAGAAATCAGCGGGAGTTCGGGTTCCACTTCCAGGGCGAGGCTGAGATTTTTGGATTGTGCCTGAAAGCGATAGAGCGCAAGCACTTCTTCCAGCAAGCGCTGCGGGGCGATTGCCTGGGGCTGGATGGTGAGCTCACCGGCATCGGCCAGGGAGAGGGTGCGCAGGTCCTCGACCAGTTTTTCCAGGTGAAGGGCTTCTTCGCGAATAATCTCAAAATTTTCGTGGCTGGGGGGGAGTACGCCATCGTGAACGGCTTCGGCATGGCCGAGGATCAGGCTGAGGGGAGTGCGCAACTCGTGGGCGATGTCGGCGGTCATCTGGCGGCGGGCGTTGACCGAACGTGCCAGTTCGCTGCTCATTTTGTTGAATGCTTGTGCCAGTTCCCCCAGTTCATCGCGGGCGTGGATGGTTACCTGTTGCCCTAATGTGCCTTCGGAGATGGCATGGGCCGCGCGAGTCAGTTCGCGAATGGGGCGGGCAATGGTACGCGAGAGGAAGATGCCCAGGAGCAGCGCCAGCAACGTCACCCCGCCGGCGCCGATGAGCAAGGTTTGATTGGTGCGATGGATAAATTCTTCCTCGCGCGGGTCGCCGGGGAAATCTGTCAGTAGTGGCACCAGCCGGCCGACGATCTGGCCGTTCACTTCGATGGTGGTGCTGTTTTCTATTTCTTCAGGGGTGACTCGATCCCCAGGGCGGTAGGGGCCATTGGCCACGAGGGCGCGGCCGGTGGTATCTATGAGAATGAAAGGGGGGCGGCGGTGCTCATAAGGGTGTTCAGGGTCGGGGGAAAGTTCGAAAACGGCTTCGACTCCTTGCCAGGATGAATGGCTCTGGTAATACTCGGCCAGTTTGACGGTGAGGTTCTGCTGATACTGATTGGAGACGAAGCGGATAAACTCTGAGCGGGTGTTCCAACGCGCCAGGAAAGCGGTCAGGAGGATGCTGGTCATGCTGATGCCCAGAAAGGCGAGGATGAGTTTGATGGTGATCGAACGCATGGGTTATTTTTTGGAGAAGCGGTAACCGATGCCATAGACGGTTTCGATGTAACGTGGCTGTCGTGGATCATCGCCGAGTTTGGCGCGCAGGTTTTTGATGTGGGTGTCGATGGTGCGTTCGTAGCCTTCGTAGCGCACGCCCTGGAGGATGTCGAGCAAGTCCAGGCGGCTGAAGACGCGTCCGGGGTTGGACATCAGCGCGGCGAGAATGTCGAATTCGGAAGGTGTCAGGTCCAGGCTGCGATGATTTAGCTGAACGGTGCGTTCGCTGCGATTGAGGATGAGATCGCCAACGCTGAGCACCTCGGCTGTTTGGACGGGGCGAGCGGCGCGGCGCAGCACGGCGCGAACTCGCGCGACCAATTCGCGCGGGCGAAAAGGTTTGGTGAGGTAATCATCGGCGCCTGATTCCAACCCGATGACTCGTTCTTCGTCGTCCACGCGGGCGGTGAGCAGGATGATGGGGGTATCGGCCTGGCGGCGATGCTGGCGCATGAATTCGTAGCCGTCCATCTCTGGCATCATAATGTCCAGAATGATCAGGTCGGGTTGCTCCCGGCGGGTGATTTCCAGGGCCTGCTGACCATCGTAGGCGGTCAGGACGCGAAAGCCTTCTTGTTTCAGGTAAGTCTCGACCAGGGAGACCAGGCGCTTTTCATCATCAACGACGAGGATGGTTTTGGTCATACTGTGATTCTACTCGTTTTCGCTTTGGTGAGCCGTGCTGGGTGTGGAGAATGAATTGTGAAGTTATGGGCAAATTGTGTGGAAAAGAAAGAGCGGCTCACCACAGGGCGAACCGCTCTTGCCGGAGCTATTTTCGTCTGGCCGGAGGGATTTCTCGCGGCAGGAGCAACCCCCAGCGGCCGGCGGCCAGGTAAAGGATTTCCAGGATCAGGTCGTTGTAAGCGATCCCTTCCGATTGGGCCTGCAGGCACAAATCGCTGTAATTGGGGGTCAGACCCGGTAAGGTGTTGATCTCCAACAGACGCGGATTGCCCTCATCGTCCAGCCGAATGTCGGTGCGAGAGACATCCAGAGCGCCCAGCACCTGATGGGCGCGCCAGGCAAAGTGCTTGAGTTTTTTCTCTAATTCGGGATCGAGGATGGCCGGGCAAATATAACCGGGTGCGCCCTCTTCGCCCACTTCTTTAGATTTGGCGGCCTGGCTGTACACGTTCGGGGTGACCGAACGGCTGCTATCCAACTCGAGCACGGGGAAACGGTGGAAACCGTCTTTTTCATACCATTCGGGGTGACGGGAGTACAGTTTGGCATCGGGGCGCCCCAGGATGCCAACGGTAAATTCTCGCCCAGAAAGGAAGGTTTCCACCAGGGCGGGTTGCTGGTAGGTGTTGATGATGTAGCGGACGCGCTCGCGCAATTCTTTTTCGTTGTGAACGATGGCGTTCAGGTCCACGCCCATGCCGGTGCCCTCGCGAGCGGGCTTGACAAAGAGGGGGAATTTCAATTCAGGGCGAAGCGGTTCATCTCCACTGTTGAACTCCTGAAAGGGCGCTACCGGCAGACGCCGATCCCGCCAGATGCGTTTGGTCAGGGTCTTATCTAGCGAGATGGCATTGGTCAGGACGCGAGAACCGGTGTAGGGAATCCCCAGCAATTCCAGCAAAGCCGGCACCTGGGCCTCACGGGCATCGCCACCCAACCCTTCGGCAATGTTGAAGCAAATATCGGGTTGTTCCTTTTGTAAAGCAAAGGGGAGATTGCGGTCAGCGGGGATAAAGCAAGTGGCATGGCCATCGGATTCGATGGCTGCGCGAATCGCTTCGATAGTCTCGATGTGATCGAAGTCAGCGTAGGCATCTGGGGGAACGCCTGGCGGTAACGGCTTCGATTCGTCCTTGATGTTTGCCAGGACAGCGACGCGCCAGTAACGTTTGAGGGGGCGGTGAGGAGGTTTCTCACCTCCATTGTCGAGTGAGTCGGACATGTTTTCTCCTGAGATATGGTTTGGTTGCGCGGGCTAGTATAGTACAAGATAGGTAGAAGGCAAGGTTTTTAAAAATCTCAGCGTTCTTTGCGAGCTCCGCGGTGGATCTGACCTTTTTGCAGGAGAGTCAAACCTGTTTTTTTTGTGTCATTGCGAGCCGCTGAAGGCGGCGAAGCAATCTCCTGGTCGGCAAGGAATAGATAGATTGCTTCGGGGCTGACGCCCCTCGCAATGACACTAGCCGTTTCCCTGTTCTCCATCTTACCCACAACCTTTTGGTGCTCCCCTCCGCATTCATCTGGGGGTCTGCTTGCCACAGGCACGCAGCCAAAGGTGAGACAACTCAGTGATCTGTCTCCACAGAATCTTCGCGGTGGTGATAGATTCTCAAGAGCAATACAAACCTGTTTTTGGGTGTCATTGCGAGCCGCTGAAGGCGGCGAAGCAATCTCCGCGCCCATCCGGAGGACTGGCACGCGGCGCAGTCGGCCGCCTCGCCGCGACACAGCAACGTGTTGGCCAAATCCACGGAGGTCGTTGTTCATGCTTTGTCCGTCCGTTGCACAAAGATCAGGCTAGCCTGTCGGGAGATGGCTTCGACGGAAGAACGCCGTCTTGCCATGATGACCCCATTCGGGCCAATTTTCAGGTGGGTTTTACCCCGAATGGACGTCAGGTTAGATTTGGAATTGTGGTCAGTGATAATTGTAACTGGACAAGTCAGGTGCTTTCAGGTATTATTGCGGCGTTTGTAACCAATTACACAGATGCCCGGATAAAGCCCTTATCCGGGTTGTTGTACGTAAGTGAATTTTGGCCGCAAAGGAATGGCCTGTGAAAAATCTCAAATCCGGCGTGGAGGCGAAATGACGGACCTGATTAAACAAATCACCGGTGACTTACAAAAGCAAATCGAAGGCTTTGAGCCGCAAATTGGTATCAGTGACATTGGTACAGTGCTGGAAGCCGGTGATGGTATTGCCCGTGTTCAGGGCCTGGCAAATGTGCGCTCGCAAGAGCTGGTGCAATTTGCCAACGGCGTGATGGGCATTGCATTCAACCTGGAGAAAGACAGCGTAGGCGTGATCGTGATGGGTGATTACGCTGGCATCGTCGAAGGGATGACGGTGCGCGCCACCGGGCGTATTGCTTCGGTCCCGGTGGGTGATGCGATGATCGGACGTGTGGTCAACGCTTTGGGCGAACCGATTGATGGCAAAGGTCCCATTGCAACCACCGGCTTTCGCCCGATCGAACGCATTGCTCCTGGCGTGGTCGAGCGCCAGGATGTGGACACCCCGGTTCAAACCGGTATCAAAGCGATCGACTCGATGATCCCGATCGGGCGCGGCCAGCGCGAGCTGATCATTGGCGACCGCCAGACCGGTAAGACAGCCATTGCCATTGATACAATCATCAACCAGAAGGGGAAAGACCTGATTTGTATCTATGTAGCCATTGGCCAAAAGAAGGCTGCCGTGGCGCGCACAGTCGCCACTCTGGAGCGCTTCGGTGCGATGGATCACACCATTGTCGTGGTCGCTTCGGCGGATGAATCGGCGGCTTTGCAGTATATTGCTCCGTATGCTGGTTGCGCCATTGGCGAAGAGTTTATGGAAACTGGTCGCGACGCCCTGGTGATTTATGATGACCTGTCCAAGCATGCCTGGGCCTATCGCCAGGTCTCTTTGCTGCTGCGTCGCCCGCCTGGGCGTGAGGCCTACCCCGGCGATGTGTTCTACCTGCACTCGCGCTTGCTGGAGCGTGCTGCTCGCCTGGCGAACAAATACGTCATCGTTCCCAAAGATTTTGCCGGCGAACTGGCCGAAGAAAAAGACGCGGTGGACGGAAAGGTCTATGGCGGCCCGCTCTCCAAACACGATGCCGAAGAAGCGCGCAAAGCCATGCCTAACCCCGATGATTACAAACTGGTCAAGGTGCGTGGCTCGGGCGGTTCGTTGACCGCTTTGCCGATCATTGAAACCCTGCTTGGCGATGTTTCGGCCTACATTCCTACCAACGTGATTTCCATCACCGATGGCCAGATCTACCTGGAATCCAACCTGTTCAATGCTGGTATTCGCCCGGCAGTAAACGTGGGTATCTCGGTCTCCCGCGTAGGTGGTGATGCTCAAACGAAAGCTATGAAACAGGTCGCTGCACGCTTGCGCCTCGACATGGCAGCCTACCGTGAGCTGGCGGCCTTCGCCCTGATGGCCTCCGATCTGGACAAGGCCACACAGGCGCAATTGGGACGCGGTCAACGTATGCAGGAGATCTTGAAGCAACCGCAATACCAGCCCTGGTCGCTGGAAAATCAAGTCATCGTCATTTTTGCCGGCACCAATGGTTTTGCTGATAACGTTCCCCTGGAAAAAATGGCGCAATGGCAAAATGACCTGATTCGCTTTATGGAGACCTCTCACCCCGAGATCGGCAAAGACATTGCCACTCGCAAGGTGATTACTGATGAAACCCGCGAGCAATTGCTCAAGGCGCTCGCTGACTTCCGTGCAGGCTGGCAGGCGTAACCTATGGCATCGGCTCGTGAAATGCGGCTCCGTATTCGGAGCGTAAAAAATATCTCGCAGGTCACGCGCGCCCTCGAAACGGTCAGCGCCAGCAAGGTGCGTAAGGCCATGTCCGCGGTGATGGCTACCCGCGCTTATGCCACCAAAGCCTGGCAGGTATTGACCCATGTGGCGCGCCAGCCCGGGCGTGAGACTCTACATCCTTTGCTGGTTGCCCGCTCCGAGGTCAAGAACGCTCTCGTGGTGGTCATCAGCGGGGATCGTGGTCTCGCCGGCGCGTACAACTCGAATGTGATTCGCTTCACGGCGCAGCACTTCGACCATTATCCGGTTCCCGTTAAATATGTGGCTGTTGGTCGAAAAGGCCGCGATCTGCTCATCCGTCGTCAACGCCAGGTGATTGCCGATTTCAGCAACCTGCCGGCTGCTCCCTCGTTTGCTGATGTCTCCGCCATTGGGCGGCTGGTGGTTGATGAGTTTCTGCGCGGCGCCGCTGACGAAGTCTGGCTGGTGTACACCGATTTCGTCAGCATGAGCCGTCAGGAGCCGGTGGTGAAGAAATTGCTGCCGCTTGAAATTGATGGCGGCGGCCGCGTGGAGACGTTTGACGGCAACCCAAAAAGCACGGGAGCGGCGTATATCTACGAGCCAGATGAGCGCGAAATTCTGGATGAAATCGTCCCGCGCTTTACGGCCCTGCAGGTCTATCAGGCGATCCTGGAATCGCTAGCCAGTGAGCACGCGGCGCGTATGCTTGCCATGCGCAATGCTACCGACAATGCCATTGAATTGGTGGCAGCGTTGCAACTGGCGTACAACAAGGTCCGTCAGCAGACCATTACCAACGATATTCTGGATATTGTGGGCGGCGCCGAAGCGCTGGCCAAGTAAAAACTCTGGAGGAAAATCATGGCAAAAGCAACAGGCCGTGTAGTGCAAATTCTCGGTGGCGTGGTGGATGTCGAATTCCCCGAGGGGAACATCCCCGAATTGTTTGAGGCGATTGAAGTCGAACGTCCCGGCAAAGAGCCGCTGGTTCTGGAAGTACAAAAACACCTGGGGAATAACTGGGTGCGTACGGTGGCGATGGATTCCACGGATGGCTTGCAGCGTGGTGTCCCTGCCGTGGCGACCGGTGCCCCGATCATGGTCCCGGTAGGCGAAGCGACGCTCGGACGCATTTTCAATGTGTTGGGCCGCCCGGTAGATAGCAAAGGACCGGTCAACGCCAGCATTCGTTATCCGATTCACCGTCCGGCGCCGCCTTTTTCGGAGCAGGCCACCCGGGTGGAAGTGTTTGAAACCGGCATCAAGGTCATTGACCTGATCGCCCCCTTTACCAAAGGTGGGAAGACCGGCATCTTTGGTGGCGCAGGCACCGGCAAGACGGTGATCATCATGGAACTCATTCGCTCGGTGGCGACCGAACACGAAGGGAACTCGGTGTTCGCCGGTGTGGGCGAGCGCACCCGCGAAGGGACGCAGCTGTACCGCGAAATGCTCGAATCGGGCGTCATGAAAGACACCGTGATGGTGTATGGTCAGATGAACGAGCCTTCTGGCGTGCGTCTGCGCGTGGCGCTTTCGGCGCTTTCGATGGCTGAATATTTCCGTGACCAGGGCCGCGACGTTCTGCTCTTCATTGACAACATCTTCCGCTTCTCGATGTCTGGCTCCGAGGTCTCCGCGCTGTTAGGGCGTATGCCTTCGGCGGTAGGCTACCAACCCACTCTGGCGACGGAAATGGGCGAATTGCAAGAGCGCATTACGTCCACTCGCACCGGCTCGATTACCTCCATGCAGGCCGTCTATGTGCCGGCGGATGACTATTCCGACCCGGCGCCGGTCGCTACCTTCACCCACCTGGATGCGACCATTGCTTTGGAGCGCTCTATTGTG
>DAOUAN010000107.1:0-11429 GCA_034433385.1 Anaerolineales bacterium | reverse complement strand
GCACAGGTCGCCGCCTTTGGCGGCTCGCAATGACACAAAACGGCGTTTTTCGCCCACAGCGTCATCTCTCAAGGCACTGGCGAAATGAGCATCCATCCACCGCTCACACCTGACTAACAACTTTTTAGCGCACCCAGATGGCGAAACTCGCCTGATTTCATCAGCCCATCTTCTGCTTTCTGGATCGTCCGGCAGGCCGTCACTTCGCTCACACCATAGCCTAACCAACGAAACGTTAAAACAGGCTCTTTTTTTCATCCGGTGAGCCGTATTTTTCATAGATGCGTTGAAAGATTTCGGCATCTGCCGGGGAAATATGAATCAACTCAAAGCCGACGTTATATACCAGAGGGTCGAGGCGATCTTGGTGACACCATTTTGTCCGAGCGATGAAAGACATGGATGCTTTGTTGGCGACATCGCTGGTCAGGTCGAGACGCAAGCGGTAATCGCGGTTGAGCGGCAATTCTTTCTGGCAGTCCAACCGAAAGCCATCTACGCTGATATCAGAAAGATAGCCGATTAGTTGGAGGGAAATATCGTCCACCACGCGCATGTAGTAAGTAAAGCGTCGCCGTTTTCCTCTTCGTCGCTCTAACATAGGAATTCCTTTCCTGATGTTTTTTAGTATAGAACAAGTTTTGTCGTGAATCAACCTTTTTGTACTGAGTTTCCGGCACTTCCCAATCGGGAGCAAAATTGTCGCGCCAGGCGATCTCGCCAGGGATGCAAATCACGGCCTTCTCAAGGCCTGTTTATTCGTCATTCTTTGAGGCTTTTTACCGGTTTCTGCGGGCTGGAAGCCAAAAGCCTTTCGGTCTGTCCAACCAGTCGGTTTCAACCGATTTTCACGAACTAAGGCAGGGATTTATCCCGCCGGACGCAGTTTGGCTAGTCCAGCAGACCTGCTCTTGTCCCGTCCGGTGCTTCAAACACCCCATCCCTGCCCCCGTCCGAGAGAGGAACGTTACACTGCCTGGGTTCACGGACGGGAGGGGCAGGGGGGGCAAGCAGGGAAATGGTACGTGCAAAATCTCGTCCCGGAGGTCGTTTTTCATGCTTTGTCTGTCCGTTGCACAAAGGTCAGGCTAGCCTGCCGGGAGGTTGTTTCGACGGAAAAACGCCCTCTCACCATGACAACCCAATTCGGGCGAATTTTCAGATGGGTTTTATCCCGCATGGACGTGAGGTTCGATTTGGAGTTGCTGGTCACCGCACAAATTCGTTGACAGTTAAGCCTCCTCCTTGTATAATATCGTCCGCTTCTGCCCCGGCTGAAGAGCGCTGGGGCGATTGCATGTATCCCCAGCTTCCCCGCTCGTCGGCGAAGGATTTCGGTTCCCGCAGGCGCGTGGCGAAGTGATGACTGGAGTGTAAAGGATGAGATTCGCAATTGTAGAAAGTGGCGGCAAGCAATATCGCGCCGTCGAAGGCGGTACCATTGAAGTGGATCGCCTTCCCGTAGAAGCAGGTGCCCAAGTTGACCTGGAACGTGTCCTGCTCGTCGCCGATGGCGAGGATGTGTTCGTGGGCACCCCCACCGTGAGCGATTTTCAAGTGAAAGCCACGGTGGTAGATCACGTCAAGGGCCCCAAAGTTGTTTCCTTCAAATATAGCCCGAAGAAACGTATCCGCGTCAAGACCGGTCACCGGCAGCAATATACGCGTTTGCTGGTGGATTTCATTGGCAAGGCCGGTGAAGAGCGCAAGGTAGCGAAGGCGGAGACGGTGGTAAGCGAGAGCGAACCGCAAGCAGAAGAAACGCCAAAGGCCGGTAAGCAGACCAAAGGTCCCAAGAAAGAAGCGAGCAAGGGCGCCGCGAAAGAACCGGCAGCGGCGAAATCGTCTGCGAAGAAATCTACTACTAAGAAATAGTGTGAGGTAGAAATGGCACACAAAAAAGGTGGCGGCTCAAGCCGCAATGGACGCGATAGCAATGCCCAGCGCCTGGGCGTCAAGCGTTATGCTGGGCAGTTTGTGCTGGCGGGCAATATCCTGGTTCGCCAGCGTGGTACCAAGATCAAACCCGGTTTGAACGTGATGGCTGGTAAAGACGATACTCTGTTTGCCACCGCGGATGGTGTGGTGTTCTTCGATATTGTCCATGGCCGCAAACGCGTAAACGTCATTCCGGCGGAGGAATAACATGAAGGTTGGAATTCACCCTACTTATTACCCGGATGCTCGCGTGGTTTGCGCTTCTTGCGGCAATACCTGGACGACCGGCTCGACCAAAAAAGAACTGCGCGTGGACGTCTGCTCTAAGTGTCACCCCTTCTTTAGCGGTGAATCGCAACGCATCATTGACATTGAGGGGCAGGTGGATCGCTTTTACAAGAAACTTTCTGCCCGCCAGGCTTATGTGGAGCAGCAAAAGGCCCGCGAGGAAGCCCGCAAATCGCCGGCACGCCCTATGTCTGATCTGGAGCTCAGCCCCCGCGCGGTGGATGCCCTCAAAAAGGCCGGCATTGAAACCGTGGGACAGTTCCTCGAGAAAATGGCCGAAGGCGGTGACGCCGCCCTGCTGGCCATCGCCGGTTTCGGTCAGTCTTCGCTGACGGCTGCCAAGAAGAAACTGCGCGCTTTGGGATATGAAATTCCCCAGGCTGCCTCGGCGTAGGATTTTCAGCCGCGCTATTCTCAGGTAAACTTACAGGCAGATGCCAAATGCATCTGCCTGTTTTTATTCAACATCTCTTTCTGCTGTTCTTTAGGAATGACTTGCCATGGCCGGTGATACCCCATGGCGCACTGTGAACTGAGCCAATCATCCCTGAGCCGGTTCTCTGGTCGGCGAAGGCCGACCTGGTGTGCAGTAGCCCGAAACTTGAGTTTCCGGGCGGATGGCGCTGACATGGCAAGGTAGATTGCGACCACCGTTTCAAAAAAGGAAAATTTTCAACGATGAAGCACATACATGGCACAATCGAAGTCATTTGTGGTTCGATGTTCAGCGGCAAGACCGATGAGTTAATCCGCCGCCTGGTGCGCGCCCGCATCGCCCGTCAGAAAGTACAGGTCTTCAAGCCCGCCGTTGACGTGCGCTATGCCCTCGAAAAAGTGACCTCTCACGCGGGCAACCATTTCGATGCCATCCCGGTCGAACGCGCCGCCGACATCCGTGCCCGCCTGGAGGCGGATACCACCGTCGTGGGTGTGGACGAAGCCCAATTTTTCGATGCCGAAATCGTGGATGTGGCCCAGGAGCTGGCCGAACACGGCGTGCGCGTCATCCTGGCGGGGCTGGATATGGACTTCCGCGGCGAACCGTTTGGCCCTATGCCCACTCTGATGGCCAAAGCTGAAAAAGTGGACAAACTCCACGCCATCTGCATGGTCTGTGGTGAAGAAGCCTCGCGCACTCAGCGCCTGGTCAATGGCAAACCCGCCCGTTATGATGACCCGGTGGTTATCGTGGGGGCTGCTGAATTATACGAAGCGCGCTGCCGCCGTCACCACGAAGTGCCGCGAGACCCGAAATAAGAGGCGAAAATGCAAGATTATCAAGAAGTACTTGCCGAAATTCTGATCGATAGCGAAACCCTCCAAAAACGCATCCGTGAGCTGGGCGCCGAAATCAGCGCCGATTACGCCCATAGCGAGAATCTCCTGCTCATTTGTATCCTGCGCGGCGGCGTGCCCTTCATGGTGGACCTCAGCCGCCAGATCACCGTCCCGCACATGATGGACTTCATGGCCGTCTCCTCCTACGGCGTTGGCGCTCGCCAATCCAGTGGATCGGCGCGGGTGACCCTCGACCTGCAAACCGATATTCATGGCAAAGATGTCCTCCTGGTCGAAGACATCATTGATAGCGGGCACACCATCGCTGCCGTTTTGCAAATGCTGGAGACGCGTCAACCGGCCAGCCTGAAAGTCTGTGCCCTGTTAGACAAAGCCGAGCGCCGCGAAGCCGTTGTTCCCATCCACTATCGCGGCTTTTCCATCCCCAACAAATTTGTCTTTGGCTACGGCCTCGATCTCGACGAATATTATCGGAACCTCCCCTTCGTGGGCGTGGTAGACCTGGAGAAGTATAAACCGCCCGCCTGAATCGCTGCTATGCCCAAGCCCCTGCCGCCTGCCGATCTCGCCTACGCCGGGCGTTGGGTTGCCCGCCTGAATGGGCGCATTATTGCTCAGGCCGAAACGCGAGAACAGGCAGAACGCGCTGCTCGTTTGATTCGTCCAAAAGAAAAAGCCGAAATTCACTACATTCCCCTCATGTTGAACCTGCCCCCCCTTGTTGAAAGGATTCGTCAGGCGCTTCCCCCCGATCAGGAAATTTACCTGGTCGGCGGCTCCGTGCGCGATCTCCTGCTGGGGCGCCTCGCACCGGACCTCGATTTTGCCGTGCCCGCCCCAGGCATTCCCCTCGCCCGAAGCGTGGCCAACGCCCTGCGGGGCGATTTTCTCATCCTTGACGAGGAACGCCACACAGCGCGCGTCATCGTCAACGATGAAAACGGCCGCCGCACCTTTCTGGATTTTGCGGCCTATCGCGGCCCTAACCTGGAGGCCGATTTGCGCGGCCGCGACTTCACCATCAATGCCATGGCCTGTGATTTGCAGGGTGAAAAGATCATCGATCCACTGGGCGGCGGGGCCGATCTGCGTGCCAAACGGTTGCGCGCCTGTGCGCCAACCGCCTTTCAGGACGATCCCATCCGCATTTTGCGCGCAGTTCGCCTGGCCGCCATGCTCAATTTCCAGATCGACCCGCAAACGCGCACCTGGATGAAAGAATCTGCGGCTCTGCTGGAGCGTGCCTCGGCGGAACGTTTGCGCGACGAGTTGTTCAAAATCTTATCCGGTCCCAAGCCCGATCTGGCGCTGCGCGCCCTGGCTTTGCTGGGCACTTTACCCTATTTTCTGCCCGAGTTGCCTGCCCTCAAAGGCGTTGAACAGCCTGCGCCCCACGTGTACGATGTCTGGACGCATACACTGGCGCTGCTGCGCCACCTGGAGGCCATTCTCGCTACTCTGGCCGTTGTCCCCGATGAAGAGGGCGGCGGAGATCTGTTTACCGGCCTGTTCTCGTTACACCTGGGGCGTTACCGCGAGCCGTTTGCTCGCCATTTTGCCCAGGGGTTCACTCCAGATCGCTCGCTGCGTGCCCTGCTCTTCTTTGCCGCCCTGTATCATGACGTTGCCAAGCCCCTCACCCGTAGCCTGGATGAAAATGGCCGCATTCGCTTTTGGGGGCACGATGAGCAGGGCGCCGAGATCAGTGCCGAGCGCGCTCGCGCTCTTCACTTGAGCAACGATGAAATTCAGCGTATTCAAGTGATTGTCAAAAATCACATGCGCTTTCACTTTTTCACCAGCCGCATGGAAGGCGAGGGCAAATTGCCCTCGCGCAAGGCCATTTACCGTTTCTTCCGCGATAGTGGCGAAGCCGGCGTGGACCTGATTTTGTTGGGACTGGCCGATTTGCGTGCCACCTACGATACCACCCTTACCCAACAAACCTGGTCTGCGGCGCTGGCGGTGGCGCGCCTGTTGCTTGAAAATTATTGGGAACGACCGGCGGAAGTGGTCGCTCCGCCCCGTTTGCTGGATGGCCATGTCGTCATGAAAGAGTTTGGTTTGCCTGCTGGGCCGCTGGTTGGGTTGTTGTTGGAGGCCATTCGCGAGGAGCAGGCGGCTGGCAAAGTGACCTCCCGCGAAGAAGCGCTCCAATTTGCGCGCCAATGGCTGGCCGATTACCAGCAAAATCATTCTGAACAGGCAGGTTGAGAGATGAATTACGTCTTTTTCGATTTGGAAACCCAAAAAATTTTTGAGGAGGTAGGTGGGCGCAACAACATTGCTCAGCTGCGCCTGGCCTGTGCGGTGACTTATTCCACGGAGCGCAACGATTTTGCGGTGTATTGGGAAAAGGACGCTCAGAAATTGATTGCTGAATTGAAGGCCGCCGATAAAGTGATTGGCTTCAATATCAAGAACTTCGACTTTCAGGTGTTGCAGCCCTATGCTCCTGCTGAAAACTTCCGTGCTTATCGCTCGCTGGATATGCTGGAAGATCTGACCCGTGCCCTGGGCTTTCGCATTGGCCTGGATTCGGTGGCGCGGGCCTGCCTGGGCACGACGAAGACGGCCGACGGCTTGCAGGCGGTGGAGTGGTTTCGCGCCGGCGAACTGGAGAAAGTGGCTGAGTATTGCAAGGCCGATGTGGACATCACCCGCCGCGTTTTTGAGTTTGGCCGCGACAACGGTTTCGTGTATTATTATTCTAAATTGGGCAGCAAGCTGAAAGTGCTGGTCAACTGGCGCTAAAGTGTTGGCCCGGTTTAATTCCGAGGAGGTGGCAGATGGAGAAGGTAACAGTCAATGGGATTTCGCTGGCATATGAGCGCCGCGGGCAGGGCAAGCCTTTGGTGTTGATACATGGTTATCCCCTCGATCATAGAATTTGGGAAGAAGTGGCAGCTCGCCTGGAAGATGCCTTTGACCTGATCTTGCCCGATTTGCGCGGCTTTGGCGAATCCAGCACGGTGAGCACGGCCTATACGATGTATGACATGGCGGCCGATTTGGCCGGGTTGCTGGATCATCTGGGGATTCCGCGAGCGGCGCTGGCGGGACATTCCATGGGCGGCTACGTTGCGTTGGCTTTTGCCCGGCTCTTCCCGGAACGGGTGAGCGGGCTGGCGCTGATCTCCTCGCAGGTGCTGGCTGATACACCTGAGCGGCGGGAGGGGCGTTATGCTCAGGCGGCGCAGGTGGCCGAACAGGGTGCCGGTGTGGTCAGTGAGATGGCGCAAAAGCTTACGCCGCTAAAGTCATTGCAGCCGGCATTGGCTCAGTTAATCGGTGGCCAATCGGTGGCTGGGATTGTGGGTGCGCTGAAGGCGATGGCCGAGCGTGAAGATTCCAGCCCGCTTTTGCCTACTTTTAGTTTCCCCCTGGTGCTGGTACATGGGAATGCCGATGCGCTCATCCCAGTGGAGCGGGCGCGCGAGGTCAAGGCGATGTTGCCAACGGCGCATTTTGTGGAGCTGGCGGGTGGGGGGCATATGCCGATGTTGGAAGCGCCGGAGAAAACGGCCGAGGCATTGCGCTTCCTGGCGCAATGAACATCAGGATAGAGAAACAACGATTGCCCGTCACCGAGTGGAGACGGGCAAAATTTTGGGGTTGGAGCGGCTTCGATAACGGGACCAGGTTCAAGGTCCGGTTTGAAGCGCAGGGGTTAGCGGCCTAAGGGTTGAGTCCCCGGTTTGGAGAGGGGCACAGTCGCTTCGGGGGTGGCGGTGAATCCGCCGGTCCGCCGAATCAGTTTTTTCATGTGCGCAATGACCACGCCGCTCGGCACGGGTTTGACCAGGTAGTCGTCGGCGCCGGCATCCAGGGCGCTGGCGACCATGCGAGGATCGTCGAGAGCGGAGAGGATGATGATGGGGACGTTGCTGAAGGAGCGAATGGCTTTGCAGACCTCCCAGCCATTCATCCCGGGCATCATCAAGTCGAGCAGCACCAGGCGGGGAGATTTTTCGCGAACAAGTTGAATCCCTTCTTTGCCGCTATTGGCCGTGAGCACTTCGAAGCCGTAGGTGCGGAGAAGAATGGAGAAGAGTTCGGTGATTGCGGTGTCGTCGTCGATTGTTAATACAGTAAGCGCCATAGTTTTACCTGGCTCAATTATGCTTGATTTAAGGCGTTTTTATCCTTGCAGGTTATTTACAGAATGAAGTCCGTTCTTGTGATTTTTGTCATTTGTAATCATTTGGCTTTATGGTAAACTACACCAGGTTATTTGCAATTTTTTATCCAATTTGGAGGTTAATATGGCTGTAACAGCAAAGAATGGTACAGCAGTCGCTGCGACTGCAAAGAAGCGCACGGCAACAAAAAAGGCGACCGAAAAGAAATGGGTCTATTTGTTTGAAGAAGTGGACAAAGCCGAAAAGTATGCGGGTTCGTGGGAGGGCGTGCGTGCGCTGTTAGGCGGGAAAGGTTCTGGCCTGGCGGATATGATGCGCGCCGGCGTGCCGGTGCCTCCCGGTTTTACTGTGACCACTGAGGCATGTAACGCTTATCGCAAGAGCGGGAAATTCCCGCCTGGGATGTGGGAGCAGGAACTTGCTGCGCTGAAGAAGATCGAGAAGGCGACTGGCAAGAAATTTGGTGATCCGAAGAATCCGCTATTGGTTTCCTGCCGCTCCGGCGCTAAGTTTTCTATGCCGGGCATGATGAACACGATTTTGAACATCGGTTTGAACGATCAGGTAGTGGAAGGACTGGCGAAGCTGACCGACAACCCGCGCTTTGCCTGGGATTCCTATCGTCGCCTGGTAGAGATGTTCGGCACGACGGTGTTCAACCTGCCCGATGAGGTCTTTGAAGAGCCGTTTGCGGAGTACAAGGCCCAGAAGGGGTATAAACTGGATACCGAGATGACTGCCGAAGATTGGAAGGCGCTCACCGAGATGTATAAGCAAATTTTCAAGAAGCACGTCGGTGAGGACTTCCCGCAGGATGTGTACAAGCAGCTGGAACTGGCGACCAAGGCGGTGTTTGAATCCTGGAATGGGAAGCGAGCGGTGGATTATCGCCGCGCCACCGGCATTTCGGATGACCTGGGCACGGCGGTGAACATCGTGACGATGGTCTTCGGTAACATGGGCTTCGATTCGGGGACGGGTGTGGCTTTCACCCGCGATCCTTCGACCGGCGAGAAGAAGATGTTGGGCGATTATCTGCTCAACGCGCAGGGCGAGGATGTGGTGGCCGGCATCCGCAACACAGAGCCGATCGAAAAGTTGGCCGAGACCATGCCCAAGGTCTATAAGCAGTTTATGAGTATTGCCGCCAAGCTGGAGAAGCACTACAAAGATATGCAGGATGTGGAATTCACCATTGAGCGCGGCAAACTGTGGATGCTGCAAACGCGCAATGGGAAACGCACTGCCAAGGCGGCGGTCAAGATCGCTGTGGATATGGCGAATGAGAAGTTGATTACCAAAGAAGAAGCCGTGCTGCGCATCCGGCCGGAAGATGTGGATGCTTTGCTGCACCCGCAATTTGATGAGAAAGCCATCAAGGAGGCCGAAAAAGACGGTCGCCTGTACGCGAAGGGCGTAAATGCTTCCCCGGGCGCGGCGGTCGGACAGGTGTACTTCGATGCCGATACTGCCGAGAAGATGGCGAAGGAACAGCACCAGGATGTGATTATGGTGCGTCCGTTCACCAAGCCCGATGATGTGCATGGCATGATCGCAGCACGCGGTGTGCTGACCAGCGAAGGCGGGGCGACTTCACACGCTGCCGTCGTGGCGCGTCAGTTTGGTATTCCCTGTGTGGTAGGCGCTTCGGCGATTAAGATCGATTTGGAACAGCGCCAGATGAGTGTGGACGGCAAGGTGGTGAAAGAAGGGGAATGGATTTCCGTTGATGGAACGACCGGTCAGGTGTTCCTGGGCAAGATTCCGACCACGGCGCCTTCTCTGGAAGAGCAGACCGAGCTGATGACCCTGCTCAAATGGGCGGATGAGATTGCGGCACGCAAAGGGATTCGCAAGGCGCCAAAGGGCTGGCCAACCCGCGGTTTGCAGGTGTGGGCCAATGCCGATTACCCGAAGGATGCGCGTCGCGCCCGCGCCTATGGTGCGGTGGGAATTGGTCTGTGCCGTACCGAGCACATGTTCTTTGAGCCGGAACGCTTGCCTATCGTTCAGCGGATGATCCTGGCGGAGACGAGCGAAGAGCGCACGGCGGCGTTGAACGAGCTGCTTCCTTACCAGCGAGCGGACTTCACTGGTTTGTTCGAGGCGATGGATGGCTATCCGGTGATCATCCGCCTGATTGACCCGCCGCTGCATGAGTTTATGCCCTCCGAAGAGGCGCTTCTTGAAGAAGTCATTACCATGCGCGTCAAAGGTGAGACGGCAGGGTTGGCCGAGAAAGAAAAATTGTTGCACGCTGTCAAGAACATGCACGAATCCAACCCGATGATGGGGCTGCGCGGCGTTCGCTTGAGCATTGTCATGCCGGAGATCGTGGAAATGCAGGTGCGGGCGATCTTTGAGGCGGCCGCCGATTGTACCCAGCGCGGCATTGTGGTCAAGCCCGAAGTGATGATCCCTCTGACCGGCACGGTAAAGGAACTGGAGTGGATTCAGCCTCGCCTGGAGCGCATCGCCAAAACGGTGATGGAAGAGAAGGGTGTGAAGTTCGCCTACAAGTTTGGTACGATGATTGAAATTCCGCGCGCCGCACTGACGGCCGGTGAGATTGCCAAACTGGCGCAATTCTTCTCCTTCGGCACAAATGACCTGACCCAGATGACCTTTGGCTACAGCCGGGATGATGCCGAGCGCAATTTCCTGGTGACCTATGTGGAGCAAGGCATCCTGCCCAAGAATCCGTTCCAGACGTTGGATCGGGATGGTGTGGGCCGGCTGATGAAGATGGCTATCGAGGAAGGCCGCCAGACCCGTCCAGACCTGGAAGTGGGCATTTGTGGTGAACACGGTGGTGATCCGGAGTCGATTGAATGGTGTCACCTGATTGGCAACCATTACGTCTCTTGTTCGCCGTTCCGCGTGCCGGTGGCTCGCCTGGCTGCCGCACATGCGGCGTTGAAGTATAGTGGCGTATCAATTGCGGAAGAGAAGTAAGCCGGAGATGAAAGAAAAGCGGGATGTGCTCAGGAGCGCATCCCGCTTTTTTTGTGTTGAATGCCCGCGGGGCTACAAAAACGCCTCCAAAAATGTGGTTACGTTTTTTCCCAAGGCGGCGGTATGATAGCCGCCCTCCAGCACAAGGACAGTGGGGAGGCGCAGATCGGCAATGCGGCGGGCGATCTGCTGAATGCCTTGCGTGGTGATGTCGAATTTTCCCAACGGGTCTTCACGGTAGCTATCCATTCCCAGCGAGAGCACCAGGAAGCGCGGGGCGAAATCGGTAAGCAAGTGGAGGGCTTTGTTGAGTGTTTCCAGGTAGGCGGCATCGCCGGTACCCATCGGCAGGGGGAAGTTGCGATGATAGCCCAGCCCGGCGGCATTTCCTTGCTCATCGGCGTAACCCGAAAAGTAGGGGTATTCTTGTGCCGGGTTGGCGTGGATGGAAAGGGTCAGCACGTCGGCGCGGTCGTAGAAGATCTCTTGCGTGCCGTTGCCAGCATGATAGTCAATGTCCAGAATGGCGACTTTGCCATTTGCGCATAACCAATTGGCGGTAATGGCGGCATTGTTGAGATAGCAATAGCCGCCGCAATAGGATTTGCCTGCATGATGCCCTGGCGGGCGACACAGAGCAAAGGCAGCGCGTTCACCCTCCAGCACGGCTTTGCCCGCCGAAAGGGCGCAATGGGCGGCGCTTAGGGCGGCGGTGTAAGTGCCGGCAGTGATCGGCGCGCTGAGGTCCATCATGTAGTAGCCAGCCTGCCCCAAAATGGAGTCGGGGCGGCGGTGTTGGCCGGGGCG
>DAOUAN010000106.1:0-23291 GCA_034433385.1 Anaerolineales bacterium | reverse complement strand
AGAAAGGAGGGGACAAATTCTTTGAAGCGGACGAGCACTTCAGTGGTTTCGCCTGCTGGGGAGGGCGGCGCCGGGGGGGTGGGAAGGGCCGGGGTGGGGGAAGCCGCCGCGGTCGGGGTAGGAGGCGTCGTTTGAGGGGTTTGAGTCGCATCGGGAGTGGATTCGGCCGAAGGGGTGGCGGTCGCCGCGGGGGTGGGGTCATCCACATGCGGAGCAGGGGTGAGGGAGGCGTCAGGGGTGGGTGTTCCGGCTTCGGGGGTTGGGGTCAAGGTGGCCGAGGGGGTGGGGGTGAACAGGCCGTTGCTGGCGGCGATCAACATGGCGGCTTTGCTGGTATCGGTAGCGGCTTCGGCCAGTTCCTGAGGGGAGGCCAGGTCTACCCAGGTTACGCCGTTGACATACTCGCGAGCGGTAGCACAGCCTTGTTCGAGCGCCTGGGAGACGTTTTTCCAGGAAAGAGGAAGGTTTTGGTTTTGGGCGTTGTTGATGGCGTTGGTGAGGCAGCCCGGGCCAGCATTGTAGCCGACGACGGCAAATCGCCAGAGGTCGCTGCCTTCGATACGAGTGGGGTTGAGACCGGCAAGGCCACTGAGGACCGCCTGGGCGTGGTTGAAGCTCGCTTTGAGGGTGGCGGCGATGATGAAAATGCTCTGGCGGGCACGTTGCAGGTCGATCGCTGCCGGGCAGTTGGAGCAATCGGCGCTGAGTTGTTGGATGACAGCGCCCCGCAGGATGGCTTGCTGACCAGGGGGAAGGTCAATGTAAGATTTTTTGCAGGTTTCGGGGCTGAGAATTTGTTTGCAGAAAGGGGTGGCGAAGGATGAATTCCAGCGCAGGAGGGTATCGGCCCCCATGGTGGTGATGTGTGCCAGGCCATATTCCGAGTAGCCATAAGCGGTGGGATGGCTGGAGGGCCAAAATTGGCTTTCTTGCGCAATAATGTTTTTCAATAAGTACGGTGGAACGCCGTTTTGGAGGGCGGCAGCGTAGATGGTGTCGTCAAATTGATTTTGCCAGAGGATCACCGCGTTGCGGGCAAGCCGTTCGCCGCAGGGGCTGGCGGCGCCATTTTTGAGCATCCCCCCATCGGGACAGGAGGAGGCGTCTATCAGGCCGTAGTGAATAAATTTTCCGGCCAAAAGGGAGAGAGAACGGCTGGAGGCCAGTTCGGCCGGGCTGGCAGGCCGATCGAGCCAGCCGGCTTCTGAGCGCGGGGTGGGAGTGAAGGTAGGGGTAAAAAGATCTCCCAGGAAGCCGCTTGCTTGAGCCGGGGCAGTGAAAAGGGAGAAAAGCAACAGAGCAGGCAGGACAAGCCACCTGCTGAAATTGGCAAGTTTCGAGAGGAGGAACTGCGTACTACGGTTCATGCAATATCCGCTAAAATCAGGGAGTAGCCGCCATGGTCGCTGCGGTCAGTCCGGCCACAGGCGATGGCAAGGCAATTTGATGAGGTGAGAAACATCATGGCGGCTACTCCGTTCGGGAGGCTGCTGCAGGGCAGCCTCCTTTTTACTGGGCGTTTGGTCTTACAAGATTAGGGATAGACCACATCGCTGGGGTTGGTCCAGAAGTTGACCGAGGTCCCATGGCAATCGGCGCAAATGGAACGGTTGTCGTACTTTAGCAGGTCGCTGGAGCCAGGGTTGAGGGTAGCATTCTGGGCCAGGTTGGTGGTCATAGCGGCCGAGGTTCCGTGAGCGGCGTGGCAAACCACGCAAGAGCCGACACCACCGCCAGAGGAGGTGTGACGGAACATAAAGGTGGCATCGCCGGAGTCGGTGGTGCGGGCGTTGGTGGCCAGGTAGCGATCATGGCAGGTAGCGCACCACAGGCCGAGTTTTTGCATCGGCACAGTGTTGTTCCAGATCGAGCCAGCAGGCAAGTTAGCCCCACAAGCGGTGGTATTGAAGCCGGCATCGGTTCCATTGGTCGGCGGGGTGTTCGGGCCAGTAGGCAAACCCGTGACCGGATCCGGGCAGGAGACGTAGGTGTAGTTGGGGTTGTTGCCCGTGCGTCCAGCCTGGAAGGCGGGGCGCTGATAGACGTAGGTACGGCCAGCCCAGTCACCGAGGCCCTGGATGTAGGCCTGGTAGGGGGTCTGCGCGCCAGCAGCGCTGTCGTAGCGGGAGCGATAGGCGGCAACCGAGGGATCAATGGTCACGTTGGTGTTGGGGGTGTACCACTTGGTCGCCACGTCGGCGATGTACACACCACCCAGGGTACCGGATTCGGTCACGCCAGCGGAGACGAAGTAAGCCGCGGAAGGGCCGGTGGTCTCAAAGCCATTGGAGCCAACGGGTTGGAAGCGCAGAATGCGGTAGGATGCCGTGGGGGCGCCAGTGTGGACGCCGCCGGTGCGGCCAGCGTTGCCATGCGGATCATGGCAGGAGGTGCATTCCAGGGTCGCGCCGCCGGCCAACGTGCCGCCGTTACCGGTGTTGATGTCACCCGAACCCCAAACAGTGCCGGTGGCTGTGCCACTGACATCGTGAGTGGAGGTCACAGGAGCAGCCGTGAGGGTAACAGTGGCATCATAGGCATTTTTGCCGGTCCAGGTGTGCATGGCGCGGGTGTTGACGAAGCCACCGCCGAAGAGCGGCTCACCAGGATCCCCTTGCAGCGGGCCACCGTTGAAGGTGGGGTCTTTGGCGGTCGTGTTGTCGTAGTAACCATCCACCACATTGGTGTAGGCGCCGGTACCGTCGTGGCAGGAGAAGCACAGGGCTTCTACGTCGGAGGCCACCAACAGGTAGCCATCGGACGAACGAGCGGTGTGGGCGCGGTGGCAGCTAGCGCAAGCATCGGTAGTGGCCGTGAAGCCACCGTGAGGGCCATTGTCTGCCATGACCGTCGTCGCAAGGGCGGCCACGAACAGGATGCCAAGGATGGCAGCGAAAAGAAGTTTCTTCATTGGCACATTCTCCTTACAAACAGGGTACAAAATGATGGGTTGGACTGATTTTTCTTCTCACCTCCTGTGCCTTTAGTAAGACCAAACCTGAATACGGTTATTCTCGCGATCTGCGATATACAACCGCCCAGTTTCATCAACCACGATATCCATGGGATAGTTGAACTGTCCTTCGGCAACCCCAAACTCACCAAAGGTGTACAGGAATTGCGGTTCTTCCCCGGATATTCGGTAGACACGGATCATCGAACCGACCGCATCGGACACAAACAAGCGATCTTTCTGATCCACCCACATGCCGCGCGGCAAGTTCAGGCCGCTTTCGGTAGAGCCAAAACCAAAGAAGCGCAGGTATTGGCGATTGGCATCCCACATCGAAATGCGGTAGTTGTTCCCATCTGAGATGTAGTAGCGCCCCTGGCTATCGGTGATGACCGTCTGCGGGAAGGTAAACTGCCCGGCCTCTGTGCCGCGCTCACCGAAGGTCAAAATCGTTGGCGCGAATTCTGCCAGAGAGCCTTGCAGGCTTTCTGCCGGGATAATGTTGGCCGTATGGCTCTCGGCGGTGATGTCGGTGTAGAGCAGGTTTCCCTGAGCATCAAAGCGGATGCCCAGCGGCGCCCACGGGACGGCGATCGCCTTCAGTTTCACGCTTTGTTCTGCCTGACCGGGCAAGGTGTAATACAAGAGGTGATTCAGACCATCCAGACGGAAAGTAGTGCCCGCGGGAATCTCGCCCAGGGTCTCTTTCAGCAGTTTCGAAACGGTCATGTCGGGGGCGATGATAGCGTCGAGGGGCTGCCCGTTGGGGTCAAAAATAAAGATAGCGTTTGCCGTGCGATCGACGAGGAAGACGCGTCCACTTTTCTCCACGGCCAGGTACTTCGGCTCGCGATTGCTGGGATTCGTTCCCGGCGGAGCGAATTCGCCGATTAATTTGCCCTGGCGGTCGAACATTTTCACCAGGCGCTGTCCGCCCATTTCGGAGACATAGAGACGTTCTCCATCGGGGGAAAGGGCCACCCCCACCGGTTGATCTACACCAGTGATCATGTACAGGTAATGAGGCGGGTAATCAATGTTTTCCACTACCGGAATCAGTTCTGGCAGAGGCTGTGGCTTGAGCAGGTAACGCACAATCAAAAAGCCAGTGCAGCACAACAACAGCAACAATAAAAGCAGGAGGAGCAACAGCAAACGTCGTTTGCGGTCGTCTTGCTCATCTTGCAAAGAGGGATTGATTTCGTTACGAATCTCTTGAGGTTCAGAAGCGGTCATAATTTCACCTGTTTATTTCTTCAGGGCGGCTTCCACGCGCAGAATGCCCTGATTGGCGGTAAAGTCGGTCGGCTCCAATTGGGAGGCAGCCTTGTAAGCATCCAGCGCACATTGCAGGTTGTTCTGCGCTTCGCAGGTCAGGCCAAGACCAGTAAAGGCGGGGGCAAACTGGGGAATTTCCTTTACAACTTCGGTCAAGGAAGCATAGGCTGTTCCATAATCCTTCTGCGAATAGGCCACCATCGCCCGGGCGTAACGCGCCTTGACCGGTTCATGGATTGCCTCATACGCCAGAGCCATAGCCTGATAGGCCTCGGTGAAATCGGGTACGAAGACAGCCGCCCGATGGAATGAAGCCAAAGCATCTTTGTAATTCTGCACACCGGCGTAAGCCAGACCAAGTTTGTAAATCGCATCGGCATCCGTCAGACTGAGGTTGACATCCGCGACCAGGGGCTGAATCGCCTTATCCGGCTGACCAAGGCGCAGATAGCAATCACCCAGGTAATACAATGCCGCTTGATATTGCTTGTTGAGGCCGAGCATGTCGGCATCTTTCAATTTTTCGGCGTATTGTGTCAACGGCTCAATCGCCTGCTGACATTGATCGCCGTTTGCGTAGGAAATGCCCAGCACAAAGACCACACGCAAATCATCTGGCTTGGCCTTTTGAACTTCGAGGGCCTGAGCAATTGCGTCATTCCAGCGCCCATTCAGCATGAAAGCCTCTGCCAGGGCCAGGCGCTTATCCACATTTTGGGGATCGTCGCGCACTGCCTGTTCGGCCTGCGCCAGCGTTTGTTGGGCAACCGGCATCTGGCTGCGATGGTAGCGATCGGCATAGTAATACCCACCAAAGCTCACTACGGCCAAGACCAGTGCCAACGCCAACCAGAAGACAATTCGCTGAAGCTGATACGTATCCGCGAAAAACTTATTCTGCAGAAAATCCACCAATTTTTTGATCGCTTGCATGGTTCTCCATCCTTTCTGAAAAACGCTAAGGAAGTTTGAAAATGCCAGCAGGGTGACAGCGCGTGCAAGTCACATTTTGATGGCAGGTATAGCAAACCTGCCCTCCGCGCGCCTGATACTCCTGCGGGTGCGTAAAAGCCATATCCGCCGGATGAGAAAGGTTGTGGCAAGCGCCATTGTTACAGAAAGCCTGCCCATGGCAGTTGTAGCACTCCTGCTTTTCCGCATCCGTGATCGAACGATGTTCAATCGTCCAGCGGAAAGATTGATGGTTGGCTGGCGCGCTGCCCACAATCACCGGCGCCTCGACCAGCGTTTCATCACCCCGGCCGACAATCGGCACGGTATGGCACAAATTGCACGCCACACGAATCGTCTCTTCCAGCCCACTCTTCCCCACCGAAACATGATTGCCATCATGGCAGCGGAAGCAACCCGCTGTCGGCGTGTGACGCTCATTGTTTGGGTTAGTCTTCCAGTTCAGTTTCATATCGGGAAAATTGGTCGCCGTGTACAGGCGCTCAATCGTCTCAATCGCCTGATCCAGCGCCACCCCCGCCGGATACTCGCGGCGCAGTTTCTCAATGGCAGCAAATGCATCTTCCTTCGAAGCATACGTGGCATTGAGCAAATCCACCGCCTTCTTGCGAATATAGGGCAAATTCGTAGAAATCAGCCCATTGGTAATCGCATCATCCACTGCCTGCTCCGGGTAAGGGATATAGTGCGCAGCGCGGTTATGGCAATCAATGCAATCCAGGCGGCGTATCAACCCTTTCTGGCGGGCTTGCTCAACAAAAGCAGTCTGCCCCATGCCGGCCAGGTCGCGCGAAAAATACTCCTTCAATGAGCCATCCGCCTGCCGAACACCCACCCAGGCGATCACCTGGCGTTGCTCATCCAGCGGGATGTAATACACCTCGCTGCTGACGTGCCAGTGAATCCCCTTACTTTCACCGGTCAAAGCATTCACCCCGCCCATCTTCAAAATGAGCGTGGTAACAATTGGCGTATTTTGCGCATCGTTATCGTAACGGCGAATCACCTTGACGATATTGTCTTTGAAAGTCGTCGGCGCGTGGCAATTCTCGCAAGTCTCCCGCGCCGGGCGCAAATTGTGTACCGGACTTTTAATCGGGCGCGAATACGTGCCGAGCACCGTCAACACCAGCTGGCGCGACCCCTCGATCTTGGATTCGACAAACGCCTGCGCCCCTGGCCCCACATGACACTCGGCGCACTCCACCTGTGCGTGTGCCGAAAACTGATAGCGCTCATATTGCGGATACATCGAATGACACAGCGTGCCGCAAAACTCGGCGCTCTCTGAGAAAGTGTACGCTTTCACACCGCCCCCGGCCAGCGCCAACCCCAACACCACCAAACCAGCGAACACACTAAAAAATTTCGTGCGCTGGCCTGGCACACCCAAATCCAGGTCAATGTGCGGCCAGCGAAATTTAGCGAACAAGGATTTGAACCTCATGCCCGAATTTCCTCTTCTGCCGAATTTTCAACCACCTCAAGTTCAGAAGCCGCCTCAGGCGCCTCGCTTTCGGGAACCTCAACCGGCTGCCGCGCCCCGGGCGTTGCCTCCACCCCAGCGGCCTCCGCTAAAGATTCGGCCTGTTCGGCCGCCTGGCGTGCTTCCTGCTTCTGCTCCGCCAGCGAAAGCAGCAATCGCAGATATTCCATCTCCGCCGGGTGATCCTGCTCCATTTCGGCAAGGGAGATTTGCCCACTGAAGATGCTCCAATTCTGGCGACGGACCAGCACATCGTAGCCATGCCAGAACACCACCAGCCAAACCGCGGCAATCGCCAGCCAGCGGTGGACAATGTGAGCCAGCGGAATGGCCCAGGCCGGCAAAATCCGCACCAGCCAGGAAGAAGACCCTTGCCCCAGGCCACTCCCACCCAGGCCAAGCAACAGAATCACCGTCAGCCAGTAGGTGATCTTTTCGGCCAGGGTAAAACGCCCAAACCAGACCGGCTCGGCCGAAAATCCGAGGGCGAAGCGCAGCCATTGGCGAAAATTCCGCCAATCGTCCGCCTGAAACCAAATCGAAGAGACGCGCCGGGAGAGGGCATTCCAAACAAAATGAGCCAGCAAGTGATAAGCGCTCAGCAGGCCTAAAAGCCATGCCCAGGAGTGGTGCACCTGGCGCATGGCTTCCACACTGCCAAAAAAGGCAATCACCGCACCCCCCAGGCGACTGTTGTGATACGTCTGCGCCAGGCCCGTGAGGGCCAGCATAGCAAAGGCAAGCATCAGGAGAAAATGCTCCAGCACTTGCGCCGTCGAAAAGCGGATCAATCGCCGCGTGCCGTCGGCATCGGGCAGAAAACGACGGACTGCCGCAGTAATTTCTTCTGGCGTAACCGGCAAGGGGCGGTGAGGGGTGTTGTTTGCAGTCATCTGTGTTTACCTGAGAGTTGTCTGATGATCTGAGTCGCTAGCGCAGCCGCTTAAGGCGCAAGCGATAGAGGCAATCGAGCAAAATGTAGAGCACAAACAACGCCAGCATCAGGTTGAGCGCCACTGCTCCCCCCCGCTCTACCAGGAACAACAACGGAAATGTTTGCAAAGAAGGTTGGCGATGGCTGAGCCAGGTTTGTGGAAAAGTGGCATCAATGTTTGGGTGACACTGTTGGCAGGTTCCCTGCAAGCGCTGCGGGTTGACTTTGGAATCGGGGTCGGCAGGCGACAGGATACTGTGCACGCCATGGCAGTCGTAGCAAGTCACCACGGCTTTGGGGGCTACCTGCCCGGCAAGCGACGCAGTGCGCCCGTGGAAATCGTCCAGGTACGTTTCGAGCACGGCGGTTGACAGGCCATATCGGGCCATGCGCTCCTGGTTGGCATGGCAATCGCCGCAGGTGGTCATGGGATCCAGGCGAGTTCTGGGGTCTTTCAGGCTTTGAATGTCGTGGGAGCCATGGCAGGTAGTACAATCCGGCACATCCTGATTGTCTTTCGCTTTGAGCGCCGCACCGTGAACAGAGTTTTCGTAGGAGAGATACTCCGCCAGGTGACACTGACTACACACCCAAGCCGCGGCCTGACGATCGTTGATTTGCCGGATGTTGTGAGGGTTATGGCAATCTACACAAACCGGCATGAAGCGGCTATCGGTTGGTAAGCGGTTGGTGTGCTGGCTGGCAGCGATAGCGGTAAATTTTTCTTTGTGGCAACGTTTGCAGTTGTTGTTGATTTCCAGGGCAAGGGCGCGATTGTCGGCATAGGGCAGCGCAAAGACCAGATCGTTTTCAGGGGGAGGGGTGCCAGCCTTTTCCCAGTGGCAGATCGCACAGGATTGCATGGTGGATTGTTTGTGGGGATAACTTTTTTGATCCACGTGACAAAAGGTGCAGTTTGAATGGGCGGCGTCGTGATAATCGCCCTCCGTAATGGAGAGGGAGAGCATTTCACCATTTTTAAACTGGCCAAGCAATCCTTCTTTTCCATGGCAGGCAAAGCAATCGCCGCTGGCATGCGGGCTCTCTTGGGCGGGGAGAATGGCAGATGGGGATGTATCGGTCCATGCCCGCGCACTACGGGTGGCAACGCCCAGGCCCACGCTCAGTACGAGGATCAGCGCCAACGACAGGAGAAGGATTCGGGTAGGATGATGGGAATGGTTGGCCATGGTTATTGAGGAGGAAAGGTGTTCAACGTGTTGGAAAAATTCGCTCGCACCCTTTCTATGAGTTGGAGCAAATCGGTAAAACCACCAGCATCGTAATGGTCACTGCGGATTACTTGAATTTGGGAGTTTTCGAGGTTGATTTCCATCAGAATCACATTGGGCAGGGCATTAAAAATCCGATGCAAGGGGCAGATTTCGGCGATAGGTTTGTTGCTCACATCTAAGATAATGACTTGCGGGTTGACCTGAATCAGCGCCTCAAGCAAATCGGGACGATGGCTGTCAATCGTCTCGATTTCCTGTCCGCAGAAGGAATGGCGCAAGCGCAGCACAATTCCTTGCGTTAAGAGGGATGGGTCGGAGAGCAAGACAACGATTTTCACGTGAAATATTTCACCAAAAGGCGGATTCAAGCAGCGGGAATATAAATCCTTAAGATTGCATTAACAATCTCACAGAGAGTAGTTCTTGGTCTCTCGTCAGGGTAGTAATTCGAACAAAGTCACCTGCCCCAACGGGTAGGTGACTTTGTGACGGTTTTCTGATTTTTTGGTGATAAATGACGGAGGGCTTGGAGCAATCCAAGGGGGAGATCGGCCCTGGGCGGGCGCGCCCGGCTCAAAGTCCGGCAGCGAAGCGCCGCGAGGGGAAGGCCTGGGCTTCAGAATCGCCCGGGTTGTTCGCTATCTCTGGTAGCGAAGGGAACCTCTTTTTTTCCTAGAGAAGGCGTTTTTGCATGGCCAGGGTCGCCGCTTCGGTGCGGTTGGCAACATTCAGTTTTTGCAGGATGTTTTTGATGTGGAATTTGATGGTATTTTCGCTCACCGAGAGGATGCTGGCGATTTCGCGGTTGGATTTTCCGGCGGCTACGAAGCGCAAAATTTCGGTTTCTCGCTGGCTGAGGATGGGTTCGGGTTGTGTCGAGGGCGGCTGGCGGAGGTGTTTGAACAGGCGCGTGGCCATGGCTGGGGAGATGGCCGCCTGGCCGGTTTGGAGACGTTCCAGCAGCGAGAAGAATTCGTCGGCATCAATTTGCTTGAGCAGGTAGCCATTTGCCCCCAGGCGAATGGCCTCGAGCAGGTTTTCGTCATCTTCCGAGACGGTAAGCATCACCACGAACGTAGTGGGCAGTTTTTCTTTGATTTCTTTGAGGGCATCCAGGCCACTCATCCAGGGCATGTGAATGTCCATGAGCACCAGTTCTGGGTTGAGGGCCAGGGCCTGTTTAATGGCTTCGGCGCCGTTGCTGGCCTCACCGACTACCTCGTGCCCGCCGGCTTCCAGTAAGCTGATAATGCCATCGCGAAAAAGGGAATGGTCATCCACAACCAGAACGCGCATGCTCAGTCTCCATTTTTTAAAGTTACGGTGATTTGCGTGCCCTGCTGGGGGGCCGATTTGATTTCAATGAGGGCGCCAATCGCCTGCGCCCGCTCAACCATGATTTGCAAGCCAAAATGTCCGCCTCTTTCCAGGCTGGCGAGGAGGGGGTCAAAGCCAACACCATCGTCACGGATAGTCATTACGAACTCGCCAGGGCGCTTTTCCAGGCGCACCAGGGCTTCTTGGGCACCGGAATGTTTGCGAACGTTGCTGATGGCTTCTTGCAGGATGCGGAAGAGTTGTAAAAGGGCCTCGCTCCCCGGGTTGAAAGTGGAAAGATCGCCGATTGTTTCCACGCGCACCTGCAATTCTCCCAGGCGGTTGCATTGTTGTACGAATTCGTGAACGCTGGTGGCAAACTGCCTGCCAGGGGCAGTGGTGGCCATCTTCAGGCCAATAATCGCCGAGCGGACTTCGTTGGACTGGGAGCGAATGGCTTCTTCGATTTGGCTCAATTGCTGATCGAGCAAGACGGGTTTGTTGCCTTTCGCCGCCAGACGAGCGGCCCCGATTTTGGCGGAGAGATACCCCAGGAATTGCGCCACCCCATCGTGAAGTTCGCGGGCAATGCGCTCGCGTTCCTCGACGATGGCTTGGGCGCGCACCATTTCGCGTTCCTGTCGCTCCGCTTGCAGGCGCTCGAATTCGGCAGCAACCTGGTTGAAGAGCTGGGCTAATTGGGTGATTTCATCTTCAATGTGCCACTGCGGGGGGATGCGGACGGAGAAGTCCTGGGCGCCAAAACGGGTGAGCGCCTCATGAATGACTTCCACGCGGCGGACGACCAATCCCTGGATCAGGCCAAAGCTCAGCAAAACCAGGATGCTGACCAAAATAGTGCTAATGGCCGAGAGATAGAAAATATCCTGGTTGAGTTGCAATTCCGCTTTTGCCATAGAAGTATCCACCAATAATACGCCCAGATGGGCAAGGGCCGCGGAATGGCATTGCTGACATGCTGGGTCGTTGGGGATAGGCATGCTAACGCGCATGGTATTTGCTTGCTGGTCCAAAAAGACATATTGGGGGCGAGTGGAGGGCGAGTATTGATGACATTCCACACAGCCATGATCGGTCTGATTGAGCGGTCGCCCCACATCGGCAAGGTCGCTGCTGTGCTGAACGATAGCGTTCAAATCCACAATCCAGATACGTTCAATTTCGTTTTGGGCAATCCCCCGCAAGATAGTGTTTTCCATTGCCGAATCGTTGGACAGGAAAGCATGATGAAGGCCACCAAGCGCCATTTGCCCGATCTGGAAGGCAGTCTCTTTGAGATGGCTGCGAATCAACTGTCTTTCTCGATAGTAATTGAAACCCAAAACGATAAGAACGGTAAAGATGATTGGGAATACAAAAAATAGCCCCACTTTGTAGCGCAACTTCAGTGAGCGGATAGGTGAGCGAAAAGGCCAGTTCATGGGTGAAACGTTGGCGATTGTACTGATTTACACATAGCCAGTCAAGCAGCAAAAGGCAGTAAAATTGAGGTATGGACAATCACCGCGACCCGTTGGAATTTCCTGCGAATTTTGTTTTCAGTCAATCCTCGCTTCAAGATTATATGGATTGCCCGCGCCGATTCTCTCTGCGCTATCTGAAACAATTGGATTATCCTGCGGAGGAGATGGAACCTGCCCTGGAAAATGAAAGGCGCCTGCAAGAAGGGGAATATTTTCATCGGCTGGTGCAGCAGTCGCTGTTGGGATTGCCCGCCGAAAAATTAGCCCGCCTGGCAAATACGCCCGATCTGGCACGCTGGTGGCAAAACTGGGAAGCCTTTCGGCACACGGCTGGTTTTGAGCGAGCACGGATTTTCCCCGAATGGACGCTTTCAGCCCCTCTGGGAGAATTTCGCCTGCTGGCGAAATATGACCTGATTGTGCTGAGCGAAGACAAAATCTGGATTTACGATTGGAAGACGTACCATCGCCGTCCGCGCAATGAATGGCTGGCAGCTCGCTGGCAGACTCGACTGTATCCGGCGCTTTTGTGCCTGGCGGGGCATCACCTGAACGACGGTCAACCCATCCAGCCAGAGCAAATTGAGATGATTTACTGGTTTACCAATTTTCCCGCGGAGCCGGCCTCGTTCCCCTATCGCAGCGCACAATTTCAGCGCGACCAAAATGCACTACGAAAGTTGATCGCCGAAATCGCCAACACATCCGAATTTCCTCCCACCGAAGACACCCAGCGTTGTCGTTTTTGCTCCTACCGCGGCTATTGTGATCGCGGCGCTGAAGCCGGTGACCTCAACGAGGCAGAAGTGGACATGGAAGCCGAAGAATGGTTTGACGTAAACTTTGAGCAGGTGGGCGAGATCGCCTTTTAGGGCTACATCAAAAAAAACATAGCGCGGCAAGCCACAGCCAAAGTGGGCAGCCATAGGATTGTCCTACAGCAATTCCAAATCTGAGTCCACTGCAAAAACGAAATCACCGCAGAGAGCGCAAAGGGCGCAGAGAAAAGCGGAAGGTACACTTCAAAAATTCAAGATTTGCGGCGGAATGTACAGAATCTGAAAACAAACTTCAAAAATCTCAGCCTTCTTTGCCAACTCCGCGATGGGTCTGACCTTTTTGCCGGAGAGTCAAACCTGTTTTTTGGTGTCATTGCGAGCCGCTGAAGGCGGCGACCTGTGCCCCGCAGGGGTAAGCAATCTCCGCGCCATCCGGGGGAATGCTTGCCACAGACACGCGGCGCGGTCGGCGGCCTTTCTGGACGCCTCGCCGTGATACAGCAACGTGTTGGCCAAATCTCTTCATCGAGGTCGTTGTTCATGCTTTGTCCGTCCGTTGAACAAAAGTCAGGCTAGCCTGCCGGGAGATGGCTTCGACGGCAGAACGCCGTCTCGCATTCGGGCGAATTTTCAGATGGGTTTTATCCCGAATAGACGTCAGGTTAGATTTGGAATGGCTGGTTGTCCTACCGTACCTTTGCGATCTGAATAGCTTCGTAGGACAAGCCTTTGCTTGTCCAGGCAGGCTGAAAAGCACGCCCTGAGCCAGTCGAAGGGCATGGTGCAAAATCTTCGCGGTTGAAGCGGTTTTTGCAGAGCAATCCTATACGATACAGCGACCGCCCTATCAGGCGGTCGCTGCCATATCCTGTCTCTCTCTCGCCGGGGAAAGGGAAACCTATGCTTCCTGCGAAAACTCTTCCTCCGCCTGGCGCATCGCCTGAAAGGCCTGGATGGCCACTTCGAGCATGGTGCGATCCGGTTCACGAGTGGTGAGCGATTGTAACGCCAGGTTGGGTTTGATCAGCCAGCGTACCCAGGGACGATCCAGGTGATTGGCCGTCCAACGAATGTATTCAAGGGCCAGCCCAGCCAGCACGGGGATAAGCAAAATGCGGCTGACCAGTCTCCAGAACAGGGAGAGCGGCCCTAAGGCGGTAAAAAGGATGATCGACAGCAGCACCAGGGTCAACAAAAAGGCGGTGCCGCAACGGGCATGTTCAAGGGGAAAATTCGCTACGGATTCTGGCGTCAGCTCGGCGCCGGCTTCATAAGCGTTGATCGTTTTGTGCTCCGCGCCATGGTAGGCAAAGAGACGTTTTACATCGGGCATGAATCCAATTGCCCAAATATAGCCCACCAGCAAAAGCAGACGGGCCACCCCTTCCACAAGATTATTCAGCCAGACATTCCAGCCCAGATAATGTTCCACCAGGCTGCCAATACCGGCAGGAAGCAAAAAGAAGAGTCCCACGCCCAGGAGCAGGGACAGGCCCAAAGTCAGATAAAGAGCCGGCCCCTCCAGTTTTTCATCCTCGCCTGTTTGGAGATTCGCTGAAAGAGTGAGGGCACGCATCCCCAGGCCGAGCGCATCCCACAACAAAATCACGCCGCGCAAGAACGGGATGCGGGCAATAGCCGAGCGATACAAACCGCTCAACTTTTCGCGATGGACAACAATTTGACCATCGGGGGCGCGCATGGCCACTGCCACCGCAGCACGGCCGCGCATCATCACCCCTTCAATGACCGCCTGCCCACCGTAAGAGATGATGCGATCTTCGGCCATCAGGCAACCAGGTTGTTGAAGAAGTGAATCAAAGCCGCAATCCCCTTTTCCCAGGTGGGCAGATGCAGCTTCTCATTGGGTGAATGGACATTGTCTTCGGGCAGGCCAAAACCGGTCAACAGGGATTCAGCGCCGATGAACTTCTGCAACTGCGAGACTACACCGATCGAACCGCCTTCGCGCCGGAAGAGTGGGCGCTTCCCCCACACTGTCTCCATTGCCCGCGACATGGCCTGTACTCCCAGGCTATCGCGCGAGGTGATGGCCGCATCAGCATGGTGCAAAGACTTCACCTCCCAGCGAATATCCTTCGGGGCGTTTTGCTCAAAGTATCGTACCAATTGTTGGAAGACCTCTTCCGGGTCCTGGTCAGGTACCAGGCGGCAGGAGATTTTCGCCATCGCCCAGGCTGGCAACACCGTCTTGCTGCCCGCGCCGGTAAATCCAGAAAGCAAACCATTGATCTCCAGCGTGGGGCGGGCGCCCACCCGTTCCACCGGCAAAAATTCCGGCTCGCCCCACAGGGCCGGCGCTTTGGTTTGGGAAAGATAAAACTGCTCATCCATCGGCAAACGCATCATTTCTTCATGCTCTGCCTGATCTATCGGGCGGACTTTATCGTAGAAGCCGGGCAGAGTCACTCGCCCGTTCTGATCGTGCATACCGGCGATCAGCTCCGCCAGCGCCTGAGCCGGGTTGTGAATCGTGCCACCGAACAGGCCAGAATGCAAATCGCGATCCGGTCCATAGACCCGCACCTCCGCATACATCAAGCCGCGCAGGCCATAGGTGATGGTAGGCAGGTCAGCCGCGATCATTCCTGCATCCGGGTTCAAGCAAAAATCGCAGGCCAACAAATCGCGATGCTCCAGGATGAACTGCCCCAAATGCTCCGAGCCGATCTCCTCTTCACCTTCAATCAGCCATTTGATGTTAACCGGCAGGCTGCCTGTGCGCACAATCGCCTCCACCGCTTTGAGCGAGGCCATTACCTGCCCCTTCATATCCGAAGCGCCGCGTCCATAGAGATGTTCACCGCGCACCTGCGCATCAAACGGCGCGCTCTCCCACAATTCCAGCGGATCCTCAGGCTGCACATCATAATGGCCATAAATCAACACCGTCGGTGCGTTACCAGCACCCAACCACTCGCCATACACCACCGGATGCCCCCCTGTCGGCATGATTTGCACCTTCTCCATGCCCAGTGAACGTAGTTGAGCCACCAGCCATTCGGCAGCACGGTGCATATCCGCCTTGTGTTCCTCGCTGGTAGAGACGGAAGGAATGGAGATCAGATCCTTCAACTCCGTCAAAAAACGCTCACGATGCTGACGAGCATATTCAAGAGCCTGTTGTGTATTCATAATCACCTCGTTTTATGCCTTCAATTTGCCGTACAAATACCAGAATGTTTCAGGCGGGAACGCTGCTTGAACCGCCGGCTCCCACACAAACTCCCCAGGAATAAGCATCCGCCGCAAACGCTCATCTAAATCATGTAACGATGTCGCTTCTGGCGCTTCCTGTGGAAGATCGGCCAAAAGCAAATCCAACATAGCCCGAACGCGGACTTCCTGCCGATAATACGGAGCATGCTGATCGGGATTCTGCCGTACATCTGCCAGATAATTCTGCCACAAAGCGAGTCGCGCCCGGACCTCGCGGCTGGCTTTCGCCTCCCAGGCCGATCGCCACTTCAACCGAATCGCCTCCACCGCCCCTTCCAGGTCCGCGGCCTGATTCGCCCCGCGCAGCCGGGCTAACGCCAGGAGCACGCCACCCAAAGTCAGGCGAGGCAAATCCACCCCGCGCGCAGTGATCGGATAGTAAAGCTCCTTCGAGAGCAAATATGCCTGAAGTTCAGGAATACCCGCCAACAAAAATTGCCGATCTTGTTCTAAGGTAGCCATGGCTGCGAAGAGCAAGGGAACCCTGCCCAGCATCCTCCTTACGGAGCGACAGTGGGCGTTTCTGCCAGCGTTCGGCGCGTGACCAGATACCAGTTAGCCATGAAAGCCAACCGATCGCTGGTATCGTAGAGGGGAGCCAGCTGCACCCCTTGCACGCGGGCATCCACGCCATAGGAATATACCGGATAATACAACAAGAGGGCCGGCAATTCCTTTGCAAACACCACCTGGAAATTGCGATAGTAACGGGTACGCGCCACAAAATCGGATTGCGTGCGCGCCGACTCAAGGTACTCGCTGGCGGTACGGTCATCCCATTGAGAATAATTCTGTCCACCGGTAGCCTCTGCCTGATGCCAGAACGGATACGGATCGGGATCAGGGGTGCGTGCCATGGTCAGTTCGGCCAGCGCCGCCTGGTAGGTACGCGGCGCCAGGTAATTGGCAATCAGTTGATCGTAGGGCACCGCCTGCAAATCCACGTGCACCCCGATCAACGCCCATTGCGCCTGAATGGCCTGTGCGATTTGCGTATGCAAAGCATCATCGGGATATACCAGAGTAAAAGTCAGAGATTGACCCTCTTTGGCACGGGTATCGCCTCCTTCTGCCGGCAAAACGTATCCCTCCGCTTTGAGGAGATCCGTTGCCCCTTGGGGGTCATATTCAACACGCTCGATCCCATCGTAATAAGCCCACGAACCGGGCAAGATCGGGCTATTGGCCACAATCGCCTGCCCCTGCAAAAAGGTCGAAACGATATAGTTCCGATCCAGGCCCATGAGCAAAGCCCGCCGAATTTTTGCATTCTGGAAGAAAGGCACCGAGGGATTATTGAGATTGAGGAATACCAGGCTCACCTGCGGCAAGCGGCTGGTAAAGACCGAAAGATGCGGTTCAGCCAGCGCCTGCGGTAAGACATCGGCCGTAATCTGGCTGATGCCCAGTACCTCACCCTGACGATAGGCATCCAACGCCTGAGCAGAATTGGGG
Organism: Anaerolineales bacterium; assembly: GCA_034433385.1. Taxonomy (GTDB): domain Bacteria; phylum Chloroflexota; class Anaerolineae; order Anaerolineales; family Villigracilaceae; genus DAOUAN01. Next base: position 6,158 of record DAOUAN010000106.1, on the reverse strand, counting down.
TAGTAAAGGAAAACCACCTGCTCGATGTAATATTGCTGCCCGTAGTAATTGGGGAAACGCGTGAGTACAACACCGCTAATTTGCCCATTCTCGGTGAGCAAATGGTCAAATTTATAGGGCCCCGATCCAACCGGCTGCAAATTGAACTCATGATTGGCCAGCTGGCCTGTCGGCACGCCTTCGAGCAAATGCCGCGGCAGGACGCCAAAAGTTAGATAATCCAAAAAGGGCGCAAACGGCTCCGGCAGGGTAATCTTGAAATTCTTATCGTCCAGTTTCTTGATCTCGACTTGCGCCCACATATCTTTAATATCTTGCGGGAAGAACGAATCGCTGCTTTTGATGCGCTCGATGGTGAACAAAACATCATCGCTAGTGACCGGTTGGCCATCGTGCCAAACCGCGTTCGAACGCAAGGTAAAGTTATACACCGTGCCATCCGGCGTCACCCCCCACGATTCGGCCAGATCTGGCTGCGGCAAGCCATGCTCATCAAAGCGAATCAACCCGCTGAAGATCAGGCGGTCCACATCTCGATCGGCGGCGTTATTCCAATCCAGCAGCGGATTCAAGCGACTGAGCGAACCCACCAGCGCCTCTGTGTACACCCCCCCGGGCACGGCTTCAGGAGAAAGGGGGGTAGCAACGGGCTGCTGACTCAGCAAGAGCACCATCACAACCCCCAGGGTAACCACGACGACCAAAATTTGCCAGCGTAATTTTTTCATAAGGGTAACAAAAAAGAAAGGCCGCCTGCCACTTCCACCCGCAGAGCAGGCAGACGACCGTCGGCCCTTCTTATCCGTAAGTCTGCTAGCGTCCAACAATCGTAACAGCAATCACCAGGACAAAGAAGAGGACGCTCAAACCAATTGTGATCCAGAACAACACACGTTCAATGCCCCGGCGGGCCGTGAAAATGCCACCCGTGTCGGCGCCGCTCAAACCACCCAACCCTGCTCCCTTGCTTTGCAGGATGACGCTGGCGATCAACCCAACCGAGGTTATAATCAACGCGATTTCCAGAACTCTTGCCATTTGTATGCCTCCTAGAATTTAGCGGGCAAATTATACCTGTTGAGCAGGTAAATCGTCAACAAACATTTGAGGCAACCCATTGCTGAGACCTATGCTGCACGAAATCACCGTCAATTTACACATGCACACCCGCTATTCGGATGGGAGCGGAATCCACCGGGACATTGTCCAGGCTGCCCTGCGCGCCGGCCTGGATGCGGTCATTGTGACCGATCACAATGTGTTGGTCCAGGGCTTTGAAGGCTACTATCGCGAAAAAGATCGGCGCGTGCTGCTATTGATTGGCGAGGAAATTCACGACCAGGATCGTCTCCCGCAAAAAAATCACCTGCTCGCCCTGGGCGCCGAGCGCGAACTGGCCACCCTGGCTGACGACCCACAAGCGTTGATCAATGCCGTGCGCCAGGCAGGTGGACTTTCCTTTCTGGCACATCCCTACGATCCCGCCGCACCTGCCTTTAATGAAAGCGACATATCCTGGGTAGATTGGTCGGTAGAGGGCTATAACGGGATTGAATTATGGAACGCGCTCAGCGAACTGAAAACGCTCCTGCACAGTCGCTTGCATGGCTTGTTTTATGCCCTCTTCCCTACCCTGATTGCTCATGCCCCCCTGCCTGCGACTCTCAACAAATGGGACGAATTGCTTACCAGCGGTCGGCGCGTCGTCGCCATCGGTGGCTCTGATGCCCACGCCCTGCACCTGCGGATGGGGCCGCTGCATCGCGTCATCTTCCCCTACGAATTTCACTTCCGCGGTGTCAACACCCACGTGCTCCTCCATCAACCCCTTAGCGGCGAAGTAGCCACCGACAAGCGGCTGATATACGAGGCGCTAGCCAAAGGACACTGCTACGTGGGCTACGACCTGCCTGCGCCCACACGCGGTTTTCGCTTCCGTGCCCATGCCCGCCAGGAATCGGTGATCATGGGCGATGAAATCGCCGCTCGCGAAGGCGTCACCTTGCAGGCACACTTGCCCTCTGCAGCCGAAATTCGGCTAATCAAAGATGGCGTCGTCTTGAAAACCTGGAAAAATCAACAATCCTGCGCCCACATCACCACCACCCCCGGCGTCTATCGTATCGAGGCCTATCGTCACTACCTGGGGCGCAAACGCGGCTGGATCTTCAGCAACCCGATTTACCTGAAATAATGTAACATCCATTCGGGATAAAACCCATCTAAAAATTCGCCCGAATGCGAGACGGCGTTCTTCCGTCGAAGCCATCTCCCGGCAGGCCAGCCTGACTTTTGTGCAACAGACGGACAAGGCATGAACAACGACCTCCATGAAGAGATTTGGCCAACACGTTGCTTTGTCACGGCGAGGCGACCAGAAAGGCCGCCGACCGCGCCGCGTGTCTGTGGCAAGCACTCCCCCGGATGGCGCGGAGATTGCTTACCCCTGCGGGGCACAGGTCGCCGCCTTCAGCGGCTCGCAATGACACCAAAAAACAGGTTTGACTCTCCTGCAAAAAGGTCAGACCTACCGCGGAGTTCGCAGAGAACGCTGAGATTTTTGAAGTTTGTTTTCAGATTCTGTAAATTCCGCCGCAAATCTTGAATTTTTGAAGTGTACCTTCCGCTTTTCTCTGCGCCCTTTGCGCTCTCTGCGGTGATTTCGTTTTTGCAGTGGACTCAGGTTTCTTATCGTATTGCTCTTGAGAATCTATCACGACCGCTTGTATCATGGTGTCATTGCGAGCGCAGTGCCTGCCCCGCGAAGTCCCCGAAGGGGGAGCGAAGCGTGGGGGAAGCAATCTCCCATCAGGGAGGAGACTGCGCCTCGGGCGAGACCCTTCGTCGCTGCGCTCCTCGCAGTGACCTTTGGCTGCGCTCGCCGCGCTATGCTTGCAACATTTTGCATCTACCATCTGAAAATAAAACAAAGAGCGCCCGTTTCTGGCAGGCGCTCTTTTCACATAAAATTCGTTACTTTACCTGGATACGCAAAGCGTGCATCGTCAGGGGGTCATACTTGACCTCGACGAGCTGCCCCACCACCAGATCCGCCAGGGTCAGCAGCTGGCCGCGGCGGCGGATCACCGTGGTAGCATCCACGTTGAACGTCATATCGGCACCGCCGCCCAGCGGAGTCACCGTCAGCGTGCTGGCAGTGGTATCTACCGCGGCAATCGTCCCTTTCAATTCCGCCGGCTTGACCTCGATTTTGAAGGCCACCATCGTCGCCGGATCATATTTGACCTCGACAAACTCGCCGACCTGCAAATCTGCCAGCGTCACCAAAACGCCATAGCGCTTGATCACGGTAGTAGGCGTCACAGTAAAGGTAACATCTGCCCCACCGGCCTGCGGCGTGACCGTCAATGTGCTGGCCGTAAGGTCCACTGCGGCAATTGTGCCCTTCAGTTCCATCGGCTTGACTTCGATGCGGTAAGCCAGCAAAGTAATGGGGTTATAAGCAGCCTGAACGTTATCTCCAACGACCAGGTCGGCCAGAGTGGCCGGCAACCCGAACCGCTTGATCATGGTGTTGGCATCCACCAGCAAGGTAATATCCGCCCCGCCAAGCGCTGGCGTGATGGTCACCGTGCTGGCTGTCGTATCCACCGCGGCGATCACCCCACGCACCCTCACAACGTTGAGTTTGGCATAAATCTTTTCAGCAACGCCGGTAGCGGGGTTGTACTTAATCTCAACGCGGTCACCCACCTGCAGCTCCGCCAGCGTAGCGGGCTTACCTTGTCGCTTGATGCGGGTGGTCGAGGCCACCGTAATGATCACATCCGCCCCACCTTTGGCCGGAGTCACCGTCAACGTACCGGCGGTGGTATCCACCGCGGCGATGATTCCTTTCAGGTGCGTATGCGTATCGCGATCCGCGTAAACAGGCGTGGTGGTCACAAACAACCCCATGACCAATGCCAACATTGTCAGGAAATATAACGCTTTCTTTGTCATCTCAAACTCCTTTTCCTCGAGAAATTCAGATCTCACAAGAGAGGTCGCTCATTTTCCGAAAAAGTTACGCCTCGCGGCGCGGACCTTGAGCCGGGCGCGCCCGCCCAAAGCGAATCCACCCTCCCAAAATTCTACCCTCTGTGATAAACTTCGCCCGTTTCAGGTACGTTTCAAACGTGCCTTTCCGTTCGCGGCGCACCCACGGTGACGAACGCGAGCAAACCCAAGGAAAGGAGGTTATTCCCCTATGCGAAGCTACGAACTGGTTTGTGTGGTCCAGCCTGACCTGGATGAGACAGCGTTTAACGCTGTCATTGACCGCATCAAAGGTTGGGTCACGGAAGCAGGTGGTAGTGTGGACAAAGTGGATGTGTGGGGCCGCCGCCGGCTGGCCTATCCCATCCGCAAGCACATGGAAGGACAATACGTCCTGTTCAACCTGTCCCTCAAGCCGAGTACCACCGCCGACCTGGAGCGCAACATCCGCTACCAGGAAACTGTTCTCCGCCACATGCTGACGCTCGTTGGATAAACTTTAGGCACGAGAAAATTGCCCGGTAAATTTTTAAGGAGACAAATATGAGCCGAGGCCTGAACAAAGTGATCATCATTGGACACCTGGGACGCGACCCGGAAATGCGCTACACCCCCTCCGGCCGCCCGGTGACCACCTTCACCGTGGCCGTGAGCCGCACCTGGAACAGCGCAGACGGCGAACGACACAGCGAAACCGAGTGGTTCAATATTGTGGCGTGGGGCAACCTGGCCGAGATCTGTAAACAATACCTGGTCAAAGGTCAGCAAGTCTATATTGAAGGTCGCTTACAAACCCGCCGCTGGGACGATAAAGAAGGTGTCAAGCACACCAGCGTTGAAATCGTGGCCAGCGAAATGATGATGCTGGGCGACCGCCGCGAAAACAACCATCAGGCACAGGAAGCAGAAATGGGAGCATCGGCCAGCGAGGCATTTCCTCCTGAAGAAGACGAGTTCCCCTTCTAACTGTGTTCGAATTGCACGAATGTTGGAGTAACTATGAGCGATAATGTAATGACCAGCGAAGGCGGCGCACCTGACCGTCGCTATTTCGCCAAACCCAAAACCTGTCAGTTCTGCAGCGACAAGCAACTCACCATCGACTACAAAAAAGTGGACCTGCTTCGTCGCTTCATCACCGAGGAAGGCAAAATCCGTCCTCGTCGCCAGACGGGTACATGCGCCCGCCATCAACGCGCCCTGGCAGGCGCCATCAAGCGCGCCCGTCACATCGCGTTGCTCCCCTTCACCGGCAAATACTGGGAAGAGGGATATTCCTAACTTCTCAACGATAACACCCACCACCGGGGCATGGAACTACGCCATGCCCCGAATTTCTATGCAGGAGTACACACATGGCTCGCGACCGAGGTGAAAAACCCGTCGTTCACACCAAAAAACATCTCGCCCGTCTGGAGCGTGAACGCCGCCAGACCCGTATCCTTCTCTACAGTTTCATCGGCATCGTCATCCTCGTGCTGGGGCTGGTCATTTATGGCTACCTCGACATGACCGTTTTCCAATTGCGGCAACCCGTTGCCAAAGTGGGAGATACTACCATCACTACGGCCGAATTTCAGGCCCGTGTCCGCCTGGAACGCACCCGCCTGCTGAACATCTATATGCAGTATTCCCAACTGAGCCAGCTTGGCCTCGATGTGACCAGCCAATTGCAACAAATCCAAAACACCCTCAACGACAGCACCACCCTGGGGCAAAATGTGCTCGATCAGATGATCAACGAAGAGATCATCCGCCAGGAAGCGGCTAAACGAGGCATCACCATCAGCCAGCAAGAATTGGAAGAGGCCATCCAGGCTGCCTATCGCTACTACCCGAACGGCACTCCTACCCCCACCGTCACCCCCACCGAAATCACCTATCCAACCCTTTCGCCGGCCTCGCTGGCGCTGGTCACCGCCACGCCGCTCTACACGGCTACCCCTACTCTCGCCGCCACCCTCGAGCCAACGGCTACCCCCACCCTGGCCGCAGAGACCACCCCGTCCGCTGAACTGACGGCTACTGCGACGCTCGAACCGACTGCCACCTTCACCCCGGCTCCCAGCGAAACACCCACTGCCCTCCCCACCGAAGGCCCCACCGCTACCCCCTTCCCCACCGCTACCCCTTACACCCTGGAGGGCTTCCAATCGGAA
>DAOUAN010000105.1:0-22191 GCA_034433385.1 Anaerolineales bacterium | reverse complement strand
TCCTCAACACCTGGGATATTTTGATCGGCGCGGTTCTGATCCTGAGCGCCTACCTGTTCCTGCGCACCCGCCAGGCCGGTTGGAGCGAAGAACGCCTGTGGGAGGTGATCTTGTTGGCTATCCCACTCGGCGCGCTCTCCATCCTCCTCTACCTGCCCTTCTACGCCGGATTCTCCTCTCAGCTGGGGGGCATTCTGCCCAACCTGGTCACACCTACCCGCGGCGCTCACCTGTGGGTCATGTTTGCCCCGCTACTGCTCCCCCTATTCACCTATTTTATTTACCTTCGCCGCGCCGAGCACACCCCCGCCGACTGGAAAAGCGCCCTGCGCCTGACAGTCGGCCTCACCCTCTCCTTATGGGTCTTCTCCTGGCTGCTTTCCTGGTTCGTGTTGATCTTCAGCCCCGACCTGGTGCAAAGTGCGCTGAGCTCACAAGGCGTTAGCACCCTGGGCGAACTGTTCCACGCCGCCAGCCTGCGTCGCCTGAGTTACCTCGGCGGATTGCTCACCCTGCTGGCCGTCCTCGCCCCGGCACTGGCCTTCCTGCTGGCCGCCCTCAAGAAGAGCGAAACCAGCGAGGGAGCAAAAGCCACCACCTTCACCTTCCTCATGATCACCCTGGCTGCCTTGCTGGTCATTACCCCCGATTTTGTCTATCTGCGCGACCAGTTTGGCTACCGCATCAACACCGTGTTTAAGTTCTACTATCAGGCCTGGCAATTGTGGAGCCTGGCCGCCGCCTTTGCAGTAGCCCTGCTACTGCGCCATCTACGCGGCATTGCCGAGACGCTGTTCCGCGCCGGCCTGGTCGTGTTGCTCTTCGCTGCACTGACCTATCCCCTGATGGGCGAATGGACCAAAACCAACGGCTTCCATCCACCTTTCGGCTGGACACTGGATGACTTTGCCCGCCTCCAACGCGAAAACGCCGATGAGGCCGCCGCCATCGCATGGCTGCGCTCTGCTCCCGATGGCATCCTTGCTGAGGCCGTGGGAGGAAGCTACAGCCAATATGCTCGCTTTTCCACCTACACCGGCCTGCCGACGGTATTGGGCTGGCCAGGGCACGAATCGCAATGGCGCGGCGGCTATGCCGAACAGGGCACGCGGCAAGCGGATATCGAACTGCTCTACACCACTCCCGATTGGCAAACGGCTTATTCGATTTTGCAAAAGTACAACATCCGATATATCATCGTCGGCGGGTTGGAGCGCTCCACCTATCCGCTCCAGGAGACGAAATTTATCCGCTATCTGCGCCCGGTCTTCCAGCAAGGCCTTGTGACCATTTACGCCGTGTGGTAAAAAACATTCAGGCAGTATAATCATCCTATGTTTCTGAACTTACCTTTGATTCTGGAAACTCGTCGCAATCACGCCCTGGAACATGCCACCTTACACGTGCTGGCCAGCACATCACCTGAGCGTCACATGGCCGGGCATTCCAACCCAACCGGCTTCTTCATCCTGGGCAATTTCTCGACCGAAGAAGTCACTCGGGCAGCGCATCAGGCGCTGGCGCGGCTGCGCTCTGGTGAACGGCAACTGGCCATTCATCCTGGCTGCGGCACCAACCTGGCAACCAGCGTACTGTTGAGCGGGACGCTGGCCTGGCTGCCGCTGCGCAGTTCTCGCTCCCGGTGGTCACGGTGGGGGCTGCTCCCCCTGGCGCTGGCATTGGCCCTCTTCGGCCTGGTGGTAAGTCAACCGCTTGGGCCGGCGCTCCAGGCCAAAGTCACGACCGAAGCGGATATGGGGAATCTGCAAATCGTAGAGGTGCGCCCGGTTTGGGGTGGTCGCTATCCGGCGCATTACGTGTTTACGCGCAGTTAGCCTGTTCATGCCCGCAGATCCGTCTATTCTTTTTCTCTTCGGCAATGATGAATACGCCATCTCGCGCCGCCTGCGCGAGGTGAGCGAGATTTTCACCGATCCCACCAGCGCCTCGATGAACACGGCGCGGCTGGAAGCGCGCAACATGAGCGAGGACGACCTGAACAATGCCATCAACGCGATGCCTTTCCTGGCAGAACGGCGACTGGTGTTGCTGGCCAATCCTTCGGCGCGCTATACCACCCCGGCCAACCAGAAACGGTTCCTGGAATTTTTGGAAAAAGTACCTGCAACCACCCTGCTGGTGATCTATGAGACGCTTGAACCTAAAGAAAGCGAAAAGCACTGGCTGCTTAAGTGGGCGCAAAAACATCCGACGTTGATTCAGACTCAGGCGTTCATGTTGCCGCGCCCCAAAGAGATGACCGGTTGGATTCTCGCCGAGGTCAAACGCCAGGGAGGCAGCATGGAGCCGACCGCGGCCGCCCGCCTTTCCGAAATGGTCGGTGCAGATACGCGTCAGGCGGCTCAGGAGATCGCCAAAGTGCTGGCTTATGTCAATTGGGCGCGGCCGGTGCGCGTCGAGGACGTGGAAGCCGTGACCGTGCTCACCGCCCAGCAAAACGTATTCGATTTCGTGGATGCGCTGGCCCAGGGCAACGGCAAACGAGCGCAATCTTTACTTCATCGCTTGCTGGAAAGCGAAGATTGGTTTTCGTTGTGGGGTATGGTGATCCGCCAATTTCGGCTCTTGCTGTTGGCACGGGAGGTGATTGACGGCGGCGGTAGCCTGCAAGATGCCAAAGAGGCCATTCATGAGTCGCCCTATTCGGTGGAAAAGGCCTATCAGCAGGCGGCGCGCTTCACCATGCCTGTGTTGGAAGCCATTTATCATAAGCTACTCGAACTCGACGAGGGAGTGAAAACCAGCCGTTACACGCTCGACCTGGCCATGGAAATGCTCACCGCCCAAATTGGTTGAGACCGCCTTTAGACAGGCTGTCTGGCCCGTCTGGATCGCCTGGAAAGCCTTACCTTAACCCGCCTCCGCCTGCTCCCACCCACCCGCCGTTCACGGACGGGAGCGGCGCAACGCACCCTCCACAGACGGGGGATGCGAATAGGATGTTTGAAGCACCAGCGAGGCAAGAGCATATCCATATTCGCTCAAACCAGCCCACCTGACAGTTTGGCGCCAAAAGTGCAAAGATATAATGACGATTACGCTACGGGGAAACTGCACAAAATTTTTGACTTGACGTTCCCTTTTCTCAACAGTATGATGAAAACCTATGGAGACAAACGTAATGACTCTCACCCCTGAAATGTTGCGCCAGGCTATGCGCGCCTGGACGACTGGTGTGGCCATTGTCACAGCTGCGCACGGCGATGAACGACACGGCATGACCATTAATTCTTTCACTTCCGTGGCGCTAGAGCCGCCATTGATTATCGTTTCTTTGCAAACGACCAGTCGCACCCATCGGCTGGTGTCGCTGGCCGGTGCGTTTGGCGTCACCATTCTAAGCGCGGAGCAAAAAGAACTCTCAGAGCGTTTTGCTGGGCGTCTGGCAGGCGAGGAAGACCGTCTGGCCGGCCTGCAAACCGAGACCCTGGTCACCGGCGCCCCACTGCTGAAAGGCGGCCTGGCCAGCCTGGATTGTCGCGTGGTACAAACCATCGCGGCAGGCACCAACACTCTCTTCCTGGCCGAAGTCGTGGCCGTTCACAGCGAAAAGAGTGACCAACAACCACTGGTCTATCACAATCGCGGTTACTGGAAGCTGAGCGCTCTCTGACCCAAGTTTTGTGCCATCAGGAGCGATTTAATGAAAAACGCTTCGAAAGCGAAAATTTTCAGCGGTTGGGTTACAGGTTGCCTCCATCCGCTTTCGTGGGAGAGTTGCAGATGTGCTCTTGTCCCGTCTGGTGCTTCCAACGCCCTATCCCCCCGCCCCCTTCCCCGCAGACTGGCGACGCTTACGGCACATGCCTTTTGCGGGGAGGGGCAGGGGTGGGGGCAGGCCGTGAAGATGGCAAGTGCAAAATCTCGTCCCTGAGGTCGTTTTTCATGCTTTGTCCGCCAATTACACAAAAGTTAGGCTAAGTTTTGTGCCATCAGGAGCGATTTAATGAAAAACGCTTCGAAAGCGAAAATTTTCAGCGGTTGGGTCAGGGGAGGAATCTATGGAAAGCGACCGTCTTTCTGAAGAAGAAAAGCAAATTCTCCTTCAACTGGCACGGCAGGCGCTCGAACACGGCGTGCGCGGCACAAAATTGCCGCCGCTGGATTGGTCCTCTCTGCCGGAGCGGCTGCACGCCCCTGGCGCGACGTTCGTCACCCTGACTATTGGAGGGGCGTTGCGCGGCTGCGTGGGCGCCCTGGAGCCCTATCAGCCCCTGGCCGAAGACGTGCGCGAACACGCCATCGCCGCTGCCCTGGAAGATTACCGCTTTCCCCCCGTTCGCCCCGAAGAATTGGACCGAATCCGCATCGAGGTCTCAGTGCTGACTCGCCCGCAGCCGCTCGACTACGAATCCCCCGACGAGCTGCTCAGCCGTTTGCGCCCACACGTGGATGGCGTCATCTTGCAAGATGGGCTGCGCCGCGCCACATTTTTGCCCCAGGTGTGGGAAAAAATCCCTGATCCGGCTGATTTCCTCGACAACCTGTGCTACAAAATGGGCGTCGCCCCCGATCTCTGGCGGCGCAAGCATCTGGATGTTTTCACCTATCAGGTCGAAGAATTTCACGAGCCGGAAAAACTGGTATAAAATCAGACCATGGCTGAAGACACCATGTTCCAGGATGCAGTGGATGCGCTGCGAGAGGGAAACAAAGAGCGCGCCCGTGAACTACTGACCCTTTTGCTCAAGAGCGATCAGCAAAACGCCACCTACTGGGTTTGGCTGAGCGCGGCAATGGAAACGCCCAAAGAACGCGCCTACTGCCTGCAAACGGCGCTCAAACTAGACCCGGAGAATGCCGCCGCCAAACGCGGCCTGCTCCTGCTCGGTGCGTTACCCCCCGATGAAAACATCCCGCCATTTCCGCTCAATCGCCCGCGTGCCTGGGAGAAAGAGTTGCTCCTGGCCCACGAAACACCTCAACCGCGAGGAACCAAAGCCCTCACCGCCAACCCCTTCATGCGTCTGGCTGCTCTGGGCATATTGGGGGTGCTGATTTGCGGGCTGCTCATCTCCGGCTTTCTCTTTCCACGCCAGGCGCGCCCGCGTCCTACCCAAACTCACACGCCAGGCCCCTCCCCCACCTTTACGCTGACCCCTACCTTCGTCAATGCCACCTCCGCGGCCACACCGACTTTCGTCGGGCCGACGCCGCTTTGGGCCTTGTTGCCGGCCACTTACACCCCGACCCCGCTTTACGTCAACACCCCGCGTGCCCCCGAATCTTTCGATTATCAGCGCCTGGCCAAAGCCGCCTACCAGCAACAGAACTGGGATGAATTCATCCGCATCATGCAAGAGATCGCTCGCCAGGAGCCACAGGCAGCGGATGTATATTACTACATCGGCGAGGCCTATCGCTTCCAGGGCAACGCCGCAGCTGCCCTGGAAGCGTACAACCAGGCGCTGAAACTCAACCCTGACTTCGGCGCGGCCTACCTGGGCCTGGCACGAGCGCGGCTGATGCGCGAACCAAAGGCCAATGTAAACGCCTTGTTCGACATGGCCGAAAAACTCGCCCCCGATTTCGGCGAGATTTACCTGGAACGCGCCCGCTACCTGCTTAACCGCGGCGAGCAACAAGCGGCCCTCGCCGAGCTACGCCTGGCGGATCAATATCTGCCCGGCTCAGCCCTGGTACAACTCACCTATGCCCAGGTTTACCTATCCCTGGACGATAACGCCAGCGCGCTGAAATATGCCCAAAAAGCCAACGAGCTGGATCTCACCCTGCTCCCCGCCTACCTGATCCTGGGGCAAACCTCGCTGGCGACAGGACAACCGGCTCAGGCCCTCACCGCCCTGGAGACCTACACCACGTATCAGCCTAAAGACGCCGAAGCGCTGACTCTGCTGGGGCAGGCCTATTATCAAAACCAGGAATGGGAAAAAGCCGTCAAAGTCTTGGGCCAGGCGCTTTCCCTGAGCACTCGCGATCGCGGCAATGCCAGTTTGTATCGCGGCCTGGCTTATGTGGAGCTGGGAAAGGCCAATGAGGCCGAAGCCGACTTGAAACGGGCGGCGATTTACTTCCCCGATAGCTTCCTGGTCAACTTTGGTTTGATGCGGGTCAGCTACCTGCAGGAAAAATTTGGCACGGCCTACCTGCAAAACGAAGCTTTGCGCTCTCAGGCCAAAAACGATGCGCAAATGGCACTGGTGCTCTACTGGCGCGGCCTGATTCAGGAAAAACGCGGCCAGCCGCTGGATGCCGCCAAAGCCTGGCAGGCTCTGCTGGATTTGCCCGAATCGGCCATCACCCCCGAAATGCGCGCTACCGCCAAAGAACATTTGCGCTCCCTGCAAGCAACGACCGCCACCCCAACCTCCCTTCGAACGCACACGCCAACGCCCACCGCAGCCCGCACAGTCACCCCAACGCCGTGAAGACACTAGTCATGATTTGCAATAGCCAACACCGCATCGAATGACATGAATACGGCAAATTTTCTTCGGGAAATTCGTGAACATTCGATGCAAAAGAGAACGAGCCTTACGGCCGATAAAGTCTACTTCCTTTAGCGGAAATTCATGCCAGAAAAGGAGACCCTTTGATGTTACAAGATGTAGAACAATTTACACATGCGTTATCCCCACAGCAGACTGAAATCGTCAACGCGTTACGCGCCCTGATACAGGCTGGCGCCCCAGAGGCAAGGGAAAGTGCCGAAGAGCAACAATTGATCTATAATGATCATGGGCCAATTGCTTATATTCGGCGCGCAGGCGATGAGATCCATCTGGGCTTCTGGCGAGGGGGCGAATTGCCCGACCCCGAAGGATTGCTGCAAGAAGGGCAAGGCGAAATGAAATTTGTGCGCTTTGCCACGCTGGCAGATGTCAAAAAGAAAGAACTGGCATATAAATATTTTGTGAAGGTTGCCGCGCGCTTGAATCGCGAAAAAGGCAGTCCGTTGGGCTAAGTCTTTGCCTGTCTGGATGGCAGTTATCGTCTGGTTGCTTTGCTGGTTGTAAAGAAGCCCCGGAATTGCACGTTCCGATTTTATTGATGTTGATGCTTTGTCGCAATTCTGTCATTGCGAGGCCCCGAAGGGTTCGAATCAATCTCAAACCACCTGTAAAAACGAGATGGCCACGCCGCTTTCAGCGGCTCGCAATGACAGGGATAAAAATCATTGGCTCTTTGCAGCAAGCAATGTTTGGAAAATAGGTTGAGATACTTCAAGGAGTTCATCATGCAAAAATCTTCGCTGCGGCGTCTTCCGCGGAATGTTTGGGTAGTCACCATCACCTCTTTTCTCACCGACATTTCTTCGGAAATGGTGCTCAACCTCGTACCGCTGTTCCTGGCCAATGTGCTGGGCGTGCGCACAGCGCTCATCGGTTTGATTGAGGGTATTGCCGAAACGACCGCCAGCCTGACCAAAATTGCCTCTGGTGCACTCTCTGACCGCCTGGGGAAACGCAAATGGCTGACGGTGGCCGGTTATAGCCTTTCGACGCTTGCCAAGCCGTTTTTGTACCTGGCGAATGCCTGGGGTTGGGTGTTGGGGGTGCGTTTTGCCGATCGCCTGGGGAAGGGTATTCGGACAGCGCCACGTGATGCGTTAATCGCCGATAGCATTACCCCGGAGCAGCGCGGCCTGGCTTTTGGCTTGCATCGCGCCGGTGATACGCTGGGGGCGTTCATCGGGTTGGGGCTGGCCGCTTTGATCGTCTGGTGGAGTCAATCGCAGGCGAGTTTGCTCAACCGTTCGACGTTTCAGACGGTCGTGCTGCTCAGCATCATCCCGGCGGTTTTGGCGGTGCTCGTTCTGGCGGTAGGGGCACGCGAGGTAACGGGAGCCGGCCCGAGGTCCGCGGCGATGCGCCTGGGCTGGGATAACCTCGATGGGCGGTTTCGCATCTTCTTGGTGGCAATCGTCCTGTTCACGCTGGGAAATTCATCGGATGCCTTTATTTTGCTGCGTGGCCAGGAACGCGGTTTGAGTGTGTTGCAGGTGATGGGCATGGCTCTGACGTTCAACGCCGTCTATTCACTTTTTGCCGGGCCATTCGGTGCCTGGTCGGACCGGGTGGGGCGGAGGCGCTTGATTTTGGGCGGCTGGCTGGCTTATGCGCTGGTGTACCTGGGCTTTGCGCTCTCGCGCACTGGGGCGCAAGTGTGGGTGTTGTTCGGGCTGTATGGGTTGTATTACGCGGCGACGGAGGGAGCAGCCAAGGCGCTGGTGGCCGATCTGGTACATGAGAGCCAGCGCGGGACGGCGTATGGGCTGTATAACGCCGCCGTGGGGTTGATGGCCCTGCCGGCTTCGTTGATCGCGGGTTTGCTCTGGCAGGGAGTAGGCGGGTGGGGCGGCTTTGGCCCGGCCGCGCCATTTTATTTTGGCGCCGCCATGGCCGCCCTTGCCGGGCTGGTGTTTTGGAAAGGATTATGAAATCGTTTTTCCAGAGTCTGCGCTTTCGTTTGCTGGTGTTGATCTTCCTGGCTTTTTTGCCAGCCATGGGGGTAACCCTGTACAATGGTGCCCAAGAACGAGCCGAGGCGCGAGCGCAGGCAATCAGGCTAACCTTTCAGACGGCCAATCATCTTGCCAATGAATTTCAGGCGTTCATCGCGAACACGCAGCAGTTGCTGACGGCTCTGGCCACTTTGCCAGAATTACGTCCTGAGCGGGCTGCGGATTGCAACAGGTTGGTGGGCCGCTTGCTCACACTTAACCGGGTTTATGCCAACTTGGGTGCGGCTGATATAGAAGGGAATGTCTTTTGCTCGGCGTTGCCCCTGCCGGCGCCAATCAATATTGCCGATCGGCTTTACTTTCAGCAAGCCATCTCCCGCCACGATTTTGCCAGCGGCGAATTTCAAATTGGGCGCATCACCGGTAAACCTGGGGTGAATTTTGGCTACCCCCTTCTGGAAGATGACCAGGCGCTGGGAGTGGTTTTTGCCGCGCTGGACCTTACCAGATTTGTTCAGGCCCCGGATATCAAACAAGGGTTAGAGAATACATCAGATACTCTCCCCTCCGGCAGCGTAGTGATGCTGGTAGATCATTTGGGCATTGTGCTTGCCCGCGAGCCAGAGGGGCAGAACTACATCGGCAAGTCAGCTGCGGAAAGCGAAATTGTGCGCCAGGCCCTCGCAGCAAACACAGCGGGAACGATCGAAGGGCGCAGCGTGGATGGGGTGAGACGGATTTACAGTTACCTGCCACTCAGGGTAAACGAGCAGGTCAGCGCTTATTTGATTTTGGGTGTTCCTGCCAGTGAGGCCTTCGCGGCGATTGAACAACGTCTGCGGTTTGAATTGATTTCGCTGGCAGTGGCAGCAATTCTCGCCATGCTGGTCGGCTGGACGAGCGGAGAAGTGTTGCTGACTCGCCCAATCCATGCCTTGTTGTACGCCATACAAAAAATGAAACAGGGTGAGTTCAATGTGCGCACCGGGATAAAAACAGGAACAGATGAACTCAGTCTGTTAGGAAGCGCCTTTGATGAGATGGCTGAAAACCTGCGGCGGCAAACGCAAGCCCGCCTGGAAAGTGAACAACACCTTCGCACCGTGCTGGAAAATGTGCCGGTAGCGCTTTTTGCGCTGGATCAAGATGGGAGATTCGTCCTGGCAGAAGGGAAAGGATTGGAGGCTTCCGGGCTACGAACGGAAGACCTGGTAGGGAAATCTGTGTTTGAGCTGTTCCCAGATTTGTCCGAAACAATTACGGAGGCTATGCAACGCACCCTGAGCGGTAAGGAAAACATGTTTGTAGTGCCCGTGCCAGGAGCCACCTTTGAGGTGCACCTGATGCCCGGCCGCGATGAGCAGGGCAACATCCGCGGCGTAATCGGCGCGGCACTGGACATCAGTCAACGGGCACTGGCTGAGGAACAAATGCGTTTGCAATCCGCTGCGTTGGAGGCAGGAGCCGATGCCGTGACGATTACCGATCGCCAGGGTACTATTCAATGGGTCAATCCCGCGTTCACTGCGCTCACCGGTTACACCCTGGAAGAATGCCGTGGCCAGACGATGCGCATTTTAAAATCGGGGCAACATGATCGGAAATTTTATCAACAAATGTGGGCGACCCTTCTAACCGGAACACCCTGGCGCGGCGAAACGATCAACCGGCGTAAAGATGGTACGCTCTACGATGCCGAGCAAACGATCACGCCGGTGCGGATTAGCAATGGTGGAATCACTCACTTTGTCTCGATACAACGCGATATCAGCAAACAAAAACGACACCAGCGAGAGGCCGAAGCCGAGGCAATGCTTGCCCAGGCAGTGGGTGAGGCGCTGGAACTGCGCCCACTGCTGGAACGCTTGCTGGCAGCGGCTGCTCATGCCATTCCCGCCGCAGAAAAAGGGAGCATTTTGCTGGCCGAAGCAGATGGCAGCCTGCATATTCGCGCCATTTACGGCTATCATGATCCACGCGTTCTGGAAGAATCCTTCCCGCTCGAAGCGGGCTATTCATCCCGTGCTTTTCGTCAGCAGAAGCCCATGCTTCTCGCTGATGTGCAATCCGATCCAACCATTCGTTATCGTGGCGAAATTGAAGAAATCGCCGGGGTACAAAGCGCTATTGTTGCGCCGCTCATGGTGCGCTCCAGAGCCATCGGGGTGATTTCATTGGAAAATTCAACGCGCCAGAACGCTTTTGACGAAGACGACTTAAACTTGCTGACCTCGCTGGCTGCTACTGCCGCCCTGCTGATCGAAAACACGCGTCTGTTCGAGGAGACGCGCGAACGGCTGGCGCGCCTGGAGGCGCTGCGCGAAATTGATCTTGCCATCACCGGCAGTTTTGACCCGCGCGTGGCACTCAATGTACTGCTCGATCAGATAACCAGGCGATTGAAGGTGGATGCGGCAGCCGTCTTGCTCAACAACCCCCAATTGCAGGAATTGAGTTTCGCCGCCGGACGCGGTTTCCGCTCACGGGCTATCGAACGTTCACGCCTGAAGCTGGGCATCGGTCATGCCGGCCAGGCAGCCCTGGAGCGGCGCATCGTTTACATTAAGGACTTGAAGAAAGAAGTGGATCACTTCGTCCGCGCCGATTTACTGGCAGGCGAGGAGTTCGTGACCTATTTTGCCGTGCCGATGATCGCCAAAGGACATGTGCTGGGTGTTTTGGAAATTTACCATCGCTCGCCGTTGGAGCCCTCTGCCGAATGGCTGGCTTTCCTGGATGCCCTGGCCGGACAGGCCGCTATTGCCATTGATAGTGCCCAATTATTCACCGCTCTGGAGCGCTCCAATATGGAACTTCACCTGGCCTACGACCGCACCATCGAAGGTTGGTCATACGCCCTGGACTTGCGCGATAAGGAGACCGAGGGCCATACTCAGCGGGTCACCGAATTGACCATTCAGCTGGCGCGGGCGATGGGAATCAGTGAGGAAGAAATTGTTCACATTCGCCGCGGGGCCTTGCTGCACGATATCGGCAAAATGGGGGTGCCCGACGCCATTTTGCTCAAGCCCGACAAATTGACCGACGAAGAGTGGAAGATCATGCGCCGCCACCCGCAATTTGCCTATGAGATGCTTTACTCCATTGAGTATCTCCGCCCAGCGTTGGACATTCCCTATTGCCACCATGAAAAATGGGATGGCAGCGGTTACCCGCGCGGCCTGCAAGGGTTGGAAATTCCCCTGCCGGCACGCATCTTTGCCGTGGTGGACGTGTGGGACGCCCTGATCAGCGATCGCCCCTATCGGCCTGGCTGGAGCAAGGAACAGGCGCTTGAGTACATCCGTCAGCAGGCGGGCACGCATTTCGATCCGCATGTCGTAGAGATCTTCCTGACGTTGATGGGATATTCCCACGATTAACGCCAGAACATGAATTGGCTCAACCCCAGCCCGGCCAGTTGCAGGGGGATGCCCGCCAGGCGGGAGAAGAAGAAAATGGCTCCCCAAAACAAGTTACCGATCAGCGGCACATACCATAGCAGCAGGAAGATCAGCCACGAGAGAACGCCGCGCGTTTCGGCCAGGCGCATCTGCAGCGAGACGGGCAGGTACGGCTCGATGACTCCATAGCCATCGAAGGGCGGCAGAGGAATCAGGTTCAACACCACCGCCGAGATCTGCAACAGGGCCAGGAACGCCAGCGCCGGCCACACACCGTCGGCGGAGGGGCGGCCCAGGCGCAGGATCAGGCCCAACGTCAGGGCGAGAAGCGCATTGGCGAACGGGCCGGCCAGCGAGACCAGGCTCTCCCAACGGCGGTCACGCAAGCGCCAGCGCTCGATATATACCGCTCCCCCTGGCAAGCCAATCCCACCCATCAGCAGGAAAAGCAGCGGCAGGAGCAGCGAGTATACCGGATGAGTATATTTGAGCGGATTGAAGGTGAGGTAGCCTTTCTCTCGCACGCTGGTATCGCCGCCCCAGTAGGCCACCAGTGCATGCGCAAACTCGTGCAGGCAGAGCGAAAAAACCCAACCCAGAAGAACAATGAGAAAAGTCATGGCTATTCCTCATAACCGTTGGGATGCGTCTTATGCCACTCCCAGGCACTGGCGATGATCTCATGCAAGGTGGGATGTTGAGGCTGCCAGCCAAGTTCGCGGCGGATCTTTTGCGAGGAGGCGACCAGCCGGGCCGGATCTCCTGGTCGCCGCGGCGCCTCGATAGCCGGGATGGGATGCCCGGTCACGGCCCGAGCGGTCTCGATCACCTCTCGAATCGAATATCCCTGCCCATTGCCCAGGTTGTAAATCAGGCGGTCGTGTTCGCCCAGGGCTTCCAATGCCAGGAGGTGCGCCGAGACCAGGTCGGCGATGTGGATGTAATCGCGAATGCAGGTGCCATCGGGGGTGGGGTAATCACTGCCAAAGATAGTCACTGCTTCACGCTGACCGAGGGCCACGCGCAACACCAGCGGGATGAGATGCGATTCGGGCTGGTGCGCCTCGCCGCGACCGGGCAGAGCGCCACTTGCATTGAAGTAACGCAGGGCGGCAAAATGCAGGCCGTGAATCTGACGATACCAATCGAGGACTTGCTCCACCATGAGTTTGGTGTGCCCATAGACATTGATCGGGCCGAGGGGCGATTCTTCGCTGAGCGGTTCGTCGCTGGACCGATAAACGGCTGCCGTAGAAGAAAGGACAAAGCGTTTCACCCCCGCACGCACAGCGGTTTCGATGAGCGCCAGGGAGTTAGCCAGGTTATTGTGGTAAAAGCGCCCGGGATCGCGCATGCTTTCCCCGGCCTCGATGAAGGCGGCGAAGTGCAGAATGGCATCAAAACGTTCAGCGGTGAGAGCACTGGTCAGGGCATGGCTATCGCCCAAATCGGCGTGGATAAATTTCGCCCCCGGCGGCACCGCGGCGCGATGGCCGGTGACCAGGGAATCGTAGACGGTGACAGAATGTCCGTTTTTGAGCAGGGCTTCGGCTGTGGCAGAGCCGATATAACCGGCGCCACCCGTAATGAAAACATTCATAAAGGCATTTCTCCTTGTGAGAGGGTTTTGAGTTGCTCTGTTGCACTCAAGCGAAACGAGTTTCTGACGTCATTGCGAGCCGATGCAGGCGGCGAAACAATCCCGGTGCGACTGAGGAGGACGCTTCGGCGGCCTTTTTACGACATGTTGGCAGCAGAGCCTTTCGAAGTTATTTTAGCCTATTCCAGGCAGCAACATACCAGCGCAAATATTCTTCGACATGACGTTGCCAGTAGGCCTCGCTGTGATCACCGGAATAGAGGTGAAATTCGTGAGGCACCTCTGCTGCGCCAAGCAGGCTCTCCAGTTGTAGGGCGGAGGCCAGCTCTTTGTCCTGGTCGCCGATGTCAAACCACAGGCGTGGCCATTCTGCGGCGGGGACAGCGGCGATCCATTTTGGCAAGGAGGAAGCATCCTGAGCGAATACGGCGGGGGAGTGCAGCCCCAAGCTGCCGAATAGATTCCATTGTGTCAGGCCCAGCCGTATCGTCCAGCCACCACCACGGGAGAGTCCGCCCAAAGCCCGGTAGGGACGCTCGCCGAGGGTGCGGTAGTGTTCGTCAATGTAAGGGATGAGCACTTCCACCAGGCGCTGGCCAAACCCAGGCCCAGCGGGCAAATTCCAGTAGTGATCATCGGGGAAGACGATGATGAACGGTGGGGCCTCTTGCGCCTGAATCAGGCGGTTGGCCACCTGCACCGCGCCGAGGCGAATCCATTGGTCGGGCGTGTAGGTTTGGCCGTGCAGAAGGTAAAGCACGGGGTAGCGTTGTTCGGTCTGTTCGGCATAGCAGGGAGGCAGGTAGATCAGATAATCTTGCGGTGGGCGGGTGGCGGTGATGCTGCCTTCTTCCACGTGACCGCTGCGGCTGAGGCAGGTCAACGGGGTGGGGGTAGGCTGAGCCGTGACGGTAGGGGTAGCTGTGGGCGGCAACGGCGTGGGTGTGGACGGTAACGGCGTGGGGGAAGGAAACGCCTGGGGAACGGGCGCGCAGGCAAAAAGTCCCGCGAGAAGCGGGAGGAAAAAAAGCAAAATTTCGGCTTGACGTTTGGTCATCCTTCGCATTATACTCGCCCTGTTCGGGGTGTAGCGCAGATGGCTAGCGCGCTTGCTTTGGGAGCAAGAGGTCGGCGGTTCAAATCCGCCCACCCCGACTCGCCCCTGCCCTTTCCCGCCGATCTGTACCAGGTCGGCGGTTTCCCTACCAGGCAGGCAAAGCGATATGTTAGAATCACCTGCGGAGGGAACCACTATGCAGCGTAAGAACTTTGATGGTGTAATTGAAGCAGTACGTTACAAAGATGGACACATTGAATTTGTGCGCGCGTATGAGCGCCGCGGAACGACATTTTCGGATCGGGTCTTGCTCGACCGTAATACCTTGCTGGAGCGCCTGCGCCAGGGGAAGCGTTTTGTGTTGGGGCGCCGCAAGGAATTTCTGGCCAGCACATTTGAAGTAGATCGCCCGGTGATGCTCGTCCGCCGCAACGGAAACGAATACATCGCCACCCGCCCCGATGCGGAACGGGATGAAATCGAAGGAGCGCTCTACATTTAGGAGAGCGAAGAGCCGCCATGAAAATCATAGACAAAACCCCTTTTCAGAACGAAAAAGGCCAGATCAATCTCTGGGGTCGCATTCAGGGCACCCTGGAGTTTGGCTTCGACTGGTATGCGGAGCAGATGGCCCAAAAGGCCGTCATTGCCCAGCTGGAACGTGTGCTGGAAAAGGGGTTTGTCTTGATTCGCAATCTGATCTTGCCCGACATCAACGTCGCCATCCCGTTGATTTTGATCGGCCCGCCGGGGATATTCGTGATTCAGGTCACCCCACTGCGCGGCATTTACGAGGCCAAAGGGGATCAATGGAACATTGTGTCCGGTGAGCGCATCATCCCGGCCAAAATCAATTTGCTCACCCGCACCGTTCGCATGGCGCGGGCAGTACAGGTCTTTCTGCAAAAACAGGGACTGACTCTGCCCGTCCCCATCGAGCCGGTGCTGATCGCCGCCGACCCCGGGTTACACATCGATTCGATCCGCCCGATTATTCGGGTGGTAATGAGCGATGCCATCAAGCAATTTGCCCTTTCGCTGGCCCAGGGACGCGTCCTTTTGCGGCCGGACGCCATTAGCCTGTTCAGCGAGCGCCTGGTAGAACCGCGCCCACCCCAGCCCGAAGAAGAGACACCCCCCGCGGCTGATCAGGCAGTTTCGCGAGCGCGGGCGATCTTCAGCGCCGCCGAGGAAACCAGCCCCCCAGCCGGGGAGGACGAGCTAAGCTTTGCCTTCGAAGAAGAACAAACCGCCAGCGAAGTGCCACCCTTCCTGCGCGAGAGCAGCCCGGCCCGCCCCATCCCCGCCCCGGCAAAGCCCTCTCAGCGCCGCATTCTGGGCATGACGCCTGCTCAACTCGCCTTCCTGGCGGCCATGTTGGTCATTGAACTGTGCGTCGTGGCCGGCTTTGTCGCCTACCTCTTTTTGAATCAAACCTCGCTTTGACCTCACCCTTCCTTTCCCTCATCATTCCGGCTTACAACGAAGAACAACGCTTGCCCCACACCCTGGAACAAGTGTTAAATTACCTTTCCCGGCAAAGCTACCAGGCCGAAATTCTCATCATTGAAAACGGCAGCGACGACCGAACCCTGGAAATTGCCCAAAACATCGCCCAAAGCCATCCCAACGTACGCGCCCTGCACGAAAACATGCGCGGCAAAGGGCAGGCCATTCGCCGCGGCGTTCAAGAAAGTCGCGGCCAATACCTGTTCCTATGCGATGCCGACCTCTCCATGCCTATCGAAGAACTCGCCAAATTCCTGCCGCCTGGGCTCACAGACTTCGACATTGCCATCGCCTCCCGCGAAGCCCCGGGAGCAGTGCGCCACAACGAACCCTATTACCGTCATCTCACCGGTCGCGTCTTCAACACCCTGATCCGTTTGCTGGTGCTGCCCGGCCTGCAAGACACGCAATGCGGCTTCAAATGCTTCCGCAGCGAAGTCGCCCGCGAAGTCTTCCGCTACCAAACCCTGAGCGGCTGGGCCTTCGATGTGGAAATCCTGGCCATCGCCCGGCAGCGCGGCTACCGCATCGTCGAAATCCCCATTCACTGGTACTACATCCCCGGCAGCAAAGTCAGCATTCTGCGCGATTCGTGGCGCATGTTCCTCGATTTGCTCATCATTCGTCAAAACATGCGGAGCGGACGCTATGCTTCCCCCCGATCTGACCTTTGAACAACACCTGTGGGCTGTTTATCCCTACGTTGCCGGATTGGATGAGGCCGGGCGCGGCGCCCTGGCCGGACCCGTCTGCGTGGCCAGCGTGATCCTGCCCCCAAACGCCCCGCATCTTCCCCGGACCCTGGCGGGGGTGCGCGATTCCAAGCAGATTCCACCCCCTGAGCGTGAGCGCCTGGCGGCGCGCATCAAAGAGAGCGCTCTGGCCTGGGGAGTTGGTTTTGCCTCGGCGGAGGAGATCGACGCGCTGGGCATTGTCCGCGCCACACGGCTGGCCGCCGAGCGCGCCCTGCAAGCCCTATCCGTTGCCCCCAGCTACCTGCTCACCGACTTTCGTCTCGATCTGCCCGAAATCCCCCTGCCGCAAACCGCCCTGGTCAAAGGCGATCAACGTTCGTTGACCATCGCCGCGGCCTCCATCCTGGCCAAAACCAGCCGCGATGCACTGATGAACGAACTGGAGCCAGCCTACCCCGGCTATGGGCTGGGAAAACACAAAGGGTACGGCACCCTGGCCCATCGTCTGGCCTTGCAGCGCCTGGGATACTCCGCAGTGCACCGCAAATCATTTGTCGTAAAAAAACAGGTCACGTCTGAGGCGTGACCTGTTTGCTTCCTGCCTACCCATAGCCAAAGATCAAGACGTCCCTTGCTGCTGTTCCCCACGGCGCAGGAAGAATTTGGTAATCTCTTCGGCAATGGCGGGCAACAGCGCCAACCCAAACACCACCGCCCATTCGCGTGGCGCCGGGAAGTGCGTGTTGAAAATCGGCTGTAGGAAGGGAACCGAAGTCACCAGGAAGAGCAGGGTCAGCGAGGCACCCACGGCGAATTGCATATACTTGTTGGAAAAAACGCCAATTTTGAACAAAGAGGCACGCTCTGAGCGAACGGTATATGCGCGGAACAATTCACACAACGAAAGGGTGACAAACGCCATCGTCTCTGCCGTTTGCACATCCACCCCGCGCCAATCATGCTGTAACAGGTACAGGATGGGGTTCGTACCTGCGGGGATGACCGCACCCGCTTCCAGATGCCACAACAGGCCGAGGCCAAAGGCCAGCAAAACAGCCGAAGTTTGCATAATCGTTTGAATGACAATGCCGATCCCCATGGTGCGATTGACAATCGGCTCGCGTTTCGAGCGCGGCTTGCGCTTCATGATATCCGGGTCACCTTTTTCCATGGCCAGGGCCAGCGCCGGCGCGCCATCGGTGATTAGATTGAGCCAGAGCAATTGAATGGCCGTTAGTGGGGTAGGCAAACCAGCCAGGGTGGCAAGGAAAATAATCATAATTTCCGCCACGTTGGAGGAAAGCAAGAAGAAGACGAACTTGCGGATGTTGGCATAAATGACGCGTCCCTGTTCGACAGCGGCCACAATGCTGGCATAGTTATCATCGGTCAGCACCATATCAGCGGTCTCTTTGGCCACATCGGTTCCAGTGATCCCCATGGCAATGCCGATGTCGGCGCGTTTGATCGCCGGGGCATCGTTGACCCCGTCGCCGGTCATCGCCACCACTTCATCGTTCGCTTGCAACGCATCCACAATACGTAGCTTATGTTCCGGCGAGACGCGAGCAAAGACATCGGTGGTGCGAATGGCCTCTTTGAGGTCCTCATCGCTCATCCGATCCAGTTCGGTGCCGGTTCGCACATGACGGCCGGGGAGCAGCAGACCAATCGCCTCGGCAATCGCCCGCGCTGTGTTGGGATAATCACCGGTGATCATCACCGTGCGAATGCCAGCTTGCCGGGCCTTCTCCAGTGCTGGTTTGACCTCGGGGCGAGGCGGGTCAATCATTCCGACCAGGCCAACAAAGACCAGGTCGCGCTCAATCTCTTCTGTCTTGATGTTTTCTGCCTGATCAGGGACATCCGGGACGACCCGATAGGCGAGGGCCAGTACCCGCAGAGCATCCCGGGTCATGGCATCATTAGCCTCCAAAATGCGGCGGCGAGATTCATCATCGAGCGGTCTCGTTTCATCGTTCATGGTCTGATAGCGCGTGCACAGATTCAAGATGACATCCGGTGCGCCTTTGACCGCGATCACATCCCAATGCAGCATCTGATCATTGTAAAAAGGCGAGATATCTTCCGGCCGCGGCTCTTTGATGTCGTGAATGGTCACCATGCGCTTACGCTCAGAGTCGAAAGGAATCTCATTCTCGCGCGGATAGGCTTCTTTGATGCTCAGTGGATAAACGCCAGCTTTTGCCGCCGCCACCAACAAAGCACCTTCCGTCGGGTCACCCACCACGCGGAAGGTTTGCCCTTCTTCGCTGGCGCCAACGATTTCAAGTTCGGCATCGTTGTTCAATACCCCCAGCCACAACGTCGTGAGGGCGGCGGGGTATTGGGTAATATCTATTTCGCGGCTATCTTCATAGAATTTTCCATGAGGGGCATACCCCGTGCCCGAAACATCAATCATCTTACCATCCACCCACAGGCGGGTGACGGTCATTTCGTTTTGGGTCAGCGTGCCGGTTTTATCGGAGCAAATCACCGTGGCCGAGCCAAGCGTTTCCACCGAGGACAATTTGCGAATCAGCGCATGGCGTTGAATCATCTCGCGCATTCCGAGCGCCAGGCTGATGGTCACCACCGCGGGCAAGCCCTCAGGCACTGCGGCAATGGCCAGGCTGATCGCCACAATAAAAACATCGGTAATCTCTTTCAGATACTCACGGAAATAACCCAGGGGATTGACAAAAATCTCCTGGACATTGGTGAAATTGAACAACGCCACAACAAAAACAACGGCAACCAGGATGAGCGCCCCGATGCTGAGTGAGCGTCCCAGCTGATCGAGGCGGCGCTGAAGAGGGGTTTCTTCACTTTCTACGCTCTGTAGCATGTTGGCAATCAGGCCAAGTTGCGTGCGCATACCGGTAGCCACCACCACCCCGCGCCCGCGCCCGTAAGAAACCAGGGTTCCCATAAATGCAGTGTTTTTGCGGTCGCCCAGGGGCACGTTTTTATCCAAAACGGTAGCGGCATTTTTCTGCACCGGCACCGATTCGCCGGTAAGAGAGGCCTCCTCAATGCGCAAATTGATCGCTTCCAGCAAGCGGATGTCGGCCGGCACATAATTCCCCGCTTCCAAAAAGACAATGTCGCCGGGCACCAATTCGCGCGCCGGAATGGTCTGCCGATGCCCATCCCGGAGAACATGTGCTTCGGGGGCGGCCAGTTTCTTCAAAGCCGCCAGGGCCTCTTCGGCGCGGCGCTCCTGAATAATCCCTAAAGCAGCATTGAGCACCACAATGGCCATAATTGCCGCGGCTTCAATAGTATCCCCCAGCAAAGCCGAAACCAGGGCGGCGACAAGTAGCAAAAGAACCACAAAACTATTTAACTGTTCCCACAATAACTGCCAAAACCCTGGTCGGCGACCTTCGCGCAGTTGATTTTCGCCATAATATGCCAGGCGCTTTGCCACCTCTTCGCTGGTCAAGCCTTGTTCGTGAACTTCCAGATGACGAAGCACCTCTTGCACGGGCAAAGCGTGCCAGTCTTGTTGGGGGATTTCAATTTTTCCAGCAAATGCTTCAGCAGTCATCTATCACTCCAAAATATTCTGGTATCAGACCAAAAAAGACCACCACATCACGTGGTGGTCTTGCCATCGCCGCTAGGCGCATGGATTGCCGATGGCATACTGCCAATGTACTGACGACAATCCATCCTGTGGGGAACAGGCGGCTACTCCCCAACCGTTTTTAGTGTAACGCTAATGAAGACAGGATGTCAAGTTAAAAATTCAACAGATTTGTTAGCATAAAGTATGGGCTGCTTACGGTCCGATGTAAGTTCCGGGAGGAATAATGGTGTCTTTGGCAACCACTACAATCCCATCACGGACAAACCAGCCCTCCGCCTCGTGGTCTTCTTCTGTTTCGCGCGGAAAGGGGCGAATAACCACATTCTCGCCCACGCGGACGTTTTTATCGAGGATCGCGCCTTCGATGTCTGAGCGCGCCCCAATTCCCAGGGGGATCTTCGGCCCGCGTCCCGGCTCATCATAATAATCGGCCCCCATCATGATGACATCCTTCAAGCGCGCCCCCTGCGAGATCATACTGCGCACGCCCACCACGGAATGGGTGATCTGAGCCTTCTCGATGCGGCACCCTTCGGCAATGAGCGCCTGCTGAATCTCGCTCTCAGCGATAATGGTACCGGGCAAGACACGAGCATGGGTGTAGATTGGGCGTCTGGGGTCATAAAAATTGAAGGGCGGAATCGGATTGGTAAGCTCGAGGTTCGTCTCATAAAATGAGCGAATCGTTCCAATATCCTGCCAGTAGCCATCAAAGTCATAACCATAGACCGCATGGGTGCGAATGGCATGAGGGAGGACATCGCGGCCAAAATCATCGTAAGAGGGGTAACTGGTCAATAGGTCCAACAACACTTCTGTGTTGAAGATGTAAATTCCCATCGAACCGAGGAAAGGACGTTCCGGATCGTCACGGGAGATAAATTGATTTTGAACTTCGACATCGCGTGCTTTTTCGACAAAAGCCGAAATGCGATAATCTTTCTCGCGCTTTAAAAGACCAAAACGAGAGGCATCTGAGCGCCTCACCGGTTGAACAGCAACCGTGATGTCGGCCCGATTCTCCCAGTGAAAGGCCGCCATAGCGGCATAATCCATGCGGTAAAGGTGATCGCCCGCCAGAATCAAAACATATTTCGCCCCGGTTGCCTGAATCTCAAACAACTGTTTACGAACCGCGTCGGCAGTCCCCTGATACCAGTTTTCCGATTCGAGGGTCTGCTCGGCAGCCAGGATTTGCACCCAACCGGTATGAAAGTTGTCGAACTGATAGGTTTGGGTGATGTGCCGATGCAAAGAAACAGAATTGAATTGAGTCAAAATCGCAATGCGATAGATGCCGGAGTTAATGCAATTACTGATGGGAATGTCAATCAGGCGATATTTGCCAGCAATGGGAACGGCTGGTTTAGAGCGCAATTTGGTCAACGGATACAATCGAGCGCCACGTCCTCCCCCCAAAATAACCGCCAGGACATCATTCAATGTGGGCATACAGGCCTCCTCAAAAGTTCAGGGGTATTTCCCTGTATTATCGCTTAAAGTGCCAGAAACGGCGCACCTTATGAAAAACATAAAGGATTGGGTAAGCCACCAAAATCAACAAATCTACGATTAGAAACACGAGCGTAAACTTCATCTCTCACCTCCTGAAGAAAAATCGCCAGGCCACCGCGTTGGCAACCTCGCGATTTCACTAAACAAATACACGGCGGCAACATTTGCTGAGAAAATCTTGCCAGAAATGATTATACCCTGCTTTCAGGGCGGGCTCAGTACGCTATACCGGGTGCGCTAAAAAGTTGTTAGTCAGGTGTGAGCGGTGGATGGATGCTCATTTCGCCAGTGCCTTGAGAGATGACGCTGTGGGCGAAAAACGCCGTTTTGTGTCATTGCGAGCCGCCAAAGGCGGCGACCTGTGCCC
>DAOUAN010000104.1:0-15978 GCA_034433385.1 Anaerolineales bacterium | reverse complement strand
GCCAAAGGCGGCGACCTGTGCCCCGCAGGGGTAAGCAATCTCCTGGTCGGCAAGGAATAGATGGATTGCTTCGGGGCTGACGCCCCTCGCAATGACACTAGCCGTTTCCCTGTTTTCCATCTTACCCACAACCTTTTCGTGCTCCCGGCCACAGGAGCCTGGAAGCGTTTTGACTATCGCTGGCGTAGACGATAAATTCCACCGTCCTCATTTTCCACAATTGTTTCCACAAGGGCTAGTGGAGATAACTCGCCTGGTAAATAAACATGTTCATACGGGTTGGGTTCAATCCAGATCAGATAACGCGGCTTGTGATCAGCAAAAATTTGAGTACGGTAAGTTTCCAGCGGAATGATTTCTGTGCCATAAATAGCGCGCTTACGCGGTGAAGGCAGGGTTTCGTGCCAGGTGTGGAAGGCTACCCCCGCTGGTAAATTGCTCAAAAGCACGTACTCACCCGTCGGCGGATGTGTCTGCCAGTATTCTAAAATGGTGTTCTCTGCCCACTCAGACGTGTTATAGATATTTTCAGGGATGATTCCCTGCCGGGCATTTTTTAACCGCTCAATGCCACGCAGGGTTTGCGCCAGCGCCAGGGTGAGCAATAACAATAAACCGACCCCCTTTGCCAGGCGGGCTTTTGGCCCGGCACCCTGCTGGGTGAGATGGCGCAAACCTCGCTGGAACAGCAACAGCCACATCACAAGCAAAGGTAAGTAAATGGGGAGGAGAAACCTTCCCCATAACCGGTTGAAATAGGCAATGCTGGCCTGACCAAAGAGGGCAAGGGTGTAAATCACCCCATACGCTACGACAGGCCAGGTGTATGGGGTGAACAATATCTCCCGTTTGGCTAGCGCCAGCCAGAGCAACCCACTTGTGGCCAGGAAGCCCAGTAACCCAATCACCCACCCATCGGGCACTTCTTTCAACGGGGGTGGCGCAAAGAACCAATCCATGATTCCCACGGCAAATTGTCGCAGATAGTCGCTGATGGCCAGCGGAGCACGCCGCTGTTCCTGGCTGCTTAGCCAGGTGTTCAACATCCAGACCATCGGCGCGATTGCCCACACCCCGGTCCACAGGCCGCGCCACAGACGCGTCCCCCAGGAAATGCCCTTTGTGCGGTACACCGCCCACAGTCCGAGAAGAACGAGCGTGTAACCGATATATCGGAGCAGCATCCCCAAGGCAGCGGTCAGACCGATGAGCAGCGCCAGAGTCCCGCTTTGTTTCCCCTCCTCATAACGGCCAATAAGCCATGCCAGGAGGACGGGAAAAAGAGCAAACAAATAGTCACTACCGATCATGTGAAACGAGGAAATCATCACCGGGGCGGTGTCCAACATCCATGCTGCCAGGAATGCCAGGGCGAAGTTATGGGGAAAAATCTTCAAAAACAACAGAGACGAGAAAATGGCAAGCAAGCCAAAGGCCATCCATTGCACCAGCTGGGCTGCAACGAAAGGATTTTGCCCACTGACCATTTGCACTGCTCCAACAAGCATGGGATACAATGGGGGCCACAACGAATAAGCAGAGCCATCATAAATCGCCAGGCTCTTCCCCTGTGAAAAATTACGCGCCGCGAACAGATAGGCACTGGCATCGGTGGAAACACCCAGCCCATACTTTGATATACTCAGCCACAATACAATGCCCCAGGCAGCGTGAAAAAGCAAAAGCCCCGAAAGTTTTTTTCGAAATGCCAGTCCCATATTCTTGATTGTAACAGAGGCCCTATGGACAAACGCTTTGAAGACTTGTTACTCCAATACGTTCAAAGTGCTCCCGAACAGCGCAAACGCATCGAGGCAGCTCTGTGGCAGGAATTTGGCACGGTCAAAGCCGTGTTCGTAATGGACCTTTCCGGTTTTTCCCTGCTCACCCAAAAATACGGCATCGTCCACTACCTCTCGATGGTCAAACGCATGCAACTGGCCACCCTCCCCGTTGTGGAAAAACACGGCGGCGAAGTGGTCAAATTCGAAGCCGACAACTGCTTCGCCATGTTCCCAGATGTTCTTCCCGCCGTCCAGGCCGGCCTGGAACTCAACCAGACCTTCGACCACCTCAATCGCCATACCGAACCGCCCTTCGATATCAAAGTCTCCATCGGCATTGACTACGGCCCCGTTCTGCTCATCGGCGGCCCGGATTACTTTGGCGACACCGTCAACTGTGCCAGCAAAATCGGCGAAGATGTGGCTCGTCCCGGCGAAATCTACATCACCGAACGCGCCTTTGCCCGCCTGCCCGCCCACATGGGCTTCCGTGGCGAAAAACTGGAAATCTCCATCGCTGGCATTCACCTGAGCGTCGTCAACCTCAATTCCTGATGAGCCTTTTCTCTCTTCTCGATGAATGGAAGCGCGATGCGCATCTGACCACCTGGCGGATTCTCCCCCCCAGGCCAGCCACAGCGCTTCCTTTCCCGACCGATTTACCGGCCCCCGTTAAACAAGCCCTGATCTCCGCTGGTGTCACTGCGCTTTACAGTCATCAAGTAGAAGCCTGGCGGGCCGCTCGCGCCGGGGAAAACATCGTCCTGGCCACTGGTACCGCCTCCGGCAAGACCCTGGCCTACACCCTGCCTGTCCTCGCCGCCCTGCTCGAAGACCCGTCCGCCCGAGCGCTCTACCTCTTCCCTACCAAGGCCCTGGCGCAAGATCAATTTGCTTCCATCAACAAACAGCTAACCGCCATCGCGCAACAAGCCCTGACCGCCGCCATCTACGACGGCGATACCCCTGCCGCCCGCCGCGCCTCCATTCGGCAGGCCGCTCGCCTGCTGCTCACCAACCCCGACATGCTGCACACTGGCATCTTGCCTCATCACACCCGCTGGGAAGAATTCTTCCGCCACCTCAAATTCATCGTCATTGACGAAATGCACACCTACCGTGGCGTGTTTGGCTCTCATGTGGCCAATGTGTTGCGTCGGCTCAAGCGGATTGCTGCCTTTTATGGTGCACAACCTCAATTCATCCTCACCTCGGCCACTATTGGCAATCCGGCCCAACTTGCCGAGCGTCTCATCGAAGCCCCGGTTCATTTGATCGACCGCGATGGCTCCTCGCGAGGCGAACGCCATTTCATCCTCTACAACCCGCCCATCGTGGATGAATCCCTCGGCCTGCGCAAGTCGGCCTACGAAGAAGCGGTGCGCCTCGCCGTTACCTTGCTCAAACACAACGTACAAACCGTTGTCTTTGCCCGAGCGCGGCGTAGCGTCGAAATTTTGCTCACCAGATTGCAAGCCGAAAAGCAGCACTCCCCTGCTGCGATTCGCGGCTACCGATCCGGCTACCTCCCTGCCCAGCGCCGTGAGATCGAAAGCGGCCTGCGCCAGGGCTCGGTGCGCCTGGTCGTTGCCACCAACGCCCTCGAACTGGGAATAGACATCGGCGGCCTGGGGGCCGCCATGCTGGTGGGCTATCCGGGCAGCATCGCCTCGCTCTGGCAACAGGCCGGCCGGGCTGGCCGCGGTGACGATCCCGCCCTGGCTGTGCTGATCGCCTCCCCCCATCCCCTCGACCAATTCCTGGCCCACCACCCCGAATACCTCTTCGGTCAATCCCCCGAACACGCCCTGATCAACCCCGATCACCTGCTCATTTTGCTGGCGCATTTGCGTTGTGCCCTGTTCGAACTTCCCTTCCAAAAAGGTGAGTCGTTTGGCAGCCTGAGTGCTGAACAAGTAGAGGAATTCCTTCAAATTTTGCTGACCAATCAAGAAGCCTACTTTTCCAGAGAAAAATATTTTTGGATGGCCGATCAATATCCGGCAGCGGGCATCTCCCTACGCTCGGCCTCCCCCGCCAACGTCCTGTTGCGCAGCGAAGATGAAAATGGCCCACACATCATCGGCGAAGTAGATCTTTCCAGCGCATTCTGGATGGTTCACCCACGCGCTGTTTACCTGCACGAAGGGCAGCAATACTTCGTCCAGGAACTCGATCTCCAGCGCAACCAGGCCACCCTCATCCCCGTGGGCCTGGATTACTACACCGAGCCTCTGCGCGAAACTACCGTACAAATTCTGGCAGTTTCCGAACAGGCCGCCGTGCCGGGAGGAGAAAAGAGCTGGGGAGAATTACAAGTGACCACGCAAGTGAGTGGCTTCCGCAAACGATCCTGGCTTTCGGGTGAAAACCTGGGCGAAGAACTGTTAGACCTGCCCCCCACCGATTTGCAGACGACCGGCTACTGGCTCGCTCTGAGCGAATCCACCGTCACGCATCTACGCGAGATGGGGGCCTGGTCCAACGACCCAAACGATTACGGCCCCGATTGGCCCAAAATCCGCGAACGTGTGCGCGCTCGCGATGGCTTTCGCTGTGCTTTGTGCGGCGCGCCGGAGACCGAGCGCCAGCACGATGTGCATCATAAAATCCCGTTTCGGCAATTTTCCAGCGCGGAGCAGGCCAACCGCCTGGAGAATCTCATCACCCTATGCCCCTCGTGCCATCGCCGGGCCGAGCAAAACGTGCGCATGCGCAGCGGCCTGGCCGGCTTGGGGTATGTGCTCAGTCAGTTGGCCCCCCTTTTTCTGATGTGCGATAGCAGTGACCTCGGCCTGTACATGGATGCCAGCGGGGCGACGTTCGGTGCTCCGGCCATTGTGATCTATGACCAGGTGCCAGCAGGCATCGGCTTTAGCCAAAAATTATTCGAACTCCACGGCGAACTGATCCAGCGCGCCCGTCAGTTGGTCAGCGAATGTCCCTGTCAGGATGGCTGTCCCTCCTGTGTTGGCCCGGCGGGTGAAAATGGGGTGGGGGGGAAGCAAGAAACACTGGCCATTCTTAAATGCTTGTAGCGCAACGTTTAGCCATTGCGCTACAAGCAAGCTGTCGTTTGCTCTGTAAAAACGGGCACAATGGCGAGGATAACTCCCCGATCTGCTCCTCGCTTTTGGACCTGATCGTATTGCTCTGCAAAAGCTACATCAACCGCGAAGATTTTGTATCCTGCTGTCATTGCGAGCGCAGCGAAGCAATCTCCTCTCAGGCGAGGAGACTGCCCCTCGGGCCGTGGCCCCACGGGGCGAGGCCCCTCGTCGCTGCGCTCTTCGCCGTGACATGTGGTTGCGGCTGGTCGCGCTATCGTATTGCTCTTGAGAATCTATCACGACCATGAAGACTCTGTGGGACAACTCAACGAGTTGCCCCACCTTTGGCTGCGGTTCACCGCCCTATGGAACTACCGTGATTCGATTCTGCGGGCCGGGGGCAACGGGCGAGAATTTGGTGAAGTATTTTTCGAGCGCGTCCACATCTACATCGCCGCCCAGGCGATTGGTGCCCTCTTTCAAAACGAGGAAGTTATCGCCGCCATCTGCCAGGAAGGAATTGACCGTCACCCGGTAGAAACCGTTGGGATCTACCGTTACCCCGTTGATTTTGATGGTGCTTGGGTCAACCTTATTACAGACAGGCGCTGAGGCGCTCCACGAATAGCTGAAGCCCGTCGAAACTTGTAAAATGCGATTGGCGGTTTGCGTGCCACAACCGGCGAATTGCTGTTCGAGCAACGTGTCAATCTGCGCGCCGGTGAGCGTCATGGTGACCAGGCTATTGCCGAACGGTTGAACGGTGAATAGTTCACCATACGTTACGTTACCATCGCCCTCCCCGGCCGGGCTGCTCAGATACGTCAGGTCGGCGCGAATCCCGCCTGGGTTCATGAACGCTACGACAGCCTCGCCGAAGCCAGGGTCATCAGTGGCATCGAGCTGGGCATCGGCAATCACATCGCCCAGGGCCGATTCGCCAGCGGCATTGGCTGTGCGGGTGATATCCGTCGTAATTGAACCCACCACGCGATTGGCAAGCGGGGCCGCAATGGCATTGTATTTGGCAATCAGGGCGGTCAATTCAGGAGCCTTGGGAACATCGCGGGTGACAATGCGGTTGTCGGCAACCTTGCTGAGCACATCGCCGGTCTTGCGGTCGAGGGTCAAATCAATTTTGGTCACCAGGCGGCCAAAGGAAAAGGCGCTGGTCACCAGTTTGCCGTCAATCATGCAGTTGTAAGGTTGATGAGTGTGGCCGCTGATGACCACATCCACCGCGTCATCCAGGCGGTTGACAATATCCACAATCGGCCCGGAGATGCCAACACAACCATTGATTGGAGAGGTAGCGGGATTTTGCGTCCCCCCTTCGTGGATGAGGACGATGATTGTTTCGATGCCCTTTTTCTTCAATTCTGGGATCAGCGCATTGACGGTATCTGCCTCGTCATGGAAATCGAGCATGGAGATGCCAGAGGGGGTGACGATGGTGGGAGTACCTTCCAGAGTCATGCCGATGAAAGCCATGTGAACGCCATTAAAGGTGCGGGTTTTGTAGGCGGGGAAGATCGTCTTGCCGTTCTTTTTCCAGGTTACATTGGCAGCCAGGAAGCGGAAATTGGCGCCCTCAAACCCATCGCCATCCAGACAGCCATCCACGGGGTGGCAGCCACCCTCTTGCATTCGGATCAGCTCGTACACGCCCTCGTCAAACTCATGATTGCCCACGGCGTTGAAATCCAACCCCATCAGGTTGAAAGCTTCGATGGTTGGCTCATCGTGGAAGAGGGCCGAGAGCAGCGGGCTGGCGCCGATCATATCGCCTGCTGAGACAACAACGGTGTTGGGATTCAGGCTGCGCAAATTGTTGATGTGGGTGGCCAGATATTCCACGCCGCCGGCATCAATGGTGCCAACGCGGCCTGAAGAACCACTGGGAGGCATGAGATTCCCGTGAAAGTCGTTTACCGCTAAAATCTGCACATCCACTGTGCCAGAGGGTTTTGCTCCCACTGCACCCACTGTAAAGGCCAGTAACAGGATCATGGCCATCAAAAGCGAAAGAGATCGGGTCGTTTTTTTCATAAAGTTATTCTCCTCTTTTATTTGCCGGACAAATCATTGGACACAGCGTTCCACGAACAGTTTGATGCACACCTCCTTATCGGTTCCAAAGGGGGGCTGTTATTGCGTTGCGCTGCAAAAGCCAGCCTCATCGCCTGGGGTTTTGCCGGTTGCTCACCCTGGCTGTGACTTGTTGCTCTGGGTAACAGCCGCGAAAATATGTTCTAGCCTAACAAAATTGTTAGGTCATATCGTCATTATAGAAAAATACGAGGAGCGCTGTCAATAGACCCGAACAGGCGATTCCCCCACGATTTTGCCTGAAGCAACCGCAGCGACCGCTACAAAGGGGCGGTCGCTGTGATTTTGGAATTTTTGGGAGGCCGAAAGATGGCTTTCCTGGCTACCCTTGCAGGCTGAAAAGCCTGCTTCGCATTTTTAGTGTTCAATGGCCCGCGGCAGGGCTTTGGCCTGTTTGATCCAATCTGCTACCTGTTCGGGGCCGGGTAATTTATTGACCAGGTTTTTGGCTTGATTGACGCTGACCAGTTTTTCGTACAGGTTTTTCGGGTCGCGTTGGGCGAGTTCGGGCACGGTATCTACGCCGGCGGCTTCGAGTAAATCGGAATATTCCGAGCCGATGCCGCGAATGCGATACAGGTCGGCGCGATTGGCCCATTCGAGCAGTTTGGATTCGTCAATGCCGGTTTGGGCGGCCAGCTCTTTGCGTCCTTTGGGGGTGGCAGCTTTTTGCAACAGGGCTTCTGTGGTGCGGATGCCGGCGGCGCGCAACTTTTCGGCGAACTTTTCGCCAATTCCTTCAATGTCTATGATGCTTGCCATGTCTATCTCTCCTTTACTGGAAAATGAAAATGGGTTACGCCCTCTTTATATAATAATTTTTGTGTACAAGCAATAGCACTACGTTCGCGCTTTTCCCCTGACCTTTGTGCAACCAGCAGACAGAGCAGAAAAAACGGCAAGATTTTACCTCTTTACCCCCTCGCAAGAACAACCAAATTTGGCTGCGGCTCGCCGCTCTATACTTGAAAATCTATGTTTCAGATTTGGAATTGCTGGATGAATTTGGTTTTATTCCGCTTCGCGCATCCAGCGTTTGACGGCCTGGTGGGGGTGGCGATGATCTGCCATGGCTGCCAGTAGTCTTTCGGGTTGGGGTTCGCAATAGAGGGCCTGGCGGTGCTCTTCAAAGATAAAGCCTTCTTTCACGGCGTGGTCAATGGCGGCCAGCAGGCGATCAAAATAGCCGCGCACGTTGAGCAGGCCCACCGGTTTTTCGTGGGCGCCGATCTGACCCCAGGTGATGGCCTCGAAGAGCTCGTCAAAGGTGCCGAAGCCGCCGGGGAGGGCAATATATCCTTGGGCCAGGGCGTGCATGCGCGCTTTGCGGCTGTGCATGTCGGCGACCACTTCCATGCGGGTCAGGCCAGGATGCGCCAGGGCGGGGGTGTTCATGCTGGGGATGATCACGCCGATGACTTCTCCGCCAGATTCCAGAGCGCCATCGGCAACGGCGCCCATCAAGCCGGTTTTGCCGCCACCGTAGATTAAACGGATGCCGCGCTGAGCCAGGAGAGCGCCCATTTGACGGGCAGCCGTCAGATAGTCGGCGTGAACCGCATCGGAGGATCCACAAAAAACGCAGATAGAGTCCATTTTGTCTGTCCTTTTTCGTCAAGTATAAATCCAATCGGCGAGGTTAGAATTATATTAGACTGTTCGTTTCTTGCTTGACTCTGTTTGTTGGGAGTGCTATCAATTGGTGTGCTATGGAGTATAAGGATTACTACAGGATTTTAGGTGTTGACCGGAATGCCAGTGAGCAAGAAATTCGCAAGGCATACCGCAAGCTGGCGATGAAGTATCACCCCGATCGCAACCCTGGAGATAAACAGGCCGAGGAGCGCTTTAAAGAAATCAATGAGGCCTATCAGGTGTTGAGCGATCCGCAAAAGCGCGCTCATTATGACCGCCTGGGCGAATCGTATTCGCAGTGGCAGAGCAGCGGAGCGCCCGGTGATTTTGATTGGAGTCAGTGGTTTGGGGGGATGCCCGGCGGGGTGCGGGTGGAATATGGCGATGTGAACGACCTGTTTTCAGATTTTTTCAACAGTATTTTTGGTGGAACGGCCACGCGCACTGCCCGCCGCACCCGTGCGACGCCGACCTATGAGCAGCCGATTCGTATTTCCCTGGCGGAAGCGTATCACGGGACGACTCGCCCGATCCAGAGCGAGGGGCGCACGCTTCAGGTGAGAATTCCGCCAGGGGTGCGGACGGGTTCTAAGGTGCGCGTGCGTGGCGCCGGCCCGCAGGGAAGCGATCTCTATTTGGTTGTTGAGGTCGAAGAAGATCCGCGTTTCGAACGCCAGGGGAACGATCTGTATACCACGGCAACGGTGGATGTCTTCACAGCCCTGTTGGGCGGTGAGGCCGAGGTCGAGACGTTGAGCGGCAAGGTCAAACTGAGCGTGCCGGCGGGTACGCAGCCGGAGCAGGTATTTCGCCTGGCGGGGCGTGGCATGCCCTATTTGAAAAATCCGCAGCAAAAAGGTGATTTGTATGTGCGGCTGAAGGTGCAAATCCCCCGTTACCTGTCATCCAGACAGCGAGAACTTCTTGAGGAAGCTGCAAAGATTAAATTCTGATCGTACTGTTGGGATAAGGAAGGAGAGAAATGAACCGTAAAACCTTTTTATTGGCTTTGATTGCTCTTGTGTTGAGTGCATTAGCCTGTCAGGCAGTCAATGTGACGCCGGTGTCTTTTCCGTCGGCGGTGCCCACCGCAGCTCTCCCCCAATCATCTGGGGAGCAACCTCCGGCCTCGCAACCTGCCACTGCAGGGAACCCGCTTTCGCAGCAAGATATGCTCGTCTCGCTCTATGAACAGGTTAGCCCAGGGATTGTGGCCATTCAAGTCAACGATGGGCAGGGAGGGGGTGCTCTTGGTTCTGGTTTTGTTTTTGATCAGCAAGGGCATGTGGTGACCAATTACCACGTGGTGGAAGGTGCCAAGCAGGTTGAAGTTGATTTTATGTCGGGCTACAAGGTGTATGGCACGGTCATTGGCACTGACCTGGATTCTGATCTGGCGGTGATTAAAGTGGATGCGCCTGCTGCTGAACTGCATCCCCTTTCTTTGGGCAATTCAGAGACGCTCAAAGTGGGACAAACGGTGGTAGCGATTGGCAATCCCTTTGGCCTGAACGGCACGATGACGGTTGGGATTGTCTCGGCTTTGGGGCGCACGCTGGATTCGGCTCATGCCTCGCCGACGGGCGGATTTTTCACCGCTGGCGACATCATCCAGACCGATGCAGCGATCAACCCGGGCAATTCCGGCGGCCCGCTCTTGAATTTGAACGGTGAGGTGATTGGCGTCAATCGTGCCATCCGCACCACAAATTTCACTACCACCGGTGAGCCGCTCAATTCGGGGATCGGTTTTGCGATTTCGATCAATGTGGTCAAGCGGGTTGTGCCGGTGCTGATTCGTGATGGGAAGTATGCTTATCCCTATCTGGGAATCGGCTCAGTGGACGATTTGTCGCTGGCCGAGATCGAGGCTTTGGGGCTGAAATCTTTTACGGGTGCGTATATTACCAATGTTGTACCGGGTGGCCCGGCCGATAAGGCAGGCCTGCGCAGCGGATCGCGCCCCACCACCTTCCCTAACTTGAAAGCCGGCGGCGATTTGATCGTGGCCATTGATGGCCATCCGATTCGTCGTTTTGATGAATTGTTGGCTTATCTCATCACCAACAAATCCCCTGGGGATCAGGTGGTGTTGACCATTTTGCGGGGCGAAGAGAAGTTGGATGTGACCGTCACGCTGGACAAACGCCCCGAATAATTTTGGGGAATGCTCCCCTGCGCGTGGCTCTTTTTGCCACGCTGAAAGAATAAAAAATGGCGACCCTTCGGTCGCCATTTTTTATTTATGGATGAAATTATCTGGTCTTTGCAACGATGGCCGAAAAAGCCTCGGGGTTGCGCACGGCCAGGTCGGCCAGCATCTTACGATTGATCAGAATATTGGCTTTTTTCATCGCCGCGATCAGGCGGCTGTAGGTCGTGCCGTTCAGGCGGGCGGCGGCGTTAATGCGGGCGATCCACAGCTTGCGCAGATCGCGCTTGCGCACGCGACGATCGCGGGTAGCATACCACATGCTCTTGAGCATGGCCTCGTTGGCACGCTTAAAAAGCAAGTGCTTGGCGCCGCGCTGGCCTTTGGTGAATTTCAAAACTTTCTTGTGACGAAGATGCCCTTGCGGGCCTCCCTTTACACGAGCCATTGATTTTACCTCCTGCGAACCGCTGGGCGTCGGCGGGTTACGCCAGTTGCATACACCCAGTAGCCGCAACTAAAAATGATTTGGGTAGAAGGTTAGTCTTCCATGTTGGGCGCCAGGCGCTTCACTCGCTTGATGATCCCGCGACCGTTGACCGGGACCATCTCGGTGAATAACGCTTTCGTGCGCTTGGAGGTGCGACGGCGCAGGTGGCTTTTGCCGCCCTTCGTCCGCACCAGAACGCCGGAACCCGTCAGGCGAAACCGCTTGGAGGTAGCCTTGTGGGTCTTCAACTTGAATTTGCCTGCTTTCTGCTTGCGGGGCACAGTATTTTACTCCTTTCAAACAAAATGAACCGCGGGCTGAGACGTACTCCCGCGGACTCTTTCATCCTTGGGCTTTTTCTATTGCGCCTCAGGCTGGACGGAGGGGGAATCGCCTTTCTCTTTCTTTTTCACCGCCCCTTTGGCGGGCGCCAGCACGACCAGCATCGTGCGGCCTTCCATTTGGGGCGGAGTCTCAATCACGCTGACATCAGAAAGAGACTGAGCGATTTCCTTCAAGTCCTCCAGGGCGATTTCAGGGTAGTCCATTTCGCGACCGCGAAACTTGACCGTTACCCGAACTTTGTGTCCCTGGAGCAACCAGCGACGGGCGTCATCCACTTTGAAGCCGCGATGGGCTTCATTGGTTTTGGGGCGCAGGCGGATTTCTTTGACTTCAATTTTCGTCTGCGCTTTGCGCGCCTCGCGTTCCTTCTTTGCCCGCTCGTAGATGAACTTACCAAAGTCCATCACGCGGCAAACGGGCGGATTGGCATTGGGAGAAACCTCCACCAGATCCAGATTGGCGTCGCGCGCAATTTGCAAGGCTTGTTTGATCGGCACAACGCCCAGGTTGCTGCCATCTGGCCCAATCAGGCGGACTTCCGCAGTGCGGATGCCCTCATTAACTCGAAATTCGTTTGCGCTGATATGCTACTCCTCTTATCTATCAATACAGACCGCCAGCCATTCCAGGCTGGTTTTTTAGCGGGCGAATAATACCATACAAGCGCCTAAATCGTCAACAAATTGCGGTAGAAAGGGGTGCGCGAAAAAGTTGTTAGTCAGGTGTGAGCGGGATGGATGCTCATTTGGCCAGTGCCTTGAGAGATGACGCTGTGGGCGAAAAACGCCGTTTTGTGTCATTGCAAGCCGCCAAAGGCGGCGACCTGTGCCCCGCAGGGGTAAGCAATCTCCTGGTCGGCAAAGAATGGATGGATTGCTTCGGGGCTGACGCCCCTCGCAATGACACTAGCCGTTTCCCTGTTCTCCATCTTACCCACAACCTTTTAGTGCTCCCTTACTCAAACTTCAAGAGTTGTAAAATATCCTGCAACGCGGCGGCAAAGATCTCGTGCATGATGTCATCATTGACCCGATATGGGCCGCCAAACGAGCCATCGCCATATACGCTACGGGCTGTTTTGGAATCCAGAATGGCGCGCGGAATGTGCGGGGGCGTTTTGGCCTCAGCGGGCAATTCACTCACAATGGTGAAGGGAAAAGCCTCCAGCCAGTTGGCGTGGGTGGGTTTGATGTTGTGCTTTTGGGCCACGGCTTCTACCGAGTGCGAAAGCCACCAGTCGTACCAGTCCAATTTTACGCCGGGGAGCGAATCGGCTACCTCATTCAGGTGTTGACGCGCCGGCGAGTTCCCGCCGTGCCCGTTGAGGATCAGAATGCGCCGGAAGCCGTGCCGCACAGCCGAGCGGACAAGGTCTTCCACCGCGGCCAGAAGCGTGCTGACGCGTAAACTCAACGTGCCGGGATAGTCCATGAAATAGGGGGAGACACCAAAATTGAGCGGTGGGGCAACCAAAACTCCACTTTGCTGGGAGGCCGAATCGGCCAATGCCAGTGGAATTTTGATGTCGGTCAGCAGGCTGAGATAGCCGTGTTGCTCGGTAGCGCCCAAGACCAGCATCAGCCGGTCATCATGTTTGAGGTATTCTTGCACGTCCATCCAGGAAAGATCTTCAAAGCGCATAGGCAGCCTTCAGGGAGTGGGTGTGGAAGTGGGGAAGGGGGTTGGGGTTTCGGTTGGAATGGGGGTAGCGGTGGGAGGCTCCGGTGTAAATGTCG
This sequence comes from Anaerolineales bacterium, assembly GCA_034433385.1. Classification (GTDB taxonomy): domain Bacteria; phylum Chloroflexota; class Anaerolineae; order Anaerolineales; family Villigracilaceae; genus DAOUAN01. The sequence goes on along the minus strand of DAOUAN010000104.1, from coordinate 2,677 downwards.
CCGTAGGCGGCGGGGTGGGAGTCTCCGTTGGGGTTGGGGTAGGCAGGCTGATCGTCAGGTGAATGAGACGCTCGACACTGCCCTTTTTGCCGATAACGGTCAATTTGAGGGTGATCACGCCGTTGGGCAGGGTAGTCACATCCAGGTTGTAAAGGGTATCGTTTTTTAGCGGGGTGCGGCTTTCGGTCAGTAGCACCCATTGATCGGGTTGTGGCCCCAGGCCAATTTCTAGCTGCCAGGATTCAAACCAATCGGTGGCGCTGGCCGTGCCCTTGATGTTGAGTCGCGGCTGGCTGATTGTTTGCCCGTCTTGCAGGGCAAATTCGATTTCCGGGTGGGGGTCGTCGGCACGGCATTCACGCTCTGGGGCAAAGGTGGGGTCGCGCGGCAGGTCGTGATTTTCCAGCCAGGCGCGGCCATCAGGGCTTTCCAGCCATTTGCGCGCCCAGGGGTCAGTGACATTCATGACCAGTTGATTTTCAGTGAACTGGTCGCACGCAGGGGAGGCCTCCAGTCCGGTCCAGCGATCCAGCTTTATGCGGCGAATCAAATCTTGACTGGGAGGGAGCGGCGGTTGATCGGCGGCGAAGACTTCGCTGATTTGTTGGCGGCACTGATTGGAGGGCTCTGTGCCGGAGAGGGCGCAGATGATTTTGTCCACAATGCCAGGGGGGCGGATAAAGGGAGTGGGGTTGCCGCCGCTCACATACGGAACGGCAAAGGTCATAAACTGCGCCCAGATCGGTGCGGCGCCGCTCAGGCCGGTGGTGTTGACCATGGGGGTGTAGTCGGCGTTGCCAACCCAAACGCCCACGGTCAAATCGGGGGTGTAGCCCAGGGTCCAGTTATCGCGGAAGTCGTTGGTGGTGCCGGTTTTGGCAGCCACCGGGAAGGGCAGGTTGAGCAGCGAGTTGCGCCCGAACATCCACGAGCGGGCTTCGTTATCGGAAAGGATGGATGAAATCAAATAGGCATGTTCCGGACGGATGACCTGTTCGCCGGGGTTGGGTTGATATTGGTACACCGTATTGCCCTGGTAATCGGTGATTTTGAGGATGGCAACCGGGGGGACGCGCTTGCCCCCGTTAGCAAAAACCGAATAGGCCGAAGTCATTTCCAGCAAGCTGACATCGCCGCCGCCCAGGGTGAGCGAGAGGCCGTAATCGGGGCGGGTGAGGCTGGTGATGCCCAGCCGTTCGGCCATGGCGATCATCCCGTCCTTTTGCGGGGTTTCGGGGTTGTCGTAGATTCCAACGAAGTTCAGTGCTTTGACCGCGGGAACGTTGAAAGAATTGGCCAGGGCAATTCGCACGGTGACTGGACCATGGAATTTCCCATCGTAGTTGACCGGTCGGTAGGGTTCGCGTGGGTCATTGGGGTTGCCCGAAGGCGGGAATTCGCTCGGAACATCCCAGATCAGGGTGGCAGGCGTCCAGCCTTTTTCGAAGGCGGCGACGTAGGTGATTGGTTTGATCGAAGACCCGGGCTGCCGTGTGGGGCTGATGGCCATGTTGACCTGGCCAGAGATGGCTTCATTGTAAAAATCAGGTGAACCCACCATAGCCAGGATTTCGCCCGTGGCGGGTTTGATGGCAACCAGGGCGCCATTGTGGGCATTGTTGGCGGCCAGCGCGGCGACTTGTTCGCTGACCAAACGCTGGGCTTCATCTTGCAAGATGGGATCGAGGGTAGTGTAAATGGTGAAGCCAGAGCGGTAAATGGTTTGGGCGTCGTATTGTTCTTCCAGCAGGGAGCGGACGTAGTTGACCCAATGAGGGTAACGGCTATCCACGCGGGGCGGCCGGTAGTTGTAGGATTTCATTTCGCTGGCGGCCTGAGAGGCGGCTAGAGGGTCCACGCATACCGGCGTGGGAGCATTGCTAACGTGAATGCAGCCCTGCTCCTGGCTGGCCTGATACATGAGCACCAGCACTTGCTGCTGGCGGAGGAGAGTAGCCTGGGGGTTGGTGTAAATATCATAGACAGCCGGAGATTGCGGCAGGCCGGCCAGGAAGGCCGCTTCGCCCAGGGTGAGTTGTTCGGCGCTCTTACCAAAGTAGGTCTCTGCAGCGGCCTCTACTCCATAGGCCAGGTTGCCGTAATAAATTTCATTCAAATAAAGTTCCAGGATTTCATCTTTGGTGTAGCGGCGGGTGATTTCGGCTGCCAGGATGATCTCGCGCACCTTGCGGGTGTAGGTGCGCTGGGTGCGTTCTTCGGGAGAAAGCAAGAGGGCACGCGCCAGCTGTTGGGTGATGGTGGATGCTCCGCCGCCCTCACCGCCAGTGCGGTAGTTTTGCCATAGGGCGCGCAGGATGGCCATCACGTCAAAGCCGGGGTGATTGTAGAACTCTTTGTCTTCGGTGGCGATGGTGGCCGCCACCAGGTTGGGAGAGATTTTTGCCAGCGGCACGTAGGTGCGACGTCCGCGGGTGGGGTCGAGAATTTCGTACAGAACGTTGCCGTTGCGGTCGAGGATGCGGGTGGTTTCAAATTGCGAGGCGCGATTGCGCAGGTCGCCGACATCGGGCAGGGTGCGGGCGATGGAATAGTATTCGTAAATGGCGAATGAACCCAGGCAAAGCGCCAGGATGACAAGGCCGAACAGGGCAAGGATGAAAAGCCGGACAAGGCAGCCCCAGTTACCGCGCCAGAACTGTTTCCAGTCGAAGGGAGG
>DAOUAN010000103.1:0-4645 GCA_034433385.1 Anaerolineales bacterium | reverse complement strand
GCGACCTGTGCCCCGCAGGGGTAAGCAATCTCCTGGTCGGCAAGGAATGGATGGATTGCTTCGGGGCTGACGCCCCTCGCAATGACACTAGCCGTTTCCCTGTTTTCCATCTTACCCACAACCTTTTAGTGCTCCCTCAATGCCGGCACAGGACTGTCTTAAAGCGCAGGGTCATGACTGCGCCGGGACGGTAAACAAAATGCGCGTGCCTTTCCCGACGGCTGTGTCAATTTCAAAGCTACCGCCCAGCATTTCGGTCCGCTCACGAATCAATTTCAGACCCAGGCTGCGCGATTCGGTCAAAATTTCAGGGTCAAATCCTTTGCCATTGTCATCAACGATCACTTTAACTGCCGAGGTACCCATATCCACCTGAACTTTTACCGTGCTCGCCTGGCTATGACGGGCGGCATTCCCCAGCAATTCTTGAATGGCCCGAAAGATCATGACTTCCAGGTAGGATTCCAGGCGCCGTTCCGCCCCGGTCACTGTGACGGTAGCATCCAGGCCGGTTTGCTCCTTGAACGCATCCACATATTTGCGGATGGTGGGAATCAAACCGAGATCATCCAGCATCATCGGACGTAATTCAAAAATAAAGTTGCGCACCTTTTGAAAGGTGCTCATGGCGGCGGATTTCAAATTGCTTAATTCTTCACGGGCCTGCATTGGATCGGCATCCAGCAAGCGCATGGCAATTTCGGTCTGCAAGATAAAGTTAGAAAGCGCCTGAGCGGGGCCATCGTGCATCTGGCGAGAGAGCCGTTGGCGCTCGGCTTCTTGAGCATTAATGATCATCTCAATCCCTGCCATGGCTTCTTTGACGCCGGACTGAACGCTTCCCCCTTCATGGCCATCTTTGGTCAGCATGCGTTCCAATAGGGCTTTATATTTCTCCAGGTGCGCCTTATCACTCTGCAATTTTTCCAGCTGACCACGCATCACAAACAGGCGCTGTTGGGCATCCAGGGCAGAATCATAAGCCATCTGGATTTCCTGTGCGGGTAGAGTATTCAGTTGCTTTTGCACTTGCTGAAGGTGGGCCGTAATGGCCGCATTCCGTTGGGTTAGTTTAGTCAATTCGCCCTGGCTTTGCTCAATGAGAAGGATGATCTCACGCAAAGCGCGTTGGGTTTCTTCCAGTTCAGATTGAGGATCGAAAGACGAATCTTCCAGGGGAGTCAGATGGACTTCATCAACCATAATATTTATTTCTCCTCGGGGCCATAGCGCACATCACGCAATTGCACCCAACCGTGTTTCAATGCATAGACGACGGCTTGGGTTCGATCTTCCACGCCAAACTTGCGCAAAATGGCCGTCACATGATTTTTGACCGTTTGGTGACTAATTCCCAGCATGGCAGCGATTTCCTTGTTGCTCAAACCACGCACCACGTAAGCCAGCACTTGCATTTCTCGCTCAGAGAGAGGGTGAAAAGGACTGCCAGGTTGGCTATAAGAATGGCGCGCACCCGCCAGTTGTTCTTCCACCCATTCTTCCAATTCCTGGGAGGTAAAGATCTGTCCACCAATGACATACTTTCCATTCACCACTTCGCGAATCATGCGCGGCAGAAGTTGTGGTTCCAGGTCTTTGGCGCAATAGGCCGCCGCGCCCGCAAGAATGGCATGAATCGCCTGCTCCACATCATCGTAGCCGGTCATGAGCAAAATGCGCGTGGGTAGTTTTTCCTGGGTTACCTGGTGGGTGATTTGCTGCCCATTGATGCCTGGCAAGTTCACATCCAACACCGCAACCATGGGACGCAAGACGCGGATGAGATGCAAGGCCTCTTCGCCGTTAGCGCATTGACCAATGACATTCATATCCGGCTCAAGCGACAAAGCATCCACAACCCCCTGTCGAAATAGTGGGTGGTCATCTACGACCAGAAGTGTGATTTGATTCATCCCAGGCCCATATTTGTTGAAATTTTGAACAATTCTATTTTAACCGATTAAGGTCTTTTCCACTCATAGATCACCATATTATCCTCCCCAAACCTGCCAACAAAAATGCCGTTACTCCGATACACCGGGCGGGCCAGGGAAGTCAGGCGTGGATAGAAGCCAGGAAAGGCGATCAGATACGCCACTTCCTGCTGATCAAGGTAGGCAGCCAGGCGGTTCTCATCCCGGATGAAGGGGATGACCTGCGGCGAGACGAGGCCGGCCAGGTCAATGAGCGGGTGATCATCGAAATAGCCCAGGGCACCAATATCGTGCGCGGCGATGACTGCGGCTGGCGGCAGGTTTTGCTTTGCCCATTGGGCAGTGACAACCATTTCGCTTTCAATGACGGCTACATCTTCGCCATAAGATCGGGCACCTAACAGGGAAAAGGCCAGGGTAACCAGCGCCAGGCTCGCCTGCCAGGAAATGTTTAATACCCATTGGTAGCGCGAGGAAGGTTTCGCCAGTAAAACATGGAGCATCCCCCAAAGTCCCCCTAAAAAGAACACGGGCATGGCCGGCATAAGATAGCGACCATGCTGGTAAACTGGCAACTTTGAGACGTACAGCCACAGGTAGCCCGCCATCCAGGCCATCGCGGCCAGGGTGCTCCAGGCACGTTTACGGATGGCCCGTCCCAGCCAGAGCAGCCAACCGGGCAAGAGAACAATTCCCCCACCTGCTAGCAGCTGCAAGGCCATTTGCCCCAAGCGCTCCAACCAGGGTCTGGCCTGCCAGGCGACATATTCGGCCTGCTTGGCATAAAAGGTGTTGGGTAGGGGTGTGCCGCCAATGATCAGATTGAACAAGAGATAAGGAAAAAAGAGCGAGCCGAGGCCAATGCCATACAATGTCAATGAGCGCAGCATCGCCCGCCAGTTGCCAGAGGTGAGTAAGATGGTCACCATGACCGGGCCGAGCAGGGTCAAACCATCGGGGCGGAGCCAAACGCTGAGGCCGGTGAGCAGGCCCAAAGTCAGGTAACGAGGCGAGGGCTGCCAGAGGAGAGATAACGTCAGGGTGAGAATCAAAGCGTGGAGGAGGGTCTCCATCCCCGACATCGCGGCCCAGAGGAGATGCCATTCCAGGGCAAAGAAGATGCCCACCCAGGGCCAAGGTGGACGATAGGCAGGAAAGGTCTGACGGGTCAGCTGTTCAGCCAAGAGGGCCAGGAGCCAGAGGGTCAGGCCGCCGAGGAGATAGGTCCAAAAATAAGGAGAAAGGCGTAGCACAAAGCCGAGCGCCAGCAAAGTTGACCAGAGGGGGGAGGTAGAGCCGGCCGAGGGTTGACCGGGGCGGAAGGCCCATTCGCCGTGCAAGGCCAGGTTGCGGGCATAGGTTTGATGAATCCAGGAATCATCGAGGGGAAAGCCAATGCGGTAGGTGAGAGCGCTGGCCAGCAGGTAGATGAGCGCGCCAGCCAGCACTACCGCGGCCAGGATCAGAATGTGACGGGGGGGAAGTTGCCCCTCAGGGTGCGGCTTGGATTTGGAAGATTCGGGCGCCATCCAGTTCACCTAAATAACGAAAATGGTCAAATGCCTGTGGGTTTTCATACAGGGGAGAAACCGGGGGCAATTTTCCTGAAGATTCAAAGACGAAGAAGCGAACGCCAAAACGTTGGGCTACAGCCAGGATAGTTTGCGGATCGCCATAGGGTTGGACAATGGCGGAGCGGCCGGTGGTCAGATAGTAGGCAGGGGGGTTGAGCACCATGACTGGTTCGCCCGGCTGAATGCCGAGGGTTTGTAGTCGTTGCTCGATGGCCGGGTAGTATTGTTCGCCCTCGCCCCAACCGAGTTTAAACAGGCGCATCCAGCAGACGTAGATCGAAAGGATGATGACGATTTGCACCAGGACGATGCGGAAGATGAGGAAGGCCTGCGGGGTAAACCAGCCTCGTTGGCGGGCCGCGGCGACGGCGATTTCCAGGCCAAGGGGGGCAAGCGACCACCACAGGGGTTGCAAGGCAGCGCCGGCATGGAAGAATGCGCCACGTGCTCCCGCAAAGGGGAAAATGACGGTCATGACGAAAAACAAAATCAGCCAGGCCAGTACAGCAAGGCGGACGCGGCGATCGGAGCGGTAGCCCCAGGCGCCCACCACGATGAAGGGGAACAGGATGATTGCACCATGGGCAGCAAAGCCACTCTGGATATTCTGGTTCAGCGCCCAAAGGCGAACTTTGAGAATGGCCGCCCAGCCGCTGGCGAGCAAATGCTGGGGGGTGAGCTGAGTAGGTGGGTAGATGAAGGTCTCGTCGTAACGGGTTAGCCAAAGGGTGCGGCTGGTGCCGGGGGGCATGGGGGAACCATAAATGCTAAAATTACGGGCATACCAGGGCGCCATCACCAGCAGGAAGCCGATCAGGGTAAAGAGGCTGAAAGCGACAAAAGAAGAAACCTGCCGGCCCAAAGAGGCTCGCTGACGGGCAAACCACAGGGCTACCAGCAACGTAAGCGCCAGCCAGAGCAGGCCATCGTTGCGGGCCAGGGTGAAAAAGCCGGCCAGCAGGCCAAGGAGCGCAAAGCGCCAGGGTGGGGTATCCTGGCGGGGGAAAAGCAGGAAATAAAGGCCACCCAGCAACATGAAGGTGCCAAAGTTGTCGGGAACCGGCATGAAGGGGAGGTGGAAGACCGGGAAAACGGCCAGCAGGCCCGAGGTCAGGGCAAGAGCACGGCGTTGGGAAA
>DAOUAN010000102.1:0-21524 GCA_034433385.1 Anaerolineales bacterium | reverse complement strand
AAGTTTGGGTCGAAGTACGGGTAGGGGTAAATGTGGCGGTGAGCGTACGCGTTAAGGTCGCGGTGGGAGAAAATGTCGGCGTGACCGTGAAAGTAGGCGTGACAGTTGATGTGGATGTATGGGTGGCAGTAAATGTTGTGGTGGGACTATTGGTTGATGTAAAGGTAAGGGAAGGTGTAAAAGTCAAAGTGGGTATGGGAGTAGGGGAAAAAGTTTGGGTGAGCGTTAAGGTCGGAGTTGGGGTGGGTGTACCACTGCCACAAGAATAACCCAGAAAGATGGCTGAGATGCGATTCTCGTGAGGCAAATGATAGTCCACAATACGCACGCGGATAAAATCGCGGACGTGGTAACGAATTTTGCCACCATGTCCACTCGCCTCGTCCCAGACTGGCAGATCAATGTCCACAGTTTTCAAGCGATCCAACGCCCGCCGCACACCCCGGCTGTTGCCAGCTCCAGGGCGGCCGCGCACCCAATCCCCCACAGACAGAACATGGTCATCCGGATCTTTGGGATTAATGTACGTCTCGCTATTACCGGGAGGGGTGAGGCTGTCAATCAGGGTAGGTTCCCCCATTTTACCGCTCCATGTCAACCAGCCACGATTCCCATGTTCGCTGCCATTGAGAATATCGGGAATGATATCCCCGATCTGGATTCCTTCTAGAGACGATGTAGATACAGCAATGGGATAGAGATGGCAATCATCCAGGTCGCTCCGCGTGGGAGAGAAAGGCATTCCAGGTTGAAGCGCCGAAGCAGAGGCCGAGAGCCAGGCACTGAGGAGCAGCACACTGATCACGGCCAGGCACAAGATGTTTTTTTGGGGTTTCCAAACGGACATGCCTACCTCCCAACTTTGTTAAACGGCAAAAAACGAGCAGGTGGGTTATTGAGTTCTTGCTGCCCCCTGCAAATGACCATGTCACCAATCATTATAGAAGTTTTGAAATGAGAGTCAAGAGATGCGCTTTCCCCCATGCCCTGCTGAGACATAAATCAATTCCCCCTTTAAACCGGAAGATACCTTTCCAATTGTCCATGCCGGGCTGCCACGATAGCGCTCAAGATGGAAAGGGCAATCTCTTCGGGTGTGACCGCACCCAAAGGAACACCAATTGGAGCGTGCAACCGGGAGAGCTGGTCTTCGCTTACCCCCAATTCGCGCAAGGCCGCGAAACGTTTACCAATGTTTTTCCTGGAGCCAAGCACGCCAACGTAGCGAGCCGGCGTGGCAAGAGCAACCTGTAATGCTGGATTATCCAGTTTTTCATCATGGCTAAGCACGGCAATAAACGTGTTTTCATCGGGTTGCAATTGTTCGAGGGCCTGGACAGGCCAGTCTGTGATAAGTTGATCGGCATGCGCAAAGCGTTCGGGCGTAGCAAATGCCTGGCGTGGATCAATGACAATGGTATAAAAACCTAAGGTTTTGGCCAGTGAAACCAGGGGAATGGCAATGTGCACAGCCCCCACAATAATCAAGCGCGCCGGCGGCGGCAAAACATCCACAAATACATCTGCGTTTTTAAAATGCTGCCAGGTTGATTCTTGCGCCTGCATCTGCTGACATGCCCAGCTTGCCACTTGCGCGTCCAATTCGTGTGCCCCCAGACTCCCCAGAGTCCTCCCCTCCGGCCAGACCAGCATTTTCCGCCCTATCCCCTCCCCCGCGATAACAGTGGTCATGGCAACCAGGCGCTTTTCATCCAGACAGGCCTTAAGGGGTAAATAGAGTTCTTCCCATGAGGGCGAATCCAGCGATTCAATAAAGACCTCCAGGCTGCTGCCACAGCTCAATCCAACCTCCCACGGCCTTTCATCATCAGGGACACCATACCGTAAAAGTTTAGGAATGCAGCTGCGAATTACTGCCTGCGCTTCTTCATAAACTGCCCCCTCAATGCACCCACCCGTTACCGAGCCGGCGATTTCCAGAGTAGTCGTGACGGCCATCTTTGCCCCTAAAGGGCGCAACGACACACCATCTCGCCTGACAATTGTCGCCAGAGCAATCGCTTTACCTTCCTTGCGCCAGGTTTCGATATTGGCTATTACTTCGCGCATAGTTCACCTCATGCTTAAACGCTTTATCCAAAAGGATTATACAGGGGACAAACTGTAGGCGTCAATTCGGACAAAAATTAGCAAAATAACATCTGCTTGCATAGACAGATACCCTTGCAAATTGGACTCATTCGAATATAATCACCTCACTCCTTTTTACAGTTGTCCCAACGTGTCACGTCTTATCTAATTTGATATCTGCCTTTTTCGGTATTTTTCATGAAAGAAGAGTTTATTGGCTAAACTCTTCGTTGTAATTTTTATTATCAAGCACGGCAAATCAGTATTGCCAAGAGGAGACTATGCGCCCCCTCGACAACATCCGGGTTTTAGATATCAGCCGCGCCCTCGCCGGGCCATATTGCACGATGATGTTGGGGGATTTAGGCGCGGACGTAATCAAAATTGAGCGCCCCAGCAGTGGTGATGAAAGCCGCGGCTGGGGCCCGCCTTTTGTAGGCCAGCCTTATGGCCCTTATCGCGGTGAATCCGCTTACTTCCTGGCGGCCAATCGTAACAAACGCAGCCTGACCGTCAATCTCCAAACCCCCGAAGGGCAGGAGATCATCCACCGCCTGGCAACCATTTCTGATGTACTGGTTGAAAATTATCGTACAGGAGATCTCGACCGCCTGGGATTGGGCTACGCTGATTTGCATGCTCTCAACCCGCGGCTGATCTACTGCTCGATCAGCGGCTACGGTCGCAGCGGACCCTACGCGGAGCGCCCCGGCTACGATGCGATCATCCAGGCTGAAGGTGGGATGATGAGCCTGACCGGCCCGGTAGAGGGGCCACCCTCGCGAGTTGGAATTCCCATCATTGACATTACCGCCGGGATGTTCGCCGCCACCGCTATCCTGGCTGCCTTACGCGCCCGCGACCTGAGCGGTGAAGGACAGCTGGTAGATGTTTCTCTTTTCGATTCACACATCGCCTTGTTGACCAACGCTGCCGCCAACTACTTGGTAGGAGGCGATCCGCCGCGCCGGGTGGGAAATGCCCACCCCAACATCGCCCCCTACGAAGTATTCACCGCCCGCGATGGCTGGTTCATGATGGGCGCTGCCAACGAACGCCAATGGCAAACTTTGTGCGAGATCATCAATCGCCCCGACCTGAAAGACGATAGCCGCTTTGCCAGCAATCCTCAACGTGTGGCCAATCGCGGCGCCCTGACAGAAGAGCTCAACCGCGTCTTTTCTCAACGTAACGTTCAGGAATGGCTGGATGAATTGACCCGCGCCGGCCTACCCTGTGCTCCTATCAATACATTGCCCCAGGTTTTTGCCCATCCCCAAACCCAGGCACGTCAGATGGTTTTAGAGGCCGAACACCCCACCGCTGGGACCATTCGGCTGACAGGCTTCCCGTATAAGCTCTCACACACACCACCCGCCATTCATCGCCCGCCCCCACTCCTGGGACAACACACCGAGGAAGTGCTTACCCAACTCTTGCATTATCCCCCCGAAGAAGTGGACTCATTACGATCCAAAGGAGCAATTTGATGATCTTGCGCGCCCCTCTTCTTGGAAAAGGAAATCAGCATGGCAATCATTAAAACCGAGATCCGTTCCGGCGCTTACTACGACTCCGTCGTGCTGATGCACTTGCAACGTTCACTGTTGAATCTGCCCGGAGTTTTGGATGCCGGAGTTGTGATGGGGACAGAAGCCAACAAAGACCTCCTCGCCCAAAGCAACCTGCTGGTAGCTGAGATCAAAACTGCCGGAGCCGATGACCTGATCATCGTCGTCAAGGGGGAAGACGAAACAATTGCCCAAACTGCCATTGCAAAAGTTGATGAATTGATCGCCGCCCGTCGCGGCGGAGGCCTGGAAGAAGAATATCGCGCCAAAAGCCTGGAAACCGCCACAAGAATGTTGCCCCAAGCTCAATGGGTGCTTGTCTCCGTCCCTGGTCGCTATGCGGCTGGCGTTGCCCGCCAGGCACTGGCCCTGAACAAACATGTGTTCCTGTATAGTGACAACGTTTCCCTCGAAGATGAAATTTCCATCAAACAGGAAGCCGCCCAAAAAGGCCTGCTGGTGATGGGACCCGATTGCGGCACAGCCATCATCAACGGCGTAGGGTTGGGATTTGCCAACAAAATCCGCCGCGGCCCAATCGGCCTGATCGCCGCAGCCGGGACCGGCCTGCAACAGGCCACCGTTCGCATCCACCAGCTGGGCAGCGGCATCACCCACGCCATCGGCACCGGCGGGCGCGACCTATCCGAAGAAGTCAATGCCATCACCACCCGCCAGGCTCTGGATACCTTGAGCCGTGACCCGGAGACGCGCGTCATCGTGCTGATCTCCAAGCCCCCTTCCCCAAAAGTCGCTGCTGAATTAATCGCCACAGCCCGCCGCCTCACCAAGCCGGTGATTGTAAATTTCATTGGCTATGCCACTGCCACGCGGCGGCTCGACAACGTGACCTTCGCCACCACCCTGGACGAAACCGCCGAGCTGGCCATCCAGGCAACACAAGCAGAAACACCCGAAGACTGGCGCGCCGGACTACACGTGGAGCGCTTCTCGCCCGAACAGCGTTACCTGCGAGGGCTTTTCTCCGGCGGAACGTTGGCTTACGAAGCGCAACTGATTTTACGCGACTACCTGCCAGCGGTGTATTCCAACGCTCCTCTCGCCAAAGAATTCCGCTTGCCCGATCCATTGACCAGCCAGGAACATACGGTGATCGACCTGGGAGAAGACGTCTTTACCGTGGGACGGCTGCATCCCATGATAGACAACGACTTGCGCATTCGCCGCCTGGAAAAAGAAGCCAGCGATCCACAGGTAGCCGTCATCCTCCTGGATGTAGTCTTGGGTTTCGGCGCTCACCCCGATCCCGCCGGCGAATTGGCCCCGGCTATTGCCCGCGCCCGGCGGCTCGCCGCGGACGGGGGGCGGAATCTCGAAATCGTGGCCGTCCTTTGCGGGACAGAGGACGATCCGCAAAACGCCGCGGCACAAATGCAAATGCTACGCGATGCCGGAGCGCGGGTAGAGACAAGCAACGACCGCGCCGCTCGCTATGTGGGTCGCCTGCTGCGCGCTCTGCAAGAACGCGAAGCCCGTATTCCTGTGGCAGCGCTGCCACCCGTTTCGCTGGATGCGCTCAAACAGCCCCTGGCAGCCATCAATGTTGGCCTGGAATCTTTCAAGGATAGCCTGCTGGCTCAGCAAGCCAGCGTCATTCACGTGGATTGGCGCCCGGCTGCCGGTGGCAATGAAAAATTGATGGATATTCTGGCACGGATGAAACGCAAAGGGTAGCGCAAGATTCGCCTCGCTCACACAAGCCAAAGGAGAGAGAGCATGAAGGAGTTTACCGCTGCATGTGTCCAAATTGCGGTCACGCCCAATGACGTGAAGGCAAACGTAGAAAAAGGGGTAGCCTGGCTCGAAAAAGCAGTCAAAGAAAATGAGGCAGAACTGGTGGTCTTCCCGGAGACCATCACCACCGGCTTTGTCACCAACCTTCCGGCCGATGAACTTTGGGACCTGGTAGACGATGCGCCAGGGCAGATCACCCATGAAGTGCAAAAAGCAGCCAAAGCCTATGGGGTGCATGTTGTCTGGCCATCCTATCGGCGCGGGTCACAACGTGGCATCGTGTTCAATTCGTCCATCTTGATCGGCCCGGATGGTGAGATCATCGGCATTTACGACAAAACCCATCCCTTCCCCCTGGAGCGAGCCGATTGCGGCGGCTGGGTGACGGTGGGCAAACGTGCCGAAGTGTTTGAGACTGCCCTCGGTATGATCGGCATGATCATCTGCTACGATGGCGATTTTCCCGAGCTCTCGCGCATTTTGGCCGTGAAAGGCGCCGAGGTCATCACTCGCCCTTCGGCTCTATTACGCAGTTTCGACATCTGGAATCTCACCAACAGCGCCCGCGCATACGACAACCATGTGTATGTGGTGGCAGCCAATTCAATTGGCCCGGACGCCGGTGGCGGCTATTACTTTGGGCATAGCATGATCGTCAATCCCATTGCCTGGCGGCTGGCCCAGGCACGCGGCACAGAGGAGATTGTCGCTGCCCGGCTCGACCCCGATCCGCTGCGCCATATCACCTGGGGCAGCAAGAGCCTGCAAACCTTTGACCATCTTGAAGACCGCAATATCGAGTTGTATAAAGAAAGTCTGGTGCCGGCGCGCTCCCGTTTTGAAATTGGGAAGCGCTTGCCCAGAAAAAACACGGGGTCGTGATCCTTGCCCGGCTTCGGGCAATATACAACCAAAGGAGGAGAGAGTATGGACATTGAAAAAGCGAATAGTGAAGCCACTACGCGTATGATGGAGGCTCGCCCTGTTCTGGTGGGGATGGGGAGAGCGATCGATGTCATTCCGGGGATGCACGAGAACCTGCTTCTTCACGCCGGTCCGCCGATTACGTGGGAGCGGGCATCGGGTCCGATGCGAGGCGCTATTACTGGCGCGTTGATTTACGAGGGGAAAGCCAAAAACATGGACGAGGCCCAGCAGCTGGTCGAGTCCGGTCAGATCAAACTTGAACCCTGCCATCATCATCAAGCCGTTGGCCCTATGGCCGGGGTCACCAGCCCTTCAATGTGGGTGTACATCATCGAGAACAAAACCCATGGCAACAAAACCTATTCCAATGTGAACGAGGGGTATGGTAAGGTTTTGCGATATGGAGCCTACAGCCAAGAAGTGCTGGAACGCTTGCACTGGTTGAACGAGGTGATGGCACCGGTGCTGGCCAAAGCCATTGAACTGAGTGGTGGCCTGGATATGCGCGCTATGCTGGCGGAGGCGTTGCACATGGGGGATGAAGGTCATAACCGCAACAAAGCCGGCTCAATCCTGTACACAGCCAAACTGGCCCCTTACATCGTACAGGCCACAGGGGATTCAGACCTGGCCGCTCGCATCATCAAGACATTGGGGGAGAATGCCTTGAGTGTGCTCAACCCAGTCATGGCCTCGTGTAAGGCAATGGCTGATGCTGCTCACGACATTGAGGGGAGCACGATTGTGTCGGTTATGGCACGCAACGGTACAGATTTTGGCATCCGCGTGAGCGGGCTGGGAGATCGCTGGTTCACCGCCCCGGTAGCAACGCCGAAAGGACTGTACTTCCCCGGCTTCAGCGAGGAAGATGCCAGCGGTGACATTGGCGATAGCACCATCACCGAGACGGTGGGAATCGGCGGTTTTGCCATGGCGGCCGCACCGGCGATTGTGACCTTTGTTAGCGGCAAGCCAAAGGATGCAATCAATGCCACCCTGGAAATGTACGAAATTACGTTCGCTGAGCATAAATATTTCACCATTCCCACCCTCGACTTTCGCGGCACCCCCACCGGCATTGACATTCGCAAAGTAGTCGAGACCAACATCACGCCACGGGTAAACACAGGTATCGCTCACAAAGAGGCCGGTGTAGGTCAAATTGGCGCGGGGTTGGTACGTCCGCCCATCGAGATGTTCCAGGAAGCGTTAATGGCGTTTGCCGAAACGTATGGGTTCTGAGAGGAGAGATTCTCATGAATCGCGAACAGTTCATCCAAACATTGAACAGCGCCAAATGGTACGACCTGACTCAGGCGCTGAGCATTTTTACGCCCCCCTATCCGGGAGAAATGCCGCTGCAGGTGCATTTCTTCAAACGGCTGACCGGTGCTTATGGCGGAGGGCAGGGCGCCAATGGCCAGTTAATCGAATGGAGCAACAATACGGGCACACATCTGGTCGGGCCGCGCGCCTTCAATTCAGGAGCGCGAGCGATTGCCGATATTCCCCTGAGCGATTTGTGCGGCGAAGGGGTGGTAGTAGATATTTCCGATGCGGTTTCCGATTACAGCCTGTACACCCCTGAAATGATCACTTCTCGCGTGCAGGTTAAGCCAGGCGATATTCTCATCATCAACACCGGCTATCACAAATACGGCTGGGATCAGCCAGATGTGGTCAATCCGAATGCTCAAGGTGGCGTGGAGAACAAAGAATTTGGTTACTACTTGCGCCATCCGGGGCCTTCACCGGAGTTCTTCCCATGGGCGCTGGAGATGAAATTGAAAGTCATCGGCGTGGATTGTGGCAGCGCCGAGCACCCCATGAACACTAACCTGCGCTACATGCATCCCCGTGAATTTGAAAAAGCCGAAGCGAAATTACGACAAACTCATGGCGTTTCATGGGACGAATTGTTCCCGCCAGAGAAGTATTACGAACTGACTCACATCGTTATGCCCAAATCGGGGTTGCTATTGGCCGAATCATTGGGCGGGCAAATTGACGCTCTCAAGAATCAACGCGCCTGGATCATGGTGCACCCCATTCCCTTCATGGAGGTCGAATCGGCCTGGAGCCGGGTGGTGGCACTTCAGCCGCCGGAGGGAATGAGCGAGACTGAATTCTTTGATCTGATGCGCACTGCGACCATGTTCGATATGACCGTGCCCTTCAGCGTGCAATCGCCACAATGGGCCAATTACGTGCCATTGAGCGTGACGTATACCAAACGAGTAGGCGGGCAATACTTTGGCCTGGGGCGCAACAATGCTCACTGCCGCGCCAGCTTTCACCTGGCTACCCACATGGACGGTGAAAAACATTTCTACGTGACCGGTCGCACCATTGGGCAAATCCCATTGGAGCACTGGTTTGGCCCCGGCGCGGTAGCCGATATTTCCAGCATGGTCAGCGATACCAGCGTCTATTCACCGGAGATGATCGAGAAAGTGGTTGAAGTGCGTAAAGGCGACATCTTGATTATCAAGACCGGCTACCACAAATACGGCTGGAACAGCCCCGATTCGGACGAGTTCCGCTACATGATCAAACACCCCGGTCCCTCTCCAGATTTCGCCGCCTGGTGCCTGGAAAAAGAAATTAAATGGCTGGCGGTGGATTGCGTGGCGATGGAACACCCCATGAACACCATTCAGCGCATCTGGCATCCCAAGACCTTTGAAGAAGCCAATCGAAAGCTCATGGAGACGTATGGCAAAAGCTGGGATGAAATGTATCCGCTGGATAAATACTATCAGGATATGCACCTGAATCTGTTCCCTAAAGCCATCATCCACGCTGAGAACCTGGGAAAAGACCTGGCGCGTATGGAAAGCGGCCGCTATTTCATCGGTTGTTTCCCGCAGAAGGCGATGGAACTCGAATCTTGCTGGGCGCGCTTCGTGGCATTCAAGGAGGGTGAGTGAGTAAAAAACTTCCGAAGTCTTTGAGACGGCGGAAGTCTGGTCAGAGACAGTTATGATTCTCGTCACAGGCGCAGCCGGGAAGACAGGGCGAGCTGTCCTTCGTGCTCTGGCAAAGCGAGGGGAACCCCTACGGGCATTTCTTCATCGTCCCGAACAGGTTCCCCTTATCGAAACAGCAGGGCATATTGAAACGATTAGCGGTGACCTGCGTGAACCACGATTGGTGCATCAGGCCATGCAGGACGTGCGCGCCGTGTATCACATTGCTCCCAATGTCAGTCCCGACGAGGTCACCATCGGCCAGACGGTCATCGCTGCAGCGCAGGCAGCAAAGGTGGAGCATTTCGTGTTTCATTCGGTGCTGCATCCCCACGTCGAGGCCATGCCGCATCACTGGTTGAAAGCCCGCGTTGAAGAACTGATTTTTGCCTCCGGCCTGTCCTTCACTATTCTGCAACCGACGGCTTACATGCAAAACTTGCTCGGTTATTGGGAGCAAATTCTGACCACCGGCCAATATGTGATCCCCTACTCGCCAGAGACACACCTGAGCCTGGTGGACCTGGAAGATGTTGCTGAGGCAGCCGCTATCGTTTTGAGCAATGATCGTTATCACCAGGCAACCATCGAACTGGTGGGCACAACAGCCCTGTCACAATGGGAGGTCGCCAATGTGTTGAGCGAGCAATTGGGGCGTCCGGTTACCGCACAGGCGATCTCCCTGGATGCCTGGCAACAGCGTGCACGCCAGAGCGGCCTGAGCGAATATGCCATCCAGGCCTTGAGCGCAATGTTTCGCTATTATGAAAATCACGGTCTCAGCGGCAATCCATTTTCCCTACGATGCCTGTTGGGACGGTCACCTGCTTCTCTGACCGATTTTGTCAAACGAACCATAAGCGAGCGTCAACCATGATTTCAGAATTAGAAAATTATCTTTCACGTCTTGATGACCTGCGCGGCCAGATGATCGCCCTACTCCGCGATTTGCCTGCCGAGGCATTGAACTGGCGCCCCATCGCAAACTCTAGTGACCACGCCACCAATTCCCTGGCCGTGCTGGCCGTTCACAGCGCCGGTGCCGAGCATTTTTGGGTGGCGGAGGTCGTTGGGGGGTATCCCGCCACCCGTCAGCGCGCTAGCGAATTCGTCGTTGTGGCCGAAGCGGCGGAGGAGATCACCCACATTCTGGAAAAAACCGCCGCGGAGACCCGAAACGTCCTCTCCACACTGAGCCAAACCAATCTGGGTGAGAGCCGCCGGGTTGAAGGTCGGGAAATACCGATTCGCTGGTGCCTGTTGCATGTGATTGACCACACATCCCTGCATCTTGGCCACATGCAAATCACCTACCAGCTTTGGGCAGGCGGTAAAAGCATTGCATCACCTATGTGGTTCGATCGTTTGCCCCCTGGGCTTTGACAATGTGACAAAACGAAACGAAGAGGAGATGAGAGTTTATGAAGCCAGCGCCATTTGAATATTATGCACCCACGACCATAGAAGAAGCCCTGGCCATCCTGGCGGAATATGGTTACGAGGCCAAAGTACTGGCTGGCGGACAAAGCCTGATTCCGATGATGAACTTTCGCCTGGTGCAGCCCTCGGTTTTGGTGGATTTAAACAATATCCCCGAACTGGCCTACATTGAGCCAGGCGAAAACGGTGGCTTACGCATCGGCGCCATGACCCGCCACTATCAGGTTGAAATCAGCCCCCTGGTAGCCGAACGAGCGCCCCTGATTCATTCCACCATGCCCAAGATCGCCTACCCGCAGGTGCGCAGCCGCGGCACGTTTGGGGGCAGCGTTTCGCATGCCGACCCAGCGGCGGAGCTCCCCACCCTGAGCATTGCCCTGGGCGGACAGTTCCACCTGCGCAGCCAGCGAGGGGAACGATGGGTGCCCGCCAGCGAATTTTTCCTCGGCCTGTTCACCACGGCTCTTGAGCCGGATGAGTTGCTGGTGGAGGCTGCCCTGCCACCGTTGCCGCCCCGTTCAGGCTGGTCGCTGATGGAAGTGGCCCGGCGGCCACACGACTTTGCCCTGATGGGCGCTGCAACAGTGGTGACTCTCGATGAGCAGGGGCATTGCCAACATGCCCGCCTGGTGTTTTTGAGCGCCGGAGAAAGCCCCATGGTCGCCCGACGGGCCGCAGAGATGCTCAACGGCCAGGCACCCAGTGCAGAGGCGATTCACGCTGCGGCCGAACTGGCATCCAGGGAAGAGATTGACCCCAGCAGTGATATTCATGCCAGTGCTGAATTCCGCCGTCATCTAGCGAATGTTCTGGCCCAGCGCGCTCTGGAGCAAGCCTTCCAGCGCGCCCGCATAAACATGGGATAGGAGAAGCCACTATGGAAACTACGGTACAAAATTTGTTTGAGATGGCCGTGACGGTCAACGGCACTCGCTACCAACGGGCCGTTGAGCCACGTCTGCTCCTGAGCGACTTTTTACGCCACGAGTTGGGGTTAACCGGCACGCACGTCGGTTGCGAACATGGCGTTTGCGGGGCCTGTACTGTGTTGTTGGATGGTCGTCCCATCCGCTCGTGCCTGATGTTCGCCGTTCAGGCACATGGGCACGAAATCATCACCGTTGAAGGGTTAGGGACGGTGGATCATTTGCATCCGGTCCAGGAAGCCTTCCGGGAAGCACACGGTCTGCAATGCGGCTTCTGCACGCCCGGCATTCTGACCACAGTGGTGGCTTTCCTGGAACAACATCCCAACCCGAGCGAAGAGGAAATCCGCGAGGCCATTTCAGGCAATCTCTGCCGCTGTACTGGTTATCAACACATCGTGGAAGCCATTCAACTGGCAGCCCAAAAGATGATGGCTGCCTCGTAAAGCAAGTTTCTGCCAAAGGAGAGACGCTGATGGCTGAAAAATTGATTGGAAAACGCGTGGTTCGCAACGAAGACCCACGTTTACTGACAGGGCAGGCTCAATTTGTAGATGATGTGGACCTGCCGGGGATGCTGCATGTCGCTTTTTTGCGCAGTGATCACGCCCACGCCCGCTTGCGAGGCCTGGATGTCTCGCGAGCACGGCAACGCCCCGGTGTGGTGGCCGTCTTCACCGCCGAAGATATGGGCAAGGACTGGTTCCCTGGCCCACCGTTGGTTTCACCACCACCCACGGTCAAAGAGGTGATCTTTCACTCGCGGCGACAAGTCCCCCTGGTCAAGGATAAGGTGCGGCATGCTGGCGAAGCCATTGTGGCAGTGGTAGCCGAAAGCCGCTACATTGCCGAGGACGCGGTAGAAGATATCCAGGTTGAGCTCGAACCGCTCCCCGCAGTGCTCGACCTGGAAAAAGCTCTGGAGCCAGGCAGCCCATTGGTTCATGAGGACCTGGAATCAAATCTTGCCGCGCGTTTATACCAAAAGAAGGGGGATTACGAGGCCGCTCGTAGCGAGGCGGACCTGATCATCCGGCGGCGAATCGTGATCGAACGGGGAGCAGCCGCGGCGATGGAGAATCGCGGCGTGGTCGCTCATTGGGATGACAAGGGCAAATATCTCACCGTATGGGATACCACCCAGGCGCCGATCCCGATCCGCAACGGGCTGGCAGCCCGGCTTGGACTTTCAGAAAGTCAGGTGCGGGTGATCGCTCCTTTTATCGGCGGCGGCTTTGGTCCGAAAATCATGATGTTTTATCCCGAAGAGATGCTGATCCCCTGGCTGGCGATGAAACTCAATCGGCCGGTCAAGTGGATTGAAGATCGGCGCGAGAATTTTTATGCCACCACGCAAGAACGTGCCCAGATTCATGACGTGGAAATGGCACTCACCCGCGATGGACGGGTGCTCGGCCTGAAGGACGATTTTTTGCACGATACTGGCGCTTACGACCCCTACGGATTGACCATTCCGCTCAATACACAGAGCCACAACATGGGCGGATATGATATCCGCAACTATTCCTCGGAATTCAAGGTGGTTTTCACCAATCGCATCACGGCTACGCCGGTGCGCGGGGCGGGGCGTCCGCATGGCATTTTCGTCATCGAGCGGATGATGGACGCGGCGGCGAAGGAATTGGGAATGGATCCGGTAGAGATTCGCAAGCGCAACCTGATTCCTCCGCACGCCTTTCCGTATCATCACGAAATTATTGACCAGGCTTTTGCGCCGCTGGTGCTGGATAGTGGGAATTACCAGGCGGTGGTGGACAGAGCGTTGGAGATGATCGGCTATGAAAAGTTCATCAACGAAGAACAGCCACGACTCCGGCGAGAAGGCAAATATGTGGGCATCGGTGTTGTGCCCTTTATTGAAACGACGGGGGTTGGCCCCTATGAAGGGGCGCGCGTGACCGTGGAGGCCAGCGGGAAGGTTAGCGTAGCTACCGGCATTGGCACACAAGGCCAGGGACATTTCACTTCCTTTGCCCAAATTGTTGCCGAGCAATTGGGGGTAAAGGTAGGTGATGTGCGCATCGTCACCGGCGATACGGCGGAGTTTCATTGGGGAACAGGCACATTTGCCAGTCGCGGGGCGGTGGTGGCCGGGAATGCGGTGTATGCGGCCTCCAGTGCAGTGCGCAAGAAAGTGCTGAAACTGGCCAGCAAGGTGTTGGAAGCGCCTGAAGAGGAGCTTGAACTGGAAGATGGGCAAGTGCGCATTGCAGATATTCCCCAAAAATCTATCAGCCTGGGCGAGCTGGCGGTGCTGGCCAACCCTCTGCGTGGGGCGGTGGAACCCGGCACAGAGCCAGGGTTGGAGGCCACCTCCTATTTTGGTCCGCAATACGGGGCGACAGCATTTGGCACCCATGCAATGATCCTCGAAGTGGACCCCGAAACGATGATGATCAAAATCAGACGTTATGTGGTGGCCGAAGATTGCGGCACGGTGCTCAACCCCCTGATTCTGGAAGGGCAAATCCATGGCGGTATTTCCATGGGGTTGGGGAATGCTTATTATGAGAAATTGCACTACGACGAAAATGGGCAATTGCTCAACGCCTCCTTTGCCGATTATCTGCTGGTCACGGCTACGGAAATGCCGCATATCGAGGTCAGTCACCTGGAGACGCCTTCGCCGCTGAACGAATTGGGGGCGAAAGGAGTGGGCGAGGCGGGGGCCATCCCGGTTCCATCATTGTTTGCACAGGCCCTGGAAAATGCCTTGTATGACCGCCAGGTGGAAATTCTGGAAATGCCGCTCAGCCCGAATCGACTGTTCGAATTGTTGAAGGAGAAATCAGGATGAAAATCGAGGGTGAATACCTGTTCGATGCTCGGCGCGAGGAAGTCTGGAAGGTGGTACACGACCCCGAAGTATTGGCGATGTGTGTGCCGGGGACGCAAAGTGTGAAAAAGGTAAACGATAACGAGTTCACCGGCCAAATTGTGTTGCGCGTTGGCCCGCTCAGCGGTACGTTTGGAGGACGAGTGATGGTAAGCAATGAAGTGCCACCCGCCAGCTGTACGTTGACTGTCGAGGGGACGGGCAGCTTGGGTTTTTTGAAAGGCTTTGGCGATGTGGTTTTGAGTGAGCAGACAGATGGAAAGACGTTGCTGAAATATAGCGGCGAAGTTCAAATCGGCGGCAAGGTGGCCAGTGTTGGACAACGCTTGTTTGATTCGGTCAGTAAGAGCATGGTCAAGCAAGGGTTGGATAAGTTGAACGAGATTCTCAAAGCAAAAAGCGGCTGAGCGGCTGGTTGGCGGGCGACCCCGCTTTCGATCCGGAGCGGCGAACCGAAATTTCTGAGAGAAAGGAGCTGTGCATTTAGAGACAAGAAACAAGTTCAAGTTCCATCTCACATTCGCATCTTTTTCAGACAACTCAAAGGAGGAAGTGATGTATCGAGGAAAATCTTTCGTCTTCGTGGCTGTGCTCATCGTTGCCAGCATGATCCTGGGGGCATGCGCTCCGGCCGCCACCCCTACCGCCGCTCCGCCTGCTGGCGGAGAGAAGAAAGTAACTCTGGCGATTGAGCATTTTAGTGTGATCGCCGGAACAACCTGGTCGGGTGCGCATGATCGCGCCGGTAAGCGGATCGCGGCCAAGTATCCTAATGTGCAGTACATTTACCGTGAGAACGTGGCGCCGGATCAGTCTGTGCCCTTTGCCGAGGAGATGATCGCTCAGGGAGCAAACATTGTGGTTGGCAACGCTGAGTTTATGGGCCTGCCGCTCAAGGATATTGCTGATAAATATCCGAACGTTTACTTTGCCTCGGTAATTGCCAGTGACCTGAGCACCAAGCCGAATTTCATTCGGTTCTTCCCCAAGCAGTATCAGGCGCTGTACCTGGAAGGCCTGATTGCCGGGGCATTGACGCAAACCGGGAATATCGGCATCGTTTCGGCTTTCCCCAATGTACAGGTCTTGCGCCGCACAGCGGGCTTTGTGCTGGGTGTGCAGGACGCAGCCAAGATTCTCAATAAGAACATCAATGTGTACGTCAAATACGCCGGCGATTGGTATCTGCCACAGGAAGAGCGCGATATTGCCACGACATTGGTAGATCAATACAAAGTGGATGTCCTGACCCAACAAACCGATTCTGGCTCAACCCTGGATGTGGCCAAAGAGCGCGGCGTTTGGTTTGTGGGTAAGGATATGGACATCGTCGGCGAGTATGGCTGGTCTGACACGAACACGGTGGCGGTTTCCTTCGACACCCGCTGGGAGGTCATCTACAATATGATTCTCCAGGAGTATCTGGCTGGTAACAAGACTCCGCCAACCATTCTTTATCCAGGCATGGAAACCACAATGACGCTGGCAGACGGAACGGTTGAACCGACGGTTGACCTGATGAACAATGGCAAAGTCGGTGTTGATGCCATCAGCCCGAAAGCATTGCCGCTGATTCCCCAGCAAATCCTTGATCTGGTCAAGCAACGCCGCGAACAGATGATGAAGGGCGAGTGGGATCCCTTCACCGAGCATGAGCTGGTTAGCAACGGGACTGGCCTGGACATGGAAGGGTTGCCGGTCCCGCCTGCGGGTACGGTGGTGAAAGCAGCCGGAGAAGTGCCCACCGTGGAGTTCCTGCTTTCCAAATTCAACTTTGACCTGCAAGGCACAACGATCCTGAAGTAAATTTTGTCCTTTTCCTCCCCCTCTCTCATTGGAAGAGGGGGAGGAAAAATCGGATGGATTGCTATGACCGAAATCAAACATGGTGACATTGTCCTGGAGGCACGCGGTATTACCAAGCGCTATCCTGGTGTGGTGGCGAATGATCACATTGACTTTGAGATTCGCGCCGGTGAGATTCATGCTATCCTCGGCGAAAACGGGGCCGGCAAGACCACGTTGATGAGTATCCTTTTTGGCCTGATTCAGCCAGATGAGGGTGAAATTCGCGTATTCGGCCAAAAGGTACATTTCCGATCGCCGCTCGACGCCATTGACCTGGGAATCGGCATGGTCCATCAAACGCGCAAACTGATCCCGGCGCATACTGTGCTCGAAAACATCTTGCTAGGTCATCCACGCGCCGGCAGGGTATTGAACCTGAAAAAAGCAACGGAAGAAATTGAGCGGCTTTGTGATCACTACGGGTATAAGTTAGACCTCAGCGCGAAGGTTTGGCAGCTTTCAGAGGGGGAAAAGCAAATGGTGGAAATTTTAAAAGCCCTCTATCGCGGCGCCAAAATTCTGATCATGGATGAGCCAACTTCATCGCTGGCTCCGCCGGAAACAAAGAAGTTGCTCGAATCCATTCAGATCATGACCCGCGATGAATTGGCCATCGTCCCGTTTATTACCCATAAATTGCCCATTGTTCTCTCGGTCAGTCATCGGGTGACGGTGTTGCGCCGGGGACGGGTGATTGCTCGCTTGAAGACCAGCGATGCTACCGAACAAAGCCTGGCCAGAGAAATGGTTGGTCGGGAGGTAATTTTCAAGCTGGAGCGAACGCCGGTTGAAAAAGGCAAGCCCATTTTGCAAGTGGAAAACGTTGCTGCCTACGATGATAAAGGGGTGCTGGCGCTCAAAGGCGTCTCGTTTACCGTCCACGAGGGTGAAATTTTCGGCATTGCGGGCGTCTCCGGCAACGGGCAACAAATTCTGGCCGAGGTGCTTGCTGGCTTGCGAAAAGCCGCGCGCGGCAAAGTACTCTTCGACGGCATGGATATCTCTCACGCCACCAGCCTGGAACGCTGGAAAAAAGGCATCGGCTATATCCCTGCTGAGCAGAGAGCAGTAGGATCCATTGGTGACTTTTCACTGGTGGAGAATATGCTGATGAGTTATTTCTACGATGAAGAATTTTCAAAATGGGGCATCATTAATACAAGCAAAATTCGCAAGCTGACCGAAGGCCTCATCGCTGAATACGGGGTAGCCACTCCCAATCCAGATGTGAACGCCAGAAACCTTTCAGGTGGAAATCTGCAAAAATTAATCCTGGCGCGGGTGCTTTCCCGCAAACCACGCCTCATCATAGCCAATTTGCCCACGCAAGGGCTGGATGTCGGCGCAACGGAATTTGTCCAAAGCAAACTGCTGGAAGCCAGAAAAGCCGGTGCAGGCATTTTGCTCATCTCTGAAGATCTCGACGAGGTCATGGCAATGAGCGATCGCATCGCCCCCATTTACGAAGGGGAATTCATGGACATTCTGCCCGGCGAGGCAGCCGAACGTGAAACCATCGGCGCCTTAATGGCAGGGCTAAAGCAGAAGGTGGAACAATGAAACTCGCTGGTTACACCCTCAAACTTGAGAAGAAATTCGGTTTCACTGGCCTGGAAGCCGCCATCATTTCAATCATCGCGATTCTGTTCGCTCTCTTCCTGGTTGGATTTATCTTCTTGCAAGCCGGCGCAGACCCTGCAAAAGGCTATTTGGATATCTTCGCCTACGCCTTTGTCAATTCCTTTGGCCTCCCTCTCACCATCAACCGGGCAATTTTCCTGTTGCTGTGCACCTTTGCTTTTATCGTGCCCATGAGAGCCGGCTTATGGAATATTGGCATGGCCGGTCAATTGTACTTTGGGGCACTTGGCGCGTTTGCCGTAGCCTTTGCCTTTGGAGCACGGGGAAACGCTGTTTCTCTTTCTCCTTTTGTGCTGATTCCCCTCATGATGTTGGCGGCCGCTGCGGGCGGGGGGTTGATCGGGGCGATTCCCGGCCTGCTCAAGGGGAAATTCAACACCAACGAAATTGTCGTGACCATGATGTTGAACTTTATCGCCTTTTGGTTAACAGCCCACATGATCAAAGAGGGCGGCCCTTTCATGGGTTCTGGCGGAGAGGGCGAGGGTTTCAAATTGCCCGCATCACTTCAGCCACCACTCTTTTTGGGGATTCCCTTCACCCTCTGGCTGGCGCTCGGCTTGGCCCTGTTGCTCCACTTCCTGTTTTCGAAGACCAAAATCGGTTATGAAATCCGGGCCTTTGGCCATAATCCCGCCGCTGCACGCTATGCCGGAATCAGCCCTTTTAGAATCTCATTCCTTGTCTTCGTCCTGGGCGGAATCATTGCCGGTCTGGCCGGCTACCATTACTTTGCCTCCGTGCCTGGCCTGTACAAAATCCCTAAAAATTACGGCGACTTCGGTGACCTGGCTTTCTATGGCATCATTTGCGGCCTGATCTCACAGGGGAATCCGCTGGCCGCCATCCCATTGGCAGTGCTTTTCGGCGGCCTGACCAATGGCGGCCGTTTTGTTCAGGGAAAACTCCAGCTGGGATTTGGCATTGATTACGCCCTGCTCGGCGTGCTCATGATCATCCTGGTTGCTTTCCAATTCTTTTTCCGCTATAAAATCGTATTGAAACGAGAATAAGGAGACCTGGTATGTGGGAATTTTGGGTGAGAAGCCTGAACGCTTCAACAATTTTTACCATTGCCGCCCTTGGAGAAATTATCGGTCAACGGGCTGGCATTTTGAACGTCGGCATGGAAGGGGTGATGCTCTTCGGAGCGACCATCGGCTTTATGGTCGCAAAAACGACGGGCAATTATCTGCTTGGCTTCCTGGCCGGCATCGCCATCGGTGGACTGATCGGCCTGTTGCACGGTTTCTTTTCCATCACCCTCGGTGGCGATCAAGTCGTGAACGGCATGGGAATCTGGATCCTCGGCTTTGGCCTCACCGCCTACATCGGCTATCCCTTCACTGGCCCCCTCGGTCTGGAGCGGATTCCCGATCTCGCGGGTCTGTCCCCTTTCTTTTTCCTCAGCCTGGCCTTGATCCTCCTGACCTGGTTCATCCTCTTCAAAACCCACCTCGGGCTGAAAGTCCGTTCCGTGGGCGAAGACCCCTCCGTGGCCGAAGTCTCCGGTATCAACGTCACCCGCACCCGCTACCTGAGCGTCATCACCGCCGGAATGCTGATGGGGCTCTCCGGAGCCATCTACGCTCTGGACTACAACCCTGTCTGGAATTACAACTTTTTAATGGGCTGGGGTTTCATCGCCCTGGCCCTGGTTTTCTTTTCCATGTGGAACCCGCTGCTTTTGCTAGGCGGCTCCATCCTCTTTGGCGCTTTGTGGCAGCTTTCGCTCAACCCTGAATTGCTCTTTGCCAACGTTTTCTCGCGCTACATCTGGCGGACTGCCCCCTTCGTCATTACCATCCTGGCCCTCGTGATCATGTCCACCAAATGGTTCAGTTCCCGCTGGGGCGCCGCTCGTCCCGAAGCGCTGGGGCTACCGTACGAAAAGTAATCACATAGCCTGATCATCCAATGGCTTCATCCGACCATCCGACGAAATAAGGAGACCCCATGAAATTCATTGACCTCACCATCCCCCTCGGCATCGCCACACCGCCCTGGCCCACCTACGAGCCTCTGCAAGTGAAATACTTCAAACGCCTGGCGCCCAACGGCGCCAACGGACAATTGCTCACCCATTCCAATCACCTCGGCACGCACCTCGACGGCGAGATTCACTTCCATACCCCCGGCAAAGACATCGCCTCGCTCGACATGGACTTCCTCATCCACGAAGCCGCCATCGTGGACCTGAGCGACGCCTGCGGCGACTATGACGTGTACACCAGCAAAATGGTCGAAGAGCGCGTCGAAGTCCGTGAAGGCGACATCCTCATCATCCATACCGGCTACCATCACTTCGGCTGGGATTCACCCTACGCCGACGAAGTCCGCTACATGGTCAAACACCCCGGCCCCGACCGCGAATTCGCCGACTGGGCCAAAGCCAAAAAACTGCGCTGGATCGGTGTAGATTGTGGCAGCGCCGACCATCCCATGAACACCATCATTCGCGACTGGATGCCCCGCCAGGCACGCGAGGCCGAACGCGTCTTCAAGAAAAAATTCGGTAAAACTCTGGCAGAGTTTTTCGACGACACAAAATACCAGCTCATGCACCTGGAAATGTTTCCTCACGGCATCATTCATGCCGAATGCCTGGGCGGCGACATTGACTTGCTGCTCAACCGCCGCGTCACCGTGGGCTTCTTCCCCTGGCGCTTCGTGGACGGCGAATCCAGCATCGGACGCTGTGTAGCCATGGTAGATGATGCTGAATACGAGGAACTCATGGGCAAGAAAGCCACTTTGCCGAAGACAAAATTTGGTGATGCCTACGAGCCTGTCCATGTCGAAAGCATCAACCGCCTCAGCCGGGCGAATCTTTCCTGACCCTGAGCCGGGCGCGCCCCCAAGAGCGTGATCTTTAGCCGACGCGGCGACATGCAACCAGCTCCGCCTGCTAAAAATCTTCGCCCTTTCCTTTTCAATCCCTTTGCCCATGAGAGATGTAGCCATCATCGGCGCAGGCATGATCCCCTTTGGTCGCCATGAACACGACGACCTGATGGACATGCTTGCCCGTGCCTCCCTCAACGCCCTCGATGATGCCGGCTTTGGCCAGCAAACTGTGGATGCCGTCTATGTCGCCAACGTGGGCGGCGGAATGTTACAACATCAGACAGCTATCGCCAGCGCCCTGGTAGATCGCCTCAGCCTGATCCCAGCCGCTGCCGAAACCATCGAAAACGGCCCGGCCTCCGGCGCCTCCGCAGTTAAAGCCGCCTTCCTGGCTATTGCTTCCGGCTACTATGAGACCGCCCTGGTAGTTGGCGGCGAAAAAATGCACGAACCCGCCAGCCTGCCCGCCACCGATTTTCTCACAGCCATGACCCATCCACACGCCGAAGCACCTTACGGCGTGACCATGGCGGCCCTGGGAGGCATGTTCACCCGCCTCTACATGGAAAAATACGGCGTGACCCCCGAACACTTACAGGCTGTCTCCCTGAAGAATCACCAGATGGGCGCCCTCAACCCCTATGCCCATTTC
>DAOUAN010000101.1:0-32883 GCA_034433385.1 Anaerolineales bacterium | reverse complement strand
TTATGGTTGGGGTGCGGGTGATGGTGGGGGTGCGCGTTTGGGTGGGGGTAAAGGTGGAGGTAACGGTAACCGGCTGGGGCGGAGTCTGAGTCGCTGTTCCGAGGAAGACGAAACGCACCGCGTCGGCCGCGAGGTAGAGATTCGCCACGGTCGCGGATTCATCCTGGGTCTGGTTGGTTAGCTGAATGTATTCCTCTCCTTGATGATTGAAGAGGTATTTGCCTGCATACACCCAGCCATCGCGCACGTAAAACGTGTTGGGAAAGACAGCCTGGTTGACGACGACGATATCGCTGCGACCGGCGTGACGAATGGTGTAAATGGCGCCTTCACTGGTGGCCCAAACGGCCGGGATGCGAATGTACACCGCGTAGAGGCCGCTGTTCGCGTTGGTCGGAAAGGGCCAGGTGGCGGTGCAGTTGGGGGCGGTCAGACGGGGGCGATGGTAGCGCAGGTTGTTGTTTTGCGCCTGGCCAGCCGAGACGGTGATGTCGTTCCAGCATTCGGCCGGGGTTTCGCGGAAGGTTGGATCGGAATCATCTACGATGATTCCGCTGGTGGGCGGGGTGGGATAGGCCAGCGGATCACCAGAGGGCAGGATGCGGGCGCCATAGTAGGTAAGGGAGGGATAGCTGACCCATAGCGATTCGCGCTGATTGGCCGGCCAGGGATCGAGGCCGTTGCCTTTCCAGCCGTAGGGATCTACCGGGCTGCCAGAGGGGTTGACCACGCGCAGGTGCAGGTGGGGGCCAGTGGAATTGCCCGTATTGCCACTGATGCCCAGCATTTCGCCGTGAGGCAGGGAAGGGCAATCGCTTTGGATGCAGGTTTGAACGGCAATGGCACTCAGGTGACCGTAGGAGGTGGAGTAGCCATTGGGATGGTGCAGGCGCACGTAGAGACCGAGGCTGGCGCGATGGTTTTGAGGGTCCCACCAACCAGCGTAGATCACCCGGTCGGCATCGGCAGCGGCATAGACGGGGCGGTAAGAAATGCCGAAATCAATGCCATCGTGGCCATCGTAGGCCAGCCAGTCACCCAGGCTATAGGACCAGTAGATGCCGTAGCCGGCATCGCAAACGCCAGCTTGGGGCGGCGGCGTGCCAGGCGGGGGAGGAACGGGGCAATTTTTGCGGGCTTCGTCGCCGCTGAAAGC
Source organism: Anaerolineales bacterium (assembly GCA_034433385.1). GTDB lineage: Bacteria > Chloroflexota > Anaerolineae > Anaerolineales > Villigracilaceae > DAOUAN01. The sequence continues at coordinate 31,727 of DAOUAN010000101.1, read as the reverse complement.
CACCACGCGTTTATCGTACACATAGACCGGCGAAGTATGGTCAAAGATCGATTCTTGCGAGGCCGTGCCAGGGTAAGGAGGATATAAAAAAGGGGCGACGACCGGCAAATTCTTTGCCAGAGCACTGCTAGATTGAAGTGCCAGCACACCCAACAAGAGGACAGCAAAGACGTCGCGAAGCAAGGGTTTTTTCAAGAGGTTCCTCCCGTAATTGCCTGAATCTACTCAGAGTTCATGGCTGTGGTGTGGCTTCGCTGGCCGGGATGGATTGCAAGGTGGACAGAACAGTCTGAGCATCAGCCAGGCAGGTATCAGCATCGTCTTGAAAATCCACCTCGAAACCGGTGTAAATTCTCCCATCACCGCCGAAATAGGTGACGAATTGTCTGATGCCATTCAGGTAAATGGTATTGACTTCAAAAGTAAAGTCCCCCACATTGAGCATTTGGTGCTCAACGGTGAAATTAGAAGGCAGGCCGCGCCCGGCCGTGGGTGTGATGAGGCAATTGGGGATGCGGCGATGCCCCAACGCCGGAGCACCGAACTGGTCGCTCGTCAGTGCCCACAAGTCGGGGTCATAGTTCAGGCGGAAGGCGTAGCCCGGTAACGATTCGCCGGGATAGGTGGGCAGCCCGTCCCAAACAGCGACCTGTGGCGCGTTGGGCTGGAGCGTGGGCAGGGCCAACGTCGGCAGAGGCGTCTCGGAGGGGATAGGGGTCAATGTGGGGATAGAGGTCGGAGTAGCAGTATGGGTCGGCTCAGGCGTGTTCTGCACCGGCGGTGGCGTAGGGGTGCGGGTGACGGGGATCAAAATAGGATTTTGCGGCGGCGTAGTGCCACATCCGCTCATCAAGATGATCAGAAGCGAAGCGACGAACAACTTGCGAAAAGAAACCACTCTGCCAGACATTTCAGCCTCACTTTCGCATCCAACCCGGACAGCAGGCGGATTCCGCCAAAACGGGCGTTACCAACCCTTTCGCCCATTCCGCAACCTGTACACTCATTCTACCATTGCTGACGAAGGTGAAAGCCAACAGGTTGCCATCTGGCGACCAGACGGGCGATTCGGCACGGCCGCTCAACCCGGTGGTGAGAGATTGTACTTCTCCGCTTTCCACCTCAACAATGGCGATCTCACTTCGCAAGGCTTCGGCCATCTGCTCCACTTGCGCATCTTGTGGATTCGCTCGAACGACAAAAGCCAGGCGCTTCCCATCGGGTGACCAGCTAGCCGCGTAACCGTGACCGGCATCGGCCACCGCCAGCCGCCGCGCCCTGCGACCATCGGCCTGCATCCACCACAATTCGCCGAGGGGGAAGGGCACCGCCGTATCGGGAAATCGGATGAAAGCAATTTGGCGTCCATCGGGCGACCAGCGCGCATAGGCCAGGATATGATGGCGATCGGCATACAGCAAAGTAGCGCCGCGTCCCTGCTCGTCGGCGCGCCAGAGCTCAGCACCGTAGCCAAGGCCGGCCGAGAGAAGGTAAAGAATCTGGTCATCTGTGGGCGAGACCGCCAGATCATAGGCAAATGCTGGCAGGGGAAGCGTTTCGCGGCGCAGGGTGTCGCGTTCAACAGCGATCAGGCGCGGGTCGGCCAGCGAATCGACGCGGAGATAAATCCGCCGGCCATCGGCCGACCAGGCAAGAAAGTGGCTGTCTTTGGCAGGTTCAGAGAAAAGGGCCTTCAATTCGGCTTTTTCCACATCCAGCAGCAAGGCAGCCGGCCCGTAAGCGCACATCACCTCGATGACCAGAAACGGTCCATCTGGCGCCGGAGAAAGCGCCTGGGGCGGGCAAGGCAAGTTGAGCGCTATCTGAGCGATTTCTGTCCCGTTGGCAAATTCCACCAAGGCAGGAGGCGAAAGGCGCAAAGCCACCAGGCTGGTCTCTCCGCTTGGGGCAGGAGGCATCTTTGGCGGTGTGCAGGCCAGAGCCATGCTTAGCCCAAGCAGGCAAAAGAATTTTGTGCGCATGATTTTGAGTTGCTCCAATTGGGGGATTGGCAGGTCAATGCCCTCAAAGTATACTGTCTTGAAACCAAAAGTTGAGGAGAGAGAATGAAAAAAATCTATTTTTCCCTGGCGGTGTTGGTATTGGCCAGTCTGGCTTGCCAGCTTTTCAGTGGGCCAGCCACTCAAGTTCCTCCCAGCAACCGCACCATCCTCTATCAGGATGATTTTTCCGATTCTACCAGTGGCTGGCCCGTGACCTCCGATGCCAGCAAATCGGCCAGCTACACGGCCGATGGTCGCTACCAACTCACCGCTCTGGAAGCGCAGCAGGATATTTGGGCGCATCCGGGTCAATCCTTTGGCGATGTTAGCCTGGAAGTGGACGCAGCCAAAGTGGGGGGCTCCGATAACAACAATTTTGGCCTGCTCTGCCGCTTTGTAGATGATGGCAACTTCTACTTCTTCTGGATCTCTAGCGATGGCTATCAGGTGATTGGAAAATACCAGGGCGGCCAGGCAACTTTCCTATCCGCCGAAAAAATGCAGGCCTCTTCCGCTATTCAGCAGGGTGCGGCCAGCAACCATTTACGCGCCGATTGCGTTGGCTCTAACCTGACACTTTATGTCAACGGAACTCAGGTGGCTTCGGCTAGCGATACTTCGTTCGCCAGCGGGGATGTCGGCGTGATGATTGGCTCGTTTGATGAACCCAATGTAGCCATTGCCTTTGATAATTTCGTCGCCTATCAACCCTAAGCAGGCAATCGGCTCGAGCCAAAAAGGAACGTAGCGCAAGTCGTCAATGACTTGCGCTACGCTTTTAATCACTCACCTTACGCGGTGGCGCGAGATTTATCTCGTGGTTTCAGGCGACATGAATGTCGCGGCACGAATGAACTGCGTAACGTCAGTTAATCAATTACTTGTAAATGTACTATGCCTGCGGCTCGGCTACTGTGCCTTTGACTTTGTTCTGTCCACCCCGAACAGCAAAGAACACGGTAATCAAATAAGCCAGGTAAGCAAAAACTTCCGTCAGGGAGGGATTGCCGTTGTAGCCGAACAAAGCGGTCAGCAATTGTCCTCCCAGCGATTTTTCGTTGAGGATGGGGTTGATGTCCCAGACATGCTCAATAATGGCCGGAATCCAGCCCACCTCGTTAAATTCATGCACACCGTGCGCGACCAGGCCGGCAGCAAAGAGGATCAACAACAAGCCGGTCACCTGGAAGAAACGGCGCAAATCCAGGCGGACGGTGGTAGCAAAGAGCGACCAGCCCAGCAAAATGGCGGTGCCCAACCCTAAAAAGGCGCCGAAGATGGTCTGCGTCGCGTCGGAAGCGAATACGGAGGCGGTGAGGAAGAGGGCCAACTCGATCCCTTCACGCAAAACGGCCAAAAAGGCAACCAAAAATAAAGCGCGTTTCCCGGCGGTGTTCGCCGCACGGTGGACATCGGCTTCCAGATCGCTTTTCAAAGTGCGCCCAGCCTGGCTCATCCAGAAGATCATCCAGGTGAGCAGGGTGGCTGCCAGGATCATGGTCAGACCCTCGAAGATCGGTTCTGCCGCTCCCTCCAACGCAAGGCCAAAACTGCTGAGCAAAATGGCCGTGACCAGACTGATCGCCGCCGCGCTGATCACGCCCAACCACACCGCGGGGTTGAATTCGGTTCGGCGCATTTGACGCAAGGCGCCCAAGACGATTCCGACAATCAGGGCTGCTTCAATGCCTTCGCGCAAAGAGAGTAAGTAACTTGCCAGCATGTGCACCTCTTGATTTTGTAAATATGGAGACAAGGCCAGTCTCCGTGGCTTGAAATAAAAATCAGCCTATTTCAGGCTGATTTGTTATAAAAATTTTATCATGCCAGATCGGAAATTGGCAAGATATTTATCACTTTTTTGATAAATATTTGTCATCACAGATTCAGGAAACAGCGTCACTTTGCTTTACTTCTATGCCCTGTTTTGCTGGCCTTGCTCACCCGCCGATAGGGAGGCATATCAATCACGTGCACCTGGCTTTTAGCAGCATCTAAAATTTTGTTCCACAAGCCAGGGTAGTGGATAGCAAATTCTTCCGGCCGTAATGTGGAGGTGATCACTGTAGGCAGGTTGGCATAATAGCGGTAATTCAAAATCTGGTAAAGTTTATCCTCCGCCCAAATGGAACTGGTGCCACTCTCCTTCAGGTCATCGAGAATCAACATAGGGGTTGTTTTAATCTCATTGAAACGGCGATCAAACGAAACGTCCGAGTTGGGGCGGAAGGTTTGCCGCAGATAATCGAGCAGATCCGCCACCTCCACCATCACTGCCTGTCCACCCAATTCGATGCGGTAATTGCCAATCGCCGCCGCCAGGTGAGTCTTGCCACAAAAAGAACCGCCCAACAACACCAGCCAGCCCTCCGGCTCCTCGGCAAATGTCACCGCAGCGTTTACCGCCTTGCGCAGGGTCTTCAAATCCTCGGCGGTCACCTTCACGCGGGTGATCTCTTTGTCTTTGAATTTGTTGCCGAATTTGTCTTGCTTTTCCACCACAACCGTCGTCACCACTTCTTTGCCGAGTTCGTCTTCGCGCGTCTCAAAGGCTTTGAACGTCATGGCCTTAATTTGCGGCAGCGAGAGCATCGAGATGCCAGGGTTACTCGTCTCGGTAGGGCGACGATAATCCGGCGCGCTGATGCGAATGTGTTTGACGAACTCCTCATCCTGCAAGCGCGAGCGAATGCGGCTTTCGATCTCATCCAGCATCAGGTTGGTCGTGATCACCGTGGGGAGCTTGTTGATATAACGGTAATTCATAATCTGGAAGAGTTTTTCCTGCGCCCAGCCGGTAGCGTTTTGGGTGCCAAAATCATCCAGCACTAACAAATCGGCATTGCGCACTTCCTCAAAGCGGGCTTCAAAAGTCGTTTCAGGGTCGCTGAAGGCAAAGCGCAGGCTATCGAGCAAATCGGGCACGGTAATAAAAAGCGTGGGGATGCCCATCGAAACGGCGGAATTCGCAATCGCCGCCGCCAGGTGCGTCTTGCCGCAGCCATACCCTCCTTCCAGTAACAACCAGCCTTGCGGTGCGCGGGCAAACGTCTCGGCGGCCTCTTTGGCCAGCTGCAAACTGTGCACATCCTGCGGGGTCATAAACTTGGCCTGACGGTTGCCATGCGGATCGAAATTCTCAAACGTCAAATGGCTCAAACGGTCGAGACGGCTCAGGGCGAACAATCGCTGGCGCGCTCCCTCTGCCAGCTCCGCGCTACGGCAGATGCAGGGTTCCAGGCGCCCGAAGCGCGGGTCATCCAGGGGCACCTCATAGCGCACATAACCCGCCCCATGACAATGAGGGCATTGAGGGTCACCCAGCGTCTTCTTCGTCGTCTCCGAGGTACTCGGCAAACTCCCCTTCGCGATACCGTCCGAAATCTTTGCCAGTGCCTTGTTGATCTTTTCGGCCATCTTTCCCTTTTTCCTTCCACCGTTTTAAAATCGCCTCAACATACTTCCAATTGCGCACATTTCGCGCCACGGCAATCTCAAACGCATCCTCGAACCACTCTGGCGGATATTCGCGCTCGGCCTCGCGCAAACGATCGGCCATGAGCGGAGTGAGCGGCCCGATATTTTCCTCATACAGGCGAAACACGTTCGAACGTCCCACCGGCGGCAGCGAAACGATTTGAGCCGGATTCACCTGTCCGCTTTCGACAGCCTCCTTGTTGAGACGGCCGCGCGGCGAATTAAGAAAGAAAAACTCCCCCGCTTCATTCTGGACCCGCAGCAGGGTCCCGCGTGAAACGGCCTTTTCTACCCCGGCGGCGAATCCACCAAAATCCTCGCGCCGCAAAAAGCGGATCGGCCCCTCCTGATGCTCAATCCACCAAATAGCGTAAAGCGTTGCCCGCAATTCGTCCACGTCTTCGATTTCGGCCAGCAAATCGCGGAAGAATGTATCGGGCACTGAAGTGAATGTTTCGGAGGAGGGGAAACCGTTGAAGGGCATGTTACTTTTTACGTTTTTCGGTGTCGCTCAAACGCCAACTTACTCGTTGAATTGAACATACTTGGTCGCCGCGTTTTCAAATTTTGCCAGCGAATTGCGGAAAATCAACTCCACACTGCCCACCGGCCCATTGCGGTGTTTGGCGACAATAATCTCTGCCACATTTTGCTTGGCAGTATCTTTCTCGTATTGATCCGGCCGGTAGATGAACATCACAATATCCGCATCCTGTTCCAGGCTGCCGCTTTCGCGCAGGTCCGAAAGCACTGGCCGCTTGTCTGTGCGTTGCTCCACGGCGCGGCTCAATTGCGCCGCCGCCAGCACCGGGACGTTCAGCTCGCGGGCCAACACCTTCAGGTTGCGCGAAATGTACGAGACCTCCTGCACGCGATTCTCGGTGCGCACGTCTCCGCCCATCAGTTGGAGGTAATCCACAATCACCAGGTCCAGGCCATATTCCATGTGCAAGCGGCGACACTTGGTGCGCAATTGTAGCGGAGTGATAGCCGGGGTGTCATCGAGGAAAATTTTAGCATCCGAAAAGACCTCGATGGCATGGGTAAAAAGGGGCCATTCTTCTTCCGTCAGGCGGCCGGTACGCAAGCGCTGAGAATCGATGCCGGTTTCCTGCGCAATGAGACGTTGCACCACTTGTTCATTGGACATTTCCAGCGAGAAGATCGCCACATGCTTTTTATGAGTCAGGGCCGCGTTCTTTGCTACCGAAAGGAGAAAACCGGTTTTACCCTGACCAGGGCGCCCGGCGATGATGAGCAAATCGGAGGGCTGCAAACCTGAAAGCATCCGGTCGAGATCAATGAAACCGGTAGGGACGCCAAAAATGCCCTCGGGACGTTTGGCCAGTTCGTCGATCCGGTCGTAGTAATCGCTCAAGACGGCAGAGATCGGCTGAAGGTCATGTTTGAGGCGCCGCTCACTGACGGTAAAGACAGCCTTTTCGGCCTCGTCGAGCACTTTATCCACGCCGGTTTCCTCGTTGTAGGCCATTGAGGCAATCTGATTCGCGGCGTGAATCATCTTGCGGCGGATGGAATGCGCCTCGACAATACGCCCATAGGCCTCGGCGTTGAGCGAAGACGGCACCTGATTGACCAGGGCGGTCAGGTAGGCTGGCCCACCGACCTCGGCCAGTTGTCCGGCGCGATCGAGTTCTTCGGAAACCGTGAGCAAATCAATGGGGATACGCTGTTCATGCAGGCGCGTAAAGGCTTCCCAAATCCACTTCAAGCGGTGGATGTAAAAGTCATCCGCCGAGAGGAATTGGGCAACGTCGTAATACACTTCGGGGTTAATGAGCACCGCCCCAACAACAGCCTCTTCGGCCTCGCGGCTGTGCGGAATGCTCGGCGCAGTGGGGGCGGTGGATTTCTCATCCCCGTAGAACGTTTCGGGGGGAGTGTAATCGGTCATGGAAGCGATCAGGTCTTCTCTGGCGGGGGTGGTTCTTCGGGTTTATCCTTGCCTTTATCGTCGAGTTTGTCCAGGTCGAGCTTTTCGATAAAATCTTCAAAGATGGAGAGGCGGTCGCTGGAGACGTCGCCGGGTTCGACCGGTTTGGTCTCGCGCGGGGCAGGCGCCAGCGGCATATCTTGTTCGGGCACGATGGCGGCAGCGTCCATCACGCTGGGATGCACCAGGATGGGGACATGCGCCCGAACGGCCAGAGCGATGGCGTCCGAAGGGCGTGAATCTACGTTGATTTCCTGCCCGTCCATTTCAGCCACAATATTCCCGTAGAAAATATCCTCGCGCAGGGCAACGATCTCCACCCGTTTGATACGGGCGTTCAAGGAATGGAAGACATTTTTGAGCAAATCGTGCGTCAACGGGCGGATCATTTCGATCTCTTGCAAGGCTACTGTGATCGCCTCCGCCTCATAAGGCCCTACCCAAATAGGCAGATACCGTTCCGCATCGATCTGACGTAGAACGACCACGCGCTGAGGGGACATCAGGCTCACTCGAACACTGTCAATTACGACTTCAATCATATCAGCCATTGCAAACTCCGTACCTTATTTTAGCATAATTGCTTCCAGAAACTCGCCTTGACTTTCTCTCGTTTCCGCTTATAATTGTCATCGTTGAACGACGTAAAATCAAGCACAACATCGCAAGCGCTTGAGACAGAGTAGTCTCGGAGCGCTTGCCTTTGTTTGTCTCTTGCATAACACACGCTGTTATGTGCGAGCTGCTTGACAGCGAACTCTTATTTTGCTTCCGTAAGGAGAGAACGCAGTGGAAACCAAGGGACTGACTGCACTCCGCATTAGTCTGGCTTCGCCAGAAACCATCCTTTCCTGGTCGTATGGCGAGGTGCTCAAGCCAGAGACGATCAACTATCGCCGCCTGCGCCCCGAAAAAGATGGTTTGTTTTGTGAGGCCATTTTTGGCCCAACCCGCGATTGGCAATGCTATTGCGGCAAATACAAGAATCCCCGCTATAAAGGCATCGTCTGCGAAAAGTGTGGTGTGGAGGTAACCCGTGCGGCGGTACGCCGTGAACGCATGGGGCATATCACGCTGGCCACTCCGGTCGCTCATATCTGGTACACCCGCCGCATTCCTTCTTATCTCGGAATGTTGCTGGATATCTCCCGCCGCAATCTGGATCGCGTCCTCTACTTTGCTCAATACATTGTGACTTACGTAGATGAAGAAGCCCGTCAAAAGGCGCTGAAACGCCTGGAAGACGAGATCACAGTCTCGGAGCGCGAGCAGGCCGCGGCAATCAACGCCCGCATCGCCGAAGTGAAGACCCGCCGCGATCGCGTTCTGGCCGAAATTCAGCAAAAGCGCTCTGCCCTGGAGCAACTTTATGACGAAAAGATCGGCGAACAGCATGAGCCGGTTGTCAAAGAAGGCCAGAAGCTCGAAAAACTCCTCCAGGAGCAAATGGGACAGACCGCGGCGAAGGCGATTGTCTTTGAATCCAACGGTGAGACCATCGTCGCTGCCGGCGAGAAAATCACAGCCAGGCACATCAGCCAGGTTCAAAAAATCGTCCAAAAACAATTGGAGACGATCGAAACTACCCTCCAGGAACAAAAGCAGCGCGAACTGGATGCTCTGACGCAAGAGGCTACTCGCGTTAAGGCCGAGGCCGACCTTGAAATGGAAGCCCTGCGCAGCGAGCTGGAGGATCAATCGGCAACCTCGCAGAATCAAAACGCCCGCCTGCGCGATGAACTGCTGGAACTGCGCCCCTTCACCTTCTTGAGCGAAAACCGGTATCGTGAACTACGCCAGCGTTGGGGGCAGGTTTTCAAAGCCGATATGGGCGCTGAGGCATTCTACGATATTTTGAGCCGCCTCGACCTGGATAAACTGGCTCAGGAACTCTGGCACGAGGTGCGCACGACCAAATCCAAGCAGAAGCGCAAGAAGGCGACCACGCGCCTGAAAGTAGTCGAAGCCTTCCGCCGCTCTGGTAACCGCCCAGAATGGATGATCCTGACTGTCTTGCCGGTCATCCCGCCCGATCTGCGCCCGATGGTGCAGCTGGATGGTGGGCGCTTCGCCACCTCCGACCTGAACGATCTCTATCGCCGCGTCATCAACCGCAACAACCGTCTCAAACGTTTGCTGGAACTTGGCGCACCGGATGTCATCATCCGCAATGAGAAGCGCATGCTCCAGGAAGCGGTCGACAGCCTGATTGACAACTCTCAGCGTGGCAAGGCGCTTTCGCGCCGCGGCCGCCGCGAACTCAAATCCCTCAGCGACATGCTCAAAGGGAAGAAGGGCCGCTTCCGCCGCAACCTGCTCGGCAAGCGTGTGGACTATTCTGGCCGCTCGGTGATCGTCGTTGGTCCGCAGTTGAAACTCTACCAGTGCGGTTTGCCCAAGACAATGGCGCTTGAGCTGTATCGTCCTTTCGTCATCGCCCGCCTGGTTCAACATAACTACGCCGCCAATGTCAAGGGAGCTCGTCGCCTGATCGAGCGCAACCGCCCCGAAGTCTGGGAGGCACTCGAAGAAGTGATCAAAGAGCGACCGGTGTTGCTCAACCGTGCTCCCACCCTGCACCGCCTCGGTATCCAGGCCTTTGAACCCATCCTGATTGAGGGTTCGGCTATTCAGCTGCACCCCCTGGTTTGTACCGCCTTCAACGCCGACTTCGACGGCGATCAGATGGCCGTGCATGTGCCTCTCTCGCAAAAGGCCGTGCAAGAAGCCCGCGAACTGATGCTGGCTTCTAAGAACCTGCTGAAACCCGCGGATGGCGAGCCGATCATTTCCCCATCCAAAGACATGGTGCTGGGTGTGTATTACCTGACCATGAAGCATTCCGCCGCCCACAAAGGCGATGGTCGCGCCTTCGCCGATATGGACGAAGTGGAGCTGGCTTATCAACTGGGGCAAGTGGATATTCACACCGAAATTAAATTGCTCGCCACCAGCTGGTACGACGACCAGGGCAACCGCCTGCCGAAAGCCGAAAAGCGCATCATCGAAACCACCGTCGGCAGGGTAATTTTCAATCGCATCCTCCCGCCCGAAGTCCAGTTTGTGAACCGCAAACTGGATAAAGGCGGCGTCAAAGACCTGATCGCCGAAGTCTATGAACTGTGCGGCCAGGAGCAAACGACCGAAGTCGCCGACCGCATTAAAGCCCTGGGCTTCGAATACGCCATGAAATCGGGTACTACCCTGGCGGTGGCCGATATTACCATCCCACCGGAGCGCAAAGAGATCATCGCCGAAGCATTGCAACAGGTCGAAATCGTCCAGCGCGATTTCCGCCGCGGCTTGCTTACCGAGCAAGAGAAGAACGAGCGCGAAATCGAAATCTGGCAGAAGACCACCGATCGCGTCGCCGAAGCGGTCAAGAAACACATGGACCCCGATGGCAACCTCTCCACCATGGCGACCTCCGGGGCGACCAAAGGCGGTTTCTCCACCATTTCCCAGCTGGCCGGTATGCGCGGTTTGATGGCAGACCCCTCCGGGCGCATCATCCCGCTGCCGATTCGCTCCAACTTCCGCGAAGGCCTGACCGCCCTGGAGTACTTCATCTCCACCCACGGCGCCCGCAAAGGTCTGGCGGATACCGCCCTGCGTACCGCCGATGCCGGTTACCTGACTCGCCGTCTGGTGGACGTGGCCCAGGATGTGATCATCAACGAATATGACTGTGGCACGCACGATGGCATCTGGATCCGTAAATCCGACGACGTGGCCGGACAATCCATGATCGTCCGCATGTACAGCCGCCTGGTGGCCGAACGCGTTATTGACCCCAAGACCGGCGAAGTGCTGGCCGAACGAAATGATGTGATTGACCACGAACTGGCACGCAAGATCGCTGCCGCTGGCGTGACCGAAATCAAAGTCCGCTCACCGCTTACCTGTGAGCTCACCCACGGCATTTGTGCCAAATGTTACGGCATTGACCTGGGCCGCGGCGATATGGTCGAGCTTGGCTCCGCCGTGGGCATCGTAGCAGCACAATCGATTGGTGAACCGGGTACACAGCTGACCCTGCGCACCTTCCACACCGGCGGTGTGGCCGCTGGCGGTGACATCACCACCGGTCTGCCTCGCGTGGAAGAACTCTTTGAGGCCCGCAAACAACCCAAAGGTGAAGCCGTCATCGCCGAAATCAGCGGCGTGGTGCACATTTTCCAATCCGAACGCTACGCCGACATGCGCGAGGTCAAAATCGTACACGCTGAGATGGTGCACGACGAATACACCATTCCCGAAGGCTGGAAATTCGCCGTCAAAGACGAAGACGAAGTCAAAGCCGGTGCGGTTTTGGCCACTCAGGACGAAGCCACCATCCTGGCTCAGCATGGTGGCCGCGTGGCCGTCGAAAAGAAAGAGCGCAAGGTCATCGTCTCCTACGAACAGCGCGAAGAAAAAATGGTGGAAATCCCCACGACCTCCCGCCTGTTGGTGCGCGATGGCGATCACGTCGAAGCCGGGCAACCCCTCACCGAAGGTTCTCTCAACCCGCACCGCATCCTGCGCATCCAGGGACGCGAGGCCTGTCAGCTGTACCTGCTGAGCGAAGTGCAGAAAGTATACCGCTCCCAAGGCCAGAACATCCACGACAAGCACTTCGAAGTCATCATCCGCAAGATGATGAACAAAGTGCAGGTCACTCGCCCCGGCGATACCAAATACCTGCCAGGTGACCTGGTCGATCGCCTCGAAATCCGCCGCGTCAACGAGCATCTGCTGGCCGAAGGCAAACAACCCGCCAAATTCGTCGAAGTCCTGCTTGGCGTCACCAAAGCCTCCCTCAGCACCGATTCGTTCCTTTCGGCCTCCTCCTTCCAGCACACCATCAAAGTGCTGGCCGGCGCCGCCATTGCCAAGGCCACCGACCCGCTCTACGGCTTGAAAGAAAACGTCATCATCGGCAAGCTGATCCCGGCGGGCACCGGCTTCAAGCCCAACCGCTTCAACCAGGCTCCCACCACCGAAGCCGGTTCCTCCCAATGGACGGAACTCCCCGAACCCGCTGCCGGTGACTGAAATCCGCAGGGGCAGGCCCAAAACCTGCCCCTGTTTTGTTTCCCATGCTGCGCGCTCCCTCCAAAAAACCCGAAGGACAACCCACCCGCGGCAAGACAGCCGCCAATCGGCTGCGCCGCGTCGACAACTTTCTCCTGATCTACGAACCTTCGCTTCTCACCCGGACCGATGGCCTGTTCGCCCATGCCCTGTTTGTCGACCTCGGCTATGGGGCCGACCCCCGCACCACCCTCGAATCGGCCTCCCGTTTCCGCCGGCTGAATCCCATCCTGCCCATCCTCGGCGTGGAAATTGACCCGCAGCGAGTAGCCGCGGCTCTACCCTATGCCGATAAGATCACCCACTTTCGCCTGGGCGGCTTCAACCTTCCCCTGCTCCCCGGCGAGACTGTGCGCCTGATTCGCGCCTTCAACGTCCTCCGTCAATACGAAGAAAGCGATTTTGCTCCGGCCTACCACCGCCTGGCGCAATACGTCCTGCCTGGCGGCCTGATGATCGAAGGCACCTCCACCCCTTTTGGCCAGCTCTGGGCGGCCAACCTGGTGCGCAAAATGGAAAACAGCACCTGGAACTTCGAAGCCCTGATCTTCAGCACCAATTTCCACCTGGGCTTTGAAGTGGAGGAATTCCAAACCATCCTACCCAAAAACTACATCCACCGCATTGTCCCCGGAGAAGCCATTTATGACTTCTTCGAAGCCTGGAAACGCGCCGCGGCAGAGACTGTGGGCCTCAAAGTTTACGGCCTGCGTCAATGGTTTGGCGCCGCCGCCCACGGACTAGCCAGCCGCGGCTACAAAATCGATCTCCGCCGCAAATGGCTCAGGCACGGCTGGTTGATTTGGAAAGATCCCCCCTTCCAGTGCACTTGACGCCTCTCCTCTTTCCCCGTAAGATAAGCCCAGATTAGAACATCCTTTCGCCCCAAAACAAAGAGCGCCTTCCGCCGCGTCTTTTTGGCGAATCTCTTGGGAGTCCTCATGGAACTTGGTTTCGTCCGCAAAATTGATATTGATCGCGAAATGCAACAGGCCTACCTCGATTACGCCATGAGCGTGATCGTAGCCCGTGCCCTGCCCGATGCCCGCGATGGCCTCAAGCCAGTTCAGCGCCGCATCCTCTATGCCATGTACGATATGGGTCTGCGCGCCGACTCGCCCTACAAAAAGTCAGCCCGTATCGTGGGTGAAGTGCTCGGCAAATACCACCCCCATGGCGACGCCGCCGTGTACGAAGCCATGGCCCGCCTGGCCCAGGATTTCACTATGCGCACCTTGCTGGTGGATGGTCAGGGCAACTTCGGCTCCATTGATGGCGACCCGCCGGCTGCCATGCGTTACACCGAAGCCCGCCTGGCGCCCCCCGCCATGGAAATGCTGGCCGACATCAACAAAGAGACCGTTGATTTTATTCCCAATTTCGACGACACCTTAACTGAGCCATCCGTCTTGCCGGCGGCCCTCCCCAACCTGCTGGTCAACGGCGCAACCGGCATCGCGGTTGGCATGGCTACCTCCATCCCGCCCCACAACCTCGGCGAAGTGGTAGACGCCCTGGTGTACATGCTCGAAAAATGGGAAAAATTGGATGACATCAACGTCGAAGACTTGATGGCCTTTGTGCAAGGACCCGATTTCCCCACCGGCGGCATCATCGTGGAACAAAAGGGCGAAGAGGGCCTCGAAGAAGCCTACGGCAAAGGCAAGGGGCGCATCACCATTCAGGCCAAAGCCCACATCGAAGAGATGGAACGCGGCAAAAGCCGAATCATCGTCACCGAATTGCCCTACCAGGTCAACAAATCGTCGCTCATCGAGCGCATCGCCGAACTGGCGCGCGAAGGACACCTGGAGGGGTTGGCCGATCTGCGTGATGAATCCGATCGTCAGGGGCTGCGCATCGTGCTGGAGCTCAGCAAAAACGCCGACCCCGAAAAAGTACTGGCCGAGTTATATCGGCGCACCCCCATGCAATCCACCTTCAGCATTATTTTGCTGGCACTGGTTGATGGTGAGCCGCGCATGCTTACCCTCAAGCAGGCGTTACGCGTCTACCTGGAGCACCGCATCACCGTGATCCGGCGGCGCACCGAATTTGACCTGGAAAAGGCCCGGCAGCGCGCCCACATTCTCGAAGGGCTGCTCGTCGCCCTGAAAAATTTGGATGAAATCATCCAGCTGATTCGCAGCGCGCCAGACGTGGAAACGGCGCGCAGCAAACTGATGAAACGCTACCGCCTGAGCGAACTCCAGGCCAATGCCATCCTCGATATGCAACTGCGCCGCCTGGCCGCCCTGGAACGCAAAAAAATTGAAACCGAATATAAAGAAACCATCGCCCTCATCAAAGACCTGGAAGGGCTGCTCAAATCGCCCAAACGCATGCGAGCGGTGGTAGCGGAAGATTTGTTGCGCGTCAAGGCGGCTTATGGCGACCGCCGCCGCACGCAGATCGTCAACCTGAAAGGCGGGAAAGCCCGCAAAATGCCGCTCACCACCACCGACCTGCTGCCTGCCCAGACAGTCTGGGTGGGGATCACCGCCGAAGGGTTGGCGGCTCGCACCCGGGACGAGAAGCCGCCGCGGCCCTCCGGGAACGACGCGCCGCTCTGGCTGGTGCGCGCCAGCACAACCGATGTGCTTTATCTCGTCTCAAAGCGAGGTCAGGCAGCAGCCATTGCCGTGCACACCCTGCCCGAAGCCGATAAACTATCGGATGGCGTGCCGTTTAGCCGCCTTTCGCCGTTGCGCAATGGGGAAGATCTGGCTGCGGTCTTTGCTTTGCCCGCCCGCCGCACCGATCTCCCCGAAGAGACCTACGTGCTCACCGTCACCCGCGGCGGCATGGTCAAGAAATCGCTTGTCAGTGAGCTGCCTGGCCCTTCAGCGCAGACTTTCACTCTGGCGCGGGTAAACGAGGGGGATGCCCTGGGCTGGGTCACCCTGACCGATGGCAAAAAGGACATCTTGCTGGCGACTTCGGCTGGCTTTGCCATTCGCTTCAGCGAAGAAGAGGTGCGCCCGATGGGGTTGATTGCTGCCGGTGTGAACGGGATCAAGCTGGGGGTGGGCGAAGAAGTGGTAGGGCTGGAAGTATTGCCCGCCGAAGGCGAAATCTTCCTGGTGGCCAGTGACGGCAAAGCCAAACGGGTGGAGCCGAAAGAGTTCCCGCAGCAGGGGCGCTATGGCCGCGGGGTGATCGCCTGGGAATTGCCCAAAGGAGTGCGGCTGGTGGGAATGGTCTGCGGGAAAGGGAACGCCGTGGTCACCCTGCACTTGTTGAAAGGTGCGCCCAAATCCTGTCGCCTGGATGAGGCACCCTTGCGGAAGCGCTCGGCGGTACGTGGCGAAGCGGTGGCAGAGATTCGCCCCGGCGATGCACTGACTGGCGTCACTGCGCCCTGGGTGCTGGAGCGCCTGGTCCCGGTGGGTAAAGAAGGGAAAGAGACAAAGGCAAGCAAAAAGAAAGCGCCAGGCAAAAAGAGCGCCTCCCCCAAGAAGAAAAGCGCTTCATCCAAGAGCAAAGCCGTGGGAAGCAAGAAGTAGTCCGGTTGGCGGCAGGCAATATAGCCAACCACGAGTAGGGCTATAATGATTACCGTTGGGCCGCCAAAGAAATCAGCAATCCCCATTTTGATAAGCTACAAATGGCAGAAATAGGAAAATCATGGGCGAACAAAACGAAATTCATCCAGTAACAGTCAATGCAAGCGATTTAGTTTTTTCCCAGCAATTCCCAATCTAACCTGACGTCCATGCGGGATAAAACCCATCTGAAAATTCGCCCGAATTGGGTTGTCCTGGCGAGAGGGCGTTCTTCCGTCGAAGCCATCTCCCGGCAGGCTAGCCTGACTTTTATGCCACTGGCGGACAAAGTATGAAAAACGACCTCAGGGACGAGATTTGGCACGCACCATCTTCATGCTTGCCCCCACCCCTGCCCCTCCCCCGTCCGTGAACCCATGCAGCGCAACGTTCCTCGCTCGGACGGGGGAGGGGAAAGCCCGGCGGAGGGAAGGGGCGCCGTGCGCCCCTTCCCTCCGCAGCCTCCATCCCCCTTCCCCGCAAAAGGCATGTGCCCTAAGCGTCGCCAGTCTGCGGGGAAGGGGGCGGGGGGATGGGGTGTTTGAAGCACCGGACGGGACAAGAGCCGGTCTGCTGGACTAGCCAAACTGCGTCCGGCGGGATAAATCCCTGCCTCAGTTCGTGAAAATCGGTTGAAACCGACTGGTTGGACAGCCCGAAAGGCTTTTTTGTATTGAGGCAGGGCTTCCAGCCCGCAGAAACCGGTAAAAAGCCTCTATGCTCGAAAAGATACATTTCAGATTTGGAATTGCTGGGACAGAAAGGCGCGGCTCTTAAAAAGGTGCAGTAGAATACACACTTGGCTACCTGACAGTTTTCTCTGCAAGGGTCTTTGCGAGGGTACGAAGCGCTCGAAGCCATCTCTCAAAGCCCATCTTGGAGATTGCGCCTCGGGGCGAGGCCCCTCGGGCCGTGGCCCTTCGCCCCTTTCAGGGGCTCGCCATGACCACCCAGCCAACGCTGTGATGAGCGATGCACACAAGTGTCAGGTAGATAGAATATACACAACGCATTGCATTTTGCGCCTGACGGCTGCTCCGTCGGGCAGTCCATGCCCGCTCCGCCCCCGGCGAATCGTTTTTTTCGATAGCTTCGGTAGAAAGGAGGCTTCCTTTTTCCATGAAAGTCAATTTTTATGCAACCCTACGCGCTATTGTGGGAAAGAAAACGGTTGAAATCGATCACCGCCCGATGACCGCTCAGGAGGTGGTGGAAAAGGTGGTGGAGCTTTACCCCGCCCTGCGCCCTGAACTGCTGGATAGCGAAAACCGCTTTCAGCGACACATGAAGTTTTTCATCAACGGGCGGGAGGCCGAGTATATGGACGGTAAAATGCAAACCATCGTCCAGCCAGATGATAAAGTGGACATTTTCCCCCCTGTGGGGGGAGGGCAGGCGTAGCCCATGCAAACTGTCATCCGCGAAATACGCGGCATTCCCTATTTTTTGCTCAAAGAGTATTTGCAGGAGTTGGGCGGGACGCTCATCCAGGAGGATGTGGTGGCCGGGGATGGTTGGCGCGTGCGCCTGGAGCGGATAGCCCCATTTCGTCTCGGGTCGCTGGAGGTGGGGCAAACGCGCCTGACTATGGAGCTGGAAGACGGGAAAGCGGAAGACTTCTTGCAGCGCTTTGCCCTGAAGACGCTGCGCGCTGGGGCATAAGCGGGAACAGGTTCGGGGTGAGGAGCAGGCCGGGGAAACGGGAGCCGGCTTACGGGTCCGGCGCGAACCGGCGGGGTAGAAAAAAAGCGACGCACCCGCGCGGATGCGTCGCTTTCGTCGTTCCTCAGGGGGTTACACAATAATCCCCAATTCTTTCAGCTTTTCCTCAGGTACCACACCATTGACCCAGCCACGGGCTTTGTAATATTCATCCAGCATCTTATCCAATTCGCAAACATGGCCTTTCGAGCCGGGCTGGTCGGAGGGTTCCTCGAGGAAGCGCTTGGGCAGGTAGTCGGAGCCTTCGCGGAAGCCGGCCAGGTTGTTGTAGTAGCGTTCCAGGTTGTAGATGCGTTCACCGGTCTTGAGCACATCGGCACCGGTGAAGGGTACGCCGACCATGGCGGAGTATTGGGCGGCGTATTCATCCACGCCCTGGGCAAAGGCGCTGAACTTGCACAGATCCATGCTATCTGAGAAGGCGTGAACATCCTGGAAGGTCTTGACCAGTTCGCCTTTGCCTTTCCATTCGAGCGGATCGACCTTGAGCGAGCCAAAGGGCATCACGCCCAGTTCGGCAGCCGGGGTGTAGGCGCGCAGGTGGCAGGCGCCGCGGTTGGAGGTGGCATAGCCCAGGCCCATGCCCTTGAGGCCACGCGGATCGTAGGCGGGAATGCCCTGGCCTTTGACCGTCATGGCCAGTTCAGGGTGACCGAAGTAGGCGGCCGTGGCATTGGCGCCGTTGGCCATCACATCGCCCAGGCCCTGGCGGCGGGCGATCATTTCCACGGCGCGGGTCATCCCTTCGGGGTCGCCCCAGGCCAGTTTGCCGGCGCCATCGGTGTACCCTTTTTCGCTGGCTTCCATCCAAATGGAAAGCGGGTGGCCGGTTTCGATGGCATCCAGGCCAAAGTCATTGCACAGGTCAATCATCTTGGCCACCAGACGGGCATCGGGGTTGCCGCAGTTGGCGCCCAGCGACCAGGCAGGTTCGTATTCCAGCGATTCCATGCGCAATCCGGCAAACGGCCCATCTTTGATTTCGACTTCTTTCTTGCAGGCTACGGGGCAGGCGTGACAGGTAGGATCATCTACCAGGATGTTTTCCTTCACCCACTCCCCACTGAGCGTCTCGGCGTGTTCCCCAAAGGCAGTGAACATGCTGTTTTTGGTGGGGTAAGCGCCGATGCTGTTGGTGATATTGGTCAGAACATTGGTGCCATACACCGAGAGGCCCCCTTTGCGCGGGCTGGTGATGTTTTCGGGAGCCATGATGCATTCCAGGGCGCGCTCGTGAGCCTTTTTCCAGGCGTCGCGATCTACGGCTTTGGTCAGCTTCTTTTCGGCCTTGATCACCACCGCCTTCAGGTTTTTAGAGCCACCTACGCACCCCGTGCCGCCGCGGCCGGAAGCGCGATCATTTTCGTTAACCCAGCAGGCAAAACGTACCAGGTTCTCGCCACCGGGGCCAATGGCAATGACGCTCAAATCCTTCTCGCCGTATTTATCCTGGAAGAATTTGACCGTCTCATGCACGCCCTTTCCCCACACTTCCGAGGCATCCAGCAGTTCGACCTGCCCATCGTGGATATAGGCATAAGTGGGTTTGGCTGCTTTGCCCTTGAAGATCAGGCCATCGAAGCCGGCCCAGCGCAAGCGCGCCGCGCTCCAGCCGCCATGATGACTATCGGTAACCGTGCCGGTAAGCGGTGACTTGGTCACAATGGCCATGCGCCCGCTCATATTGGCCTCTGAGCCAGTGAGCGGACCGTTCATGAAGCATAGAATGTTTTCGGGGGAAAGGGGGTCAACTTGCGGGCCGTTATCGAAGACAAATTTCACACCCAGCCCACGCCCGCCAATGTACTTGAGAGCCAGGTCTTCGGGAATGGGTTTGTATTCCACTTTGCCCGAAGTCAGGTCAATCCAGGCCAGGTTGTTTGCATATCCTCCGAGAGCCATACAATCCTCCTTGAGAAATGGTCAGGAAACAAAAAACAACTGGCAAGCCGAAATAAACGCAACTGGGCGAGAGCACCTCCTTACAATGAAATTGTGAAATTCAGACGGGTATTCTCATTATAGTGATAAGCCAGGCTCGATTCAATACTTTTTCTTAAAATTTCGCCGCCCGCTGAATTGGGTTATACTTTGCCATCATCGTCTCGAAAGCCTATCTTATGAAACAGCTCTTACAAAACCTGAAAACTGGCGAAACCACCATCGAAGAAGTACCCATCCCCACCCCGCGCCGCGGACAGGCGCTGGTACAGGTAGCGGCATCCCTCGTTTCGGCAGGGACCGAACGCATGGTCGTCGAATTCGCCGAGAAAAACCTGCTCGGCAAGGCTCGCTCTCGCCCCGATCTGGTCAAACAAGTCCTTGAAAAAGCTCGTCGCGAAGGCCTGATCCCCACCCTGCAGGCCGCCTTTAACCGACTCGATCAGCCCATGGCTCTCGGCTACTCCTCCGCCGGCACCATCGTCGCCCTCGGTGAAGAGATGCCCGGCTTCCACATCGGCCAACGGGTGGCCTGCGCCGGCGGCGGCTACGCCGTCCACGCCGAATACAACCTCGTCCCCCGGCAGCTGCTCACCCCTCTGCCCGCCGAAGTGGATTTTGAAAGCGCCGCCTTCACCACCCTCGGCGCCATCGCCCTGCACGGATTGCGCCTGGCCGAACCACAGCTTGGTGAAAACGTCGCCGTCATCGGCCTGGGTCTGTTGGGGTTGCTGACGATTCAACTGGCTGCCGCGGCCGGCTGTAACGTCCTCGGCATAGATCTCGCCCCGCAGCGCGTTGCCCTCGCCGCCTCGCTCGGACATCCAGCCTGCCTCCGCGCCCAAGCCGAATCCACCGCCCAGGCGTTTACCGCGGGGCGCGGCTTCGACGCCATCCTCATCTGCGCCGACACCCCCTCCGCCGATCCAGTCGAACTGGCCGGGGTCATCGCCCGCGACCGGGCACGCGTGGTCGCTACTGGCGCGGTTGGTCTGACCCTGCCCCGCAAAATCTACTACGAAAAAGAACTGTCCTTCATCAACTCCCGTTCCTATGGTCCTGGCCGCTACGACCCGAACTACGAAGAGCAAGGCCACGACTACCCCATCGGCTACGTCCGCTGGACGGAGGGACGCAACTTCGAGGCCATTGTCTCCCTGCTGGCCAGCCAAAAGCTAAACGTCAAAAGCCTGATCACCCATCGCTTCCCCATCGAAAAAGCCGCCGAGGCCTACGAAGTGATCACCGGGAAGAAAAAAGAGCCATTTTTGGGAGTCGTGCTGACATACCCACAAACAAAGGCGGAAAATGGAGAAAAAATCTTCTTTCCGCTTTCCTCTTCCCAAGCAAGCGAGCCGATCAAACTCGGCGTGCTGGGCGCCGGGCTGTATGCTAACGCCACCCTATTCCCTGTGCTGCGGAAGGTGAAAGGAATCGAATTAGTCGGCATCGCCTCCTCCGGCGGGATGCACGCGGCCCATTCGGGCAAACGCTTTGGCTTCCGTTACGCCTGCTCCGCCGAAGAACAAATCCTCCATGACCCTGAGATCAACACCGTGCTCATCCTCACCCGCCACGATAGCCATGCTGATCTGAGCGTACAGGCCTTGCAAGCCGGCAAGCACGTCTTCGTAGAAAAACCGCTGGCGTTAAACGAGGAACAGCTGGCAAAGGTGAGCGAACAATTGCGCCGCGAAAATCAACCGCTGTTGATGGTCGGCTTTAATCGTCGCTTTGCCCCTCTCGCCAGGGCACTTTCCGTCTTCCTCACCCCTCGCAACGAACCCCTCTATGCCCATTATCGCGTCAACGCTGGTTACATTCCCGCCAATCACTGGGTTCACGACCCAGCACAAGGCGGTGGGCGGATCATCGGCGAGGCCTGCCACTTTATTGACTTCCTCACCTTCCTGGTCGGTGCGCCACCCAGCACTGTTTCTGCCCATGCCCTGCCCGACCTGGGCAAATATCAGCAAGATAATGTTTCCATCACCCTGACCTTCCCTGATGGCTCTGTGGGCATTGTGGATTACCTGGCCAATGGCGACAAATCCCTCCCCAAAGAGCGCCTGGAAGTGTTTTGTGAGGGCAAAGTCGCCATTTTGGACGACTTCCGCAAACTGGAAATGGTCACCGCGGGCACGCACAAAACCGAAAAGAGCCCGCAAGACAAAGGCTGGAGAAATGAAATGATGGCCTTCTTCGAGGCCATTGAGCAAGGCGGCCCCCCACCCATCCCCTACGCACACCTGATCGCCGTAACCAAAGCCACCTTTGCTGTCATCACCTCCATTCAGAGCAACGGAAAAGCAGTGAACTGCGCCTGAAAATCTCATCCCCAAAAGAAATAATCACCTGGCCGGCGCCGTTGGCCCGGAAACTAAAGTTTCGGGCCAGCACACACCAGGTCGGCCTGCGCCGACCGGCAAATCAGATTCGATTCGCTGCCAGAATCAGACAAAACAGGTAACTACCAAAGGAGAAACCATGCCCTACACACTTTCGCCATGGAGCCTGAACGACCTCTTTCCTTCCGTAGATAGCCCCGAACTGGAAGCCGCTTTTGAAAAAATCGAAGAGCAAGTGACCTCCTTCGAGGGCGTGCGCAATAAATTGAAAGCCGACATTTCCGAGCAAGACTTTCTCGAAATCCTGCGCGCCTCCGAGGAAACTACCCGCCTGGCCTATAAACTCTACGCCTTCGCCGGGCTTTCCTTCGCCGCCGAGACGCAAAACCAGATCGCCCAAACGCTGCAAACCCGCGTCCAGCAATTTCTGGCCGAAATCGAAAATCGCACCCTCTTCTTCAGCCTGTGGTGGAAAGCCCTGGATGACGAAAATGCCTCTCGTCTGATGAGCGCCGCCGGAGATTACCGCTATTACCTCGAGGCTATGCGCCTCTTCCGCCAGCACACCCTGAGCGAGCCGGAAGAAAAGATCATCAACCTGAAAAACGTCACTGGCAACCAGGCCCTGACCACGCTCTACGACACCATCACCAATCGCTACACCTTCAAACTCGAGGTGGATGGTCAGGTGAAAGAATTGACTCGCTCCGAGCTGATGAATTACGTCTATCATCCCGATGCCAAGCTACGCGCCCGCGCCTATCAGGAACTCTACCGCGTCTTCGGCGCTGAAGGTCCCATCCTCGGTCAGATTTACCAGACTCTGGTGCGCGATTGGCGCAACGAGCACCTGACTCTGCGCAAATTTTCCAGTCCTATCGCCGTCCGCAACCTGAACAACGACATCCCCGATGATGCCGTCGAAACCCTGTTGCAGGTAGTGCGTCAAAACGCCAGCATCTTCCACCGCTACTTCAAATTGAAAGCTCGACACCTGGGCATGGACAAATTACGCCGCTACGACATTTACGCCCCCATCGCCCGTTCAACCAAGACCTACCCCTTCGAGCAGGCCGCCGAAATGGTGCTGGATTCCTTCGCCGCTTTCTCCCCACAAGTGGCCGACCTGGCCCGCCGCGTCTTCGAGAGTCAACACCTGGATAGCGAGATCCGCAAAGGAAAACGCAACGGCGCCTTCTGCTGGTCGGTAACTCCTGAAATGACCCCCTGGGTGCTGATCAACTATCAGGGAAACGCCCGCGATGTTGCCACACTGGCGCATGAATTAGGTCATGCCATCCATGCCATGCTGGCCGCTCACCACACCACATTCACCTTCCACTCCTCCCTGCCGCTGGCAGAGACCGCTTCTACCTTCGGCGAAATGATGTTGATCGACCGGCTGCTCGCCAGCGAAACCGATGAAAGCGTGCGCCGCGACTTGCTCTTCCGCCAGATGGATGATGCCTTTGCCACCATCCTGCGCCAGGTTTACTTTGCCCTTTTTGAAAAACAGGCCCACGAGATGGTGCAACGCAACGCCTCGGTAGATGAACTCTCCGCCGCCTACTTCGAGACCCTGCGCGAGCAGTTCGGCGACGCGCTGGACCTGAGCGAAGAATTCAAATGGGAATGGGTTTCCATCCCACACATCTACCACACCCCCTTCTACGTGTATGCCTACGCCTTTGGGCAACTGCTGGTGCTCTCCCTCTATCAGCAATTCAAAGCCGAAGGCGAAGCATTCAAACCGCGTTATCTCAAAATCCTGGCCGCGGGCGGATCTGAATCACCTGCCCGTATTCTGGCAGAGGCCGGCATCAACATCCGTGACGCTCGCTTCTGGCAAGGCGGCTTCGCTGTCCTCGACCAACTGGTGAGCCAACTGGAAGCGCTCTAACCCGGAAGTTCGTCTTATTGCTTAAACTCTGCATCGAATAACACGAATGCGGCGAATTTTCTTGGGGAAGCTCAGGAACAATTCGATGCAAACATAGCGCGGCAAACCGCAACCAAATGTCACTGCGAGGAGCGCAGCGACGAAGGGCCACGGCCCGAGGGGCCTCGCCCCGTGGAGCCACGCCCCGTGGGGGCACGCCGAGGCTCGCCCGAGGCGCAGTCTCCTCGCCTGATGGGAGATTGCTTCGCTACGCTCGCAATGACACCATGAACAAAATCTTCGCGGTCGTGATAGATTTTCAAGAGCAATACTATAGCGCGGCGGGCCGCAGCCAAAGGTAGGACAACTCATAGAGTTGTCCTACGTAAGACAAGCCTTTGGCTTGTCGTAGCGCAAGTCTCAGACTTGCACCACGCCATGACAACATGATACAAAATCTTCGCGGTTAGCGTCGTTTTTACAGAGCAATACTATAGAGCTGAGCGTTACGGGTTGTAACAGCAAAAATAACAAAACGTAAAATGCCCCAAGGACATTTTACGTTTTGTTATTCCACGATTTCGACTCTTTCTCAGGTGATCTCATACTCCGCCGCTTCTTCCTCCACGGTCAACACTGGCTCTTCAGCGGCCTTGCGATCCAGCATTTGCATACGCGCAGCAACAACCTTGGTGTAATATTTCGTTTCGCCTTTGTCTTCGTATTTGTCAGTCTTTAAGCGCCCCTCAACATACACCAGACTGCCTTTGTGCAAATACTCCTGGCAAATTTCCGCCAGCCGTCCCCAAACTTCCACATTAACCCATTCGGTGGCTTCCTTCATCTCGCCGTCCTTGTTCTTCCAGCGTTCCGTAACAGCCAGACTGAAGGTCCCTACTTTGCTCCCATGAGGCGTGTAGCGGGTTTCCGGGTCTTTGCCCAAATAACCTATGAGTTGGACACGATTTAGTGCAGGCATGACAACCTCTCTTTCTGAACAGGACTTTTAGAGGACAAATGTGTAAACATCATCAAAAACTCTTTTTTCTCTAAAAGGTCAGGATGTTGCGCTTATTTTAGCACATATTTTCTAATCGTCAATAAGCAATTCCCCATTTCAAAAACGATAGAAAAAAGCAGACTCGGTTATACTACGCCCAAGAGGAGACCGCTATGAAAATTGTCACCACACTCGAAGAACTTCACGCTGCCCGCCTCTTGCTGGACCCGCCGGTTGGCTTCGTGCCCACCATGGGTTACCTGCACGAAGGACATCTTTCCCTGATCCGCCGTGCCAGAGAAGAATGCAAGAGCGTAGTCGTCAGCATTTTCGTCAACCCGACTCAATTTGGGCCCAATGAAGATCTCTCCAAATACCCGCGCGATTTACAACGTGACTTAAACCTGATCGCCCCGTTGGGCGTGGACCTGGTGTGGACTCCCACCGCTGAGGTGATGTATCCACCGGGGTATCAGACCTGGGTCGAGGTTGAAGCGCTGACGAAACCGCTCGAAGGGGCAATGCGGCCCGGGCACTTTCGCGGTGTGACCACCGTCGTGGCAAAGCTTTTCAACGGCGTCCAGCCCCAGAAGGCCTATTTTGGGCAAAAAGATGCCCAGCAAGCCGCGGTGATTCGTCAGATGACGCGCGATTTAAATTTCCCTATCGAGATCGTTGTCTGCCCCACGGTTCGCGAGGCGGATGGGCTGGCCATGTCTAGCCGCAACACTTACCTTAACCCAGAAGAGCGCCGCGCTGCCACCATCCTGTACCAGGCCCTGACAGCCGCCCAGCGCGCCTACCACAATGGCGAGCGCAACGCTGAATCCTTACGGCGCATCATGCGTGAGACTCTCGCGACCGAGCCTCTGGCAACCGTGCAATACGTCTCGTGTGCCGATTATGATACCCTGGCAGAACTGGAACAGGTAAAAGGCAAAGCCTTGCTCTCACTGGCGGTGTTCATCGGCAAGACGCGGCTGATTGATAACGTGGTGCTGGAATAAATAAAACGTCCCGAAGGCTGCCCATATTTCGAGGCAAAGCCTTCGGGACGAAAATGCTTTCCACTCGCTTAGAGTTGTTCAAAACGCTCCACCGGCACAACAAACAGCGCGACCTGGCTCCGCCCTGGAATTTTGTTGAGAGTAGCGCGCATTAGGTCAATGGCGGGTTGCACTTGTGCGTCCTCTACACCGACCAACAATGTTGCCACACCGCTGCGCAAGAAGCCACCCGTAGAAGCGATCCGGGTGACGCGAAAGCTTTCGGCTGTGAGCGCTTGCGTCATCACATCGGCATCATGATCTTTGGCAATCACAATGATCAGTTTCATCATTCACTCCTTACAGCAGACGGGCTAAATGACCTCAATGCGCTCGACAGGGAGGGCAAACACAGTAGCCCCACCCACCGTGACGGGTACAGCAGAAGGCATGGGCAGAGGGGAACCTTCCAGAGGCAGCGTCATATATTCCACCCGCTGACGGCAGGCAGTTTGCAACGATTGAAGGGCGGCGCTCAGATGTTCCCTCGGCAAGATGATCAACAAGGTGGCATTGCGTCGTCCCAGAAAACCGCCGGCACTTGCCAGATAAACGACCTGGGTAGCAAGTGCTTCCAGCGACTGAATAGCCACCTCTGCATCCTGGTCTTGAACAATGGCCAGGATCAAAAAGCGAGAAGTTTCAGAAGAATTCATACCGACCTCATCTTATTCAAACCTAAGGCCTGGCTCAAAGGCAATACCAGTAAAAGCCCGGTTTTCTCTTCATCCAACCGGCCTACCACTTTTTGCGTGGCAGCAATGATAGCCTCCACATCCTGTTCGGTATTCACTGCGGTAAAGATGGTGCGATTCAAATTTTCAGGGGCACTGTAAAAATCTTTCAACGAGGGAATAAGTGGCATGTCATCGCGCCAGCCGTTGAGCTGACGAATCCGCCCCAGACCCGTGCTGAACAAAACCGTGGCGCCTTGTACACCCGCTTCTTCCCAGGCAATCAACAAATCTTCTAACCGATCAGGGTCATTGAGAACAAAAAGGATCAAATACATCACTTCGTCTCCTCTTCTTGGGGATCTATCAACCCTTCGGCGACTTGCGGCCTTGCGAGCCTGGCTTTCTCTTGCGCAAAAAGTGCACGCAGAATCGGTGGAGTGACCAGGGTGCTGATCAACACCATGACGACAATGGCCGAAAACTCTTCGGTAATCACCAGGCCCTGTTGAATCCCCACGCTGGCAACAATCAAACCCACCTCGCCGCGCGAGATCATCCCAGCGCCTAGTTGGATAGATTCATGGCTGCTCAACCCACCCAGGCGCGCCCCAGCTCCAGCACCCAGCCATTTGCCTGCAATAGCCACCACGGTCACGACGATGGTGAACAACAACATGCCAATTTGTAGCTCACGGATATTTACCGAAAGGCCAATGTTAATGAAAAAGATGGGGACAAACAAGCCATACGCCAGCGCATGGATACCGTGCTCTACATTTTCTTTTTCCTTGCTCCGTGCCATCATCAGACCAGCCAGGAAAGAACCAGTGATGGCTGCCATGCCTCCCAGCAATTCTGCCGCCAGGCCATAAGCCAGCATTACCACCAACGCCAACGTCAACACCCCCTGGCTAATGGGTAGATCTGCAACGCGGCGCATCAGCCAGGGTAAGGCCCAAAGCCCAAAGGCAGCCGAAAGCGCCAGGAAGGCAATCATGCGGATTACAATCCATACCACCCCCAGCAGGCTGCCGCTTCCTCCCTGCAAAGCCAGGAACAGGGACAGGAATAAGATCACCAGAATATCATCAAAGACGGCCGCGCCCAGCAGGCTCAAGCCCACCCGACTGCGCAAAGCCTTGAGTTCCAGCAACGTTTGCGCCGAAATGCTGACGCTGGTGGCCCCCAACGTCAGGCCGAGAAAAATGGCGGCATCGTTATGGAAACCGAACAGCCGTCCTGTGCCCCATCCCAAAATCACTGGCAAGAACACCCCTAAGAAACCAGCATAGGCAGCCACGCGGGTATTACGCCTCAGCTCATCAAAATGCAATTCCAGGCCGGCGATGAACATCAGCAACAATACACCCAACTCGCCCAGGTCAGCGATCATTTCGGCCAGGCTATGGTCAATGAAAGGCAAATGAAGAACATTGACCAGCGATGGCCCTAAAAAAATCCCGACCAACAGTTCGCCCAACACAGAAGGCTGCCCCAGCCGTGTGCTGAGAAAACCAGCCAGTTTGGCCGAGAGCAAAATGACGGAAAGTAGAAAAGCCAGTTGCAGAAAAGTGGCCATTGTTGCTTAAGTATAACCGTAACTGCTTTATTTTTGAATTTTTCGCCGGCTAACCTGAGTTTTGTGCCATCAGGAGCGATTTACTGAAAACTCCACCGCCCCAAAATCGTGAACAAAATCCACATCGGCAATAAACCGCACAAAATCCGGCAATTCCAGCGTCAACAAATCACGCAGCCCAATTACCCCGATCGGCTTGCCCTCTTCATCCACCACGGGCAGCAGACCGATATGTCGCTCCACGAAAATCCTGGCAGATTCTCGAATCGTCGTCGTCGGGGGAATCGAAATCACCTCTCGCTTCATACAGCTGGCTACGGTCATCTGGCCTCCAATTCAAACGACCCAAAATCAAGCCACTGCTTGCGCTTGCTCTACACTCCCCTCCAGTGTAACCACACACGGAGCGGTTTCGGTAACCGTCACCCGTTCACCGTTGGGGAAAATCACCTCTGTCGCCTGAGAGCCGCGCACCACCGTCAACCCGCGAAACTTTACCGTCACCGGCCATGGGTATGGATTTTGCCCCTCCAGCGCCACCCGCGTTGGGGAAAGAATTTTTACCCCTAACGTCTGCAAGAAAAGTCCCACCGGCGCCAGGCCATGCAAGGCGTTTCGCTCCCCCACGCCACTCCCCCGCTCAGCATGATAACGCTGATAAAAAGCCCGCCCCTGCTTTAAATTCTGAATCACCGCGCCCATCAGGTGAGCCACCAGCCGCGCCGCTTCCGCTCGAAAACCATAGGCCAGCAACCCCTCCCCAATCAGATGATTCCACGGCAAATGGACACTCAGCCCTACTGTCTCGGCCTCGGCATCTGGCAAAGAGGCAAGCGCCGGAACTCCAAAGGGGCGGTCAAAGCGCTCGGCATCCAGCAAAGCGCGCCCAATCAATGCCTGCGCGCGTTGCTGATCGGGCAAGTGCGCCCATAATGGCAAAAAGAGCGTATGATCTTCCCCGCTCAAATCCACACTGCGCACAATGACCTTATCTTTCCCATCCAGCCCACTTACGTTGATCTTGCCGATTCGGCCGTAAACCCGCTGACTGGTCGCGACCAAACCACCGCTCCGCCACAAAAACTGACGGCTGTGGATCTTCTCGATCTCGCCTTTGGTGACGAACTCCCCGATCTCCACCTCTGGGCGCTTCGCCGCCGGATTTTGAGTCTGGATCTCGATTAACAGGCGAATCGGCCGCTTGAATTCTTTCTTCGGTCGCAAAGCCACATTCCCCTTGCCGCGCCCAATCACCTCGCTGGTCAGGGTCAACTTGCTATCGCGATCGCGGTAATGATAAAGTGCCGCCCGCGCCACCCAGGCTGCATCCACCGAGGCTTTTAGCTTCTCCGCCTGTGCGCGCACGAGCGCCATATCTTCGGCTTTTCCCAGGCGTTCCGCCATCTGCAAGAGGCACTGCGCCTCCCGATACAACATCGCCTCCAACGCCGGGCTATGCACGCAGGTAATATCCGCCCCTTGCGCCCAGGGATGCCACACATCAAATAAAGGATTCTCCTCAAAACCTGTCTGCAACACATGATCCCATTCAGGCACTCCATCCCGATCACGATCATGTTGCGGTGCGAACCACGCCCAGAAGAATTTTTCCAGGCGCGGGAACACTTCGCTCAGAAACGCATCATCTCCGCTCTCCAGGTAAATTTGCCAGGCCAGGGAAGACAACAAGGGCATCGCCAGCATCCTGCCACGTTGGCCCGCCAGCCCGATCTTGTGATCTACGGCCCCATCTGCACCCTGCGTCGCCAGGAAATTTTGCAATACCCCCTTTTTCAGCGAAACTGCACCGGGCAGCAAACTGGATAGATAATACGCCTCCAGGGGGCTTTGCCCATTCCACGCTGGCGGATAATCCGTGCCATCTCCCTTTTGCGAATAGCCGTAATCTGGCTGGCGGCATTGCACAAAAGTTGGATGGGGCACTTTCTCGTTCGGCCCCAAGAACAACGAAAATGCAGCCTTCTGGCTGAAAGCCAGTGCCGCATCCCATTCCTCGTCGCCGGTGTAAATCTCAACCAGTTGCGAGGCATTGATCAGCTCAATGCGCGCCCGTTCTGCCTCCCACAAACGCGCCGCCGTCCGCCGCGCCAAATCGAACGAAGCCGGCAGCGTTTCCAGAGCGGCCTCCGCAAAGGTGAGGGTACGCGTCGAACCGGGATCCAGCTCGAGGTCCAGCATGAGCGAAGGGTAAGGCCCCACCCCGTGTTTCGGCCCACCGGTCAAAAAAACAACCGGGCTGAGATTCCCCGTCTGTCCGGCCAGAATAGTGACCATTTGCTGCTGAACCACCGTGAGCGGCCGACCGTTCAAAGGCACCAGCAAGCCGCACAATTCCAATTGAAGATGGCGCGTCGTAGATTCCTGATTGCGAATCGTCAACCGCCCGGCAATGACATGCGATTCGGGCACCCAGTATTCGACGCTGACCTCCATCCCGCGAAACGGAGCGCATTCCAGCCAGAGAAAATTGGGGTAAAAACGGCGCAGGCGCGGCGGTCGGAAAAAGGCCGCCGGGTCCATCACCGTTTGCTGATGTTCGCTAAAGCGCAAAAACAGGCGCATCGAGCGCGCTCGCAAGCCATAGGTCGTATGCAAGGAAAGCGCACGCGGCTCCCCCCGATCCAATTCCAGTTCCC
This sequence comes from Anaerolineales bacterium, assembly GCA_034433385.1. Classification (GTDB taxonomy): domain Bacteria; phylum Chloroflexota; class Anaerolineae; order Anaerolineales; family Villigracilaceae; genus DAOUAN01. The sequence continues at coordinate 823 of DAOUAN010000101.1, read as the reverse complement.
AAATCTGATCGTTGACGTAATCCGGCGCACTCAAACGCGCATCGGCCGCCAGGGTGAGAAAGAGAGGGGAATTCAGGCCAAGAGACCAATCGCGCATGTCCTTATTGTACGGGCAGATTTGTAAGAGGTCAAAGGTATAATGGGATTTAGTTTAAACCACCAGAGGAGACAGCCATGACCGGTCTGTATTTTGAAGAATTCAGCCTCGGCCAGAAAATCGTCACGGTTGGCCGCACCGTAGCCGAAAGCGACATTATGACTTTTGCCGGCCTCTCCGGCGACTACAACCAGATTCACACCGACGCCGAATTCAGCAAAACCACCCCCTTCGGGCAACGCATTGCCCATGGCCTGCTTGGCCTATCCATCGCCTCCGGCCTGGCGATGCGCACCGGCGTTCTGGAAGGCACGGTAATCGCCTTTCGCGAAATCAACGACTGGAAATTCGTCAAACCCATCTTCATCGGCGACACCATCCACGCCGAAATCGAAGTGACCGAAACCAAAGCCCTGCCGCGCCTCGGCGGCGGATCGGTCACCCTGGCTATCGAAGTCAAAAATCAAAAATCCGAAACCCTGATGCGTGGAACCTGGACAGTGCTGGTAGCGTCCAGGCCATAAACGTTGTGTGGTAACCCATGAGCGAAGACCCAAAAGACAAACTCCGCCGACTCCTTTCATCTGAGGACGAGACCTTGCCGGATCTGCCTGCTGAGGCGCCTCCCCCCTCGCCTCGCCCCGCGACGCCGCAGCCGGCCCCGCCCCCCCTGGGTGAGACTCCGCCCGCCGCGCCTCCCGCCCTCGACCGCGACAACATGCCCCT
>DAOUAN010000100.1:0-4416 GCA_034433385.1 Anaerolineales bacterium | reverse complement strand
GCCAAAGGCGGCGACCTGTGCCCCGCAGGGGTAAGCAATCTCCTGGTCGGCAAGGAATAGATGGATTGCTTCGGGGCTGACGCCCCTCGCAATGACACTAGCCGTTTCCCTGTTTTCCATCTTACCCACAACCTTTTAGTGCTCCCGTGGTCATTGCAGCAATTCCAAATCTAATCTAACGGCAATTCGGGATAAAACCCATCTAAAAATTCGCCCAAATTGGGTTGTCATGGCGAGACGGCGTTCTTCCGTCGAAGCCATCTCCCGCCAGGTTAGCCTGACTTTTGGGCAACGGCTGGACAAAAACGACCTCAGGGACGAGATTTTGCACGTACCCTCTTCGCCGCCCGCCCCCACCCCTGCCCCTCCCCCGTCTGTGAACCCAGGCAGCGCAACGTTCATCTCGGACGGGGAAGGGGAAAGCCCGGCGGAGGGATGGGGTGTTTGAAGCACCAGACGGGACAAAAGCCCCTCTGCATTCCTCCCACGAAAGCGGATGGAGGCAACTTGTAACTCAACCGATGAAAATTTTCTGGCTACCTGACCGTTTTCTCTGCAAGGGTCTTTGCCAGGGCGCGAAGCGCCCGAAGCAATCTCTCAAAGCCCATATTTCGCCCCTTTCAGGGGCTCACAAGGACCAGTATTGCTCTTGAAAATCTATCATGACCGCGAAGATTTGGTCTCCTGCCGTCATTGCGAGCGCAGTGCCTGCCCTGCAAAGTCCCCGAAGGAGGGAGCGAAGCGTGGGGGAAACGCCTTTCAAGGCTTGGTGATTGCTACGTTCACGGATTGAGGGTCACTGGGCGGGTGTAGACGTAAAGCGGCAAATTCAGGCGAGCATCCATTTGGCGGATGGTCAAAAATGCCGGGGTGGATTCACTCACTTTGTAGGGGATGGTGGTGGAAAATTCTTGGGGATCCAGTCCTTTCAGAGTCAACACCCGTGTCCCGGCTACCTGGCCATCTGGCAAGATCAACTCCAGGAAGAAGGGTTGGTCGTTGAACGGCCAGAAACGGCCGGTCACCTGCAACTGGCCCCCGGTGATGTTTGCGTTTTCTTCCGGCGTGTATAAGACGACACGTTCGTAAATGACATTCCCTGCCGGGTTAATCACGCTCTCGCCCACCGAAAGCAAAATCAGGTTCAATGAATTGAGCGCCTGGATGCGCCCATGTTTGTCCAGGCTGCTGATTTGAACCAGCCCGGCTTCCGCCGCGGCGCGAATCTCAAAAGGGATTTTCAGCGGGAGATACACACCGGAGGGGCGTCGCGGCAGGCGCTGGATGGTGCGCGCCAGGAGGCGGCCATCTTCGCCCAGCAAGGAGACCTGCACGACCTCCGATTCGCCCGCGACCACTTTGGCCTGTAGATTCAGCGGCGAGGCGATCTTGGAGAGCGGGCCAGGGGCCAGGAACTGAATCTGCGCCAGGGGCACACCCGGCGCCAGGGTGGGCGTCTCGCTGGGGAGCGGCGTGGGAGGAATGGGCGTCTGGGTCGGTTCGGGAGTGAAGGTGGGCGGAGGCGTGGGCGTCAGCGCCGAGGCAGTGGCCAGGGCAGCTTCGCCGGTGAGGGCAATGACCGTCGGCAGGTAATCGGTGGGATAAGGCGTGGGGATGGGATCCGCTCCAAGCAGGGTGCACCCGGCCAAAAGTCCAGAAAGTGAGGCGAGAAGGATCTTTCGTAGGGTCATGGTTTGAGTAGACGAGACGCCCTCGGGGGAGGGCGTCTCTGTTGGGGTGGTCTTGTCTTTTTATAGCCCGTAAATTTCGCTGTATTTGTTGCGCAGGTAGCGAACGTAGGGAGCAGCGGTGATTTTGGAGCCGGTGACCTTTTGCACCAGCACTTGCGGTTCGTATTTGCGGCCGTGAACGTGAACGTTCTGGCGCAGCCAGCCTAGCAAGGCATCGAATTTGCCCTGGCGAATTTGCGCTTCGAGATCGGGAAGATCGGCGTGAATTTTCTCCCACAACTGAGCAGAGACCAGGTTGCCCAATGCATAGGTGGAGAAGTAGCCCATCAGGCCGCTGGACCAGTGGATGTCTTGCAAAACGCCCTGGGCGTCGTTGGGCGGGGTGATGCCGAGGTATTCCTGCATGCGGGTGTTCCAGATTTCGGGCAAGTCTTTGACTTCCACTTTGCCTTCGATCATGGCGATTTCGAGTTCGAGGCGCAGCATGATGTGCAAGTTGTAGGTGGCTTCGTCGGCATTGACGCGGATAAGGGAGGGCTGCACTTTGTTGATGCCCTTGTAGAAGGTTTGCAAGTCCACGTTGCCGAGCTGGGCAGGGAAGAGGCTTTGTAGCTTGGGGTAGAAGTGCTCCCAGAAGGGCAACGAGCGGCCAACCAGGTTTTCCCACATGCGGGATTGGGATTCGTGAATGGCCAGGGAGGTGCCACCTGCCAGGAAGGTGCGCTCGTAGGAGGGGTGGCTGCCCATGTCGTAGAGGGCGTGGCCGGTTTCGTGCATGGTGCTGAAGAGGGTGGCCAGCGGATTTTGCGGCTCGAAGCGGGTGGTGATGCGCACATCGTTCAGGCTGAAGGAGGTGCAGAAAGGATGAGGCGCCTTGTCCTGGCGGCCTTTGTTCCAGTCGTAGCCAAATTGGGTGACCACCTGAACGCCGAAATCAAGCAGTTTTTTCTCATCGTATTCCAGGTGCAGGAAGGAATCATCCACTTGCGGCCGCTGGCTGATGGCGCGAATCAGTTCGACCTGCTGGGGGCGCAAGGCATCGAAAATCTCGCGCACGTCGGCGGTTTTCATGCCAGGTTCGTAGTCATCCAGCAAAATGTCGTAAGGGTGCTCACTGGGCGGGAAGAAGGTGGTGTATTTGCGCGCCAGGTCAAGGACTTTTTCCAGGTGGGGCCGGAAGATGGAAAAATCCGATTTGCTTTTGGCTTCCACCCAGGCCTCATGGGCGCGGCTGGTGACCATGGCCATTTCGGCGACGAACTCAGGCGGGACGCGCACCGCTTTTTCGTAATCGCGCGAGACGACACGAATGAGGGCGGCATCGTCGGAATCGGGATCGGCATCGGCGTATTCGCGCTTCAGATCATCGAGCAATTTGCCGATCTCGTCGGAGGTAAATTTGATTTGAGCCAGTTTGCTGAGGGTAGCCAGCTGGTAGCCGCGCGCTTCGGCGCCGCCGGGCGGCATGTAGGTTTGCTGATCCCAGGAAAGGACAGCCGCAGCATTGCGTAAGTCAATGACTTCACCGAGTAGTTCTTTGAGTTGATTCAGCTTTTCAGACATGGGGACTCCTGTAGATGAAATTGACGAAGGCATCAGGCGACTTTCCAGCGAAGCGGTTCTCCGCGCAGAGCGGCCAGCACTTCATGGGCGATGTCCTCAGCGGCTCTGGCCTGCGATTCGACGGTTTGGGCGCCGATGTGTGGGGTAGCGATCACTTTGGGGTGGGTGACCAGTTCGCTCGCCCCGGGCGGCTCGGTAGCAAAGACATCCAACGCCGCACCGGCCACTTTGCCGCTGTTCAGCACAGCTACCAGGGCAGCCTCGTCAAGGATGCCGCCGCGTGCTGCGCAGACAATGCGCACGCCATCTTTCATTTGCGCGAAGGCCTGAGCGCCGATCATGTCACGGGTCTGAACAGTGAGCGGCAGGTGGAGCGAGATGAAATCAGCCCAGGCGTACAAATCCTGAAGCGAGACGGGTTCGGCACCGCGTTGGCGGATCTCTTCTGCCGGCACCAGCGGATCGTAGGCAATGACGTGCATTCCAAAGATGGCAGCGCGCTTGGCCACCTCCATGCCAATGCGCCCAACGCCGATGATGCCGAGGGTTTTGCCGTAAAGTTCCACCCCTTCCAGCTCTTTTTTGAGCCATTGCCCCTGTTTCATGGCAGCATCGGCACGGGGGATTTCGCGCGCCAGGGCCAGGATGAGACCAAAGGTCAGCTCGGCGACGGCGAGGGTGGTCGAGGTGGGGGCGTTGACGACGGTTACCCCATGCTTTTTGGCGGCTTCCAGGTCAATGTTATCCACCCCCACACCGGCTCGCCCCACGACCTTCAAGCGGGGCGCGGCAGCGAGGAGCGTCGCGGTCACTTTGGTGCGCCCCCGGACGATGAGGGCATCGTAATTCGCAATGACCTTGAGCAGGTCATCGGCAGAAATTCCGCTGCGATCGTCCACCTTCGCAGCGGGGTGCAACACGGCCAGCCCTTGTGGGTCGAGGCCATCGGTGATGAGAATGTTGAAATCAGGCATGGGTTGATTTTATCTTATTCGCTGAAATTTTGCACGCCAGGAGGAACACCGGGGTGCGCTAAAAAGTTGTTAGTCAGGTGTGAGCGGTGGATGGATGCTCATTTCGCCAGTGCCTTGAGAGATGACGCTGTGGGCGAAAAACGCCGTTTTGTGTCATTGCGAGCCGCCAAAGGCGGCGACCTGTGCCC
>DAOUAN010000099.1:0-97403 GCA_034433385.1 Anaerolineales bacterium | reverse complement strand
CAGGAATGGTGTAATGATTGTTCGATTTTGTGCTATCCTTTGTCATGGAGACGTTACCTTTTAGATTGGATTTTCGCAAACCCTTTTCTATCAGGTTTCGTCTCCGCTTTCAATTATTTTTCGGATAGGTTCTAAGGATAGAAGATTATCGAACATGGGCGGGACGCTCTCCCCGCTATGAGGGTGTGCCCTTACGAGCGGTATTGGGTGTGCCGATGATTTATAACGGCGAATTGTTGGGGGTGTTGACCGTGGCGGAAATGGGGGATTCGGAACGTAAATTCGGCGATAACGATGTTCGCCTGCTTTCGTTGTTTGCCAATACCGCTGCCAGTGCGATTTACAGCGCCCGTTTATTCCGCCAATTGGAGGTGCAGGTACAACGCCTCACTGCCCTGCACGAGATCGATGCCGCGATTGCGGCGACTACGGATTTGCGCTTGAGCCTGCGTGTGGCGTTGGACCATGTCGTTCGTCTGCTGAAAGTGGACGCCGCTTGTGTGTTCACTTTTAACCCCGCTACGTTGACGTTGGAATATGTTACTGGGAGCGGTTTCCCCACTGGCTTCGATACCCGTCCGTTGCTGCGCCTGGGGGAAGGGCTGGCTGGTAAAGCCGCCTTGCAAGGGACGATTGTCCAATCGCACGAACCGCAAGAATTTGCGGCGGAATTTTCTAACCCGCGACGGATCGAAGCGGAGGGTTTCCGTTCCTGTCTGGCGGTACCGCTCATGTCAAAAGGCAAAACCGCCGGCGTTTTGGAGATTTATCGGCGTGAGACGTTCTCCGCTGATTCTGAGTGGCTGGACTTTTTGCATATTCTGGCAGGGCAGATTGCCCTGGCAATTGATCATGCTCAATTGCTGGAAAATCTGGAACGAGCGAACACCGAGTTGATGCTGGCCTACGATGCCACCATTGAGGGCTGGTCGCGTGCTCTGGATTTGCGCGATCATGAAACGGAAGGGCATACGCAGCGTGTCACCGAGTTGACCTTACGGCTGGCGCGAGCCATGCATATTCCTGACCAGCAAATGATCCATATTCACCGCGGCGCCCTCCTGCATGATATTGGCAAGATCGGTGTTCCCGATAGCATTTTGCATAAAGAAGGGCCACTCACGCCGGAAGAATGGGAAATCATGAGGCAACACCCTCGCCTGGCTTATGAGCTGATGAATCCTATTGTTTATTTGCGCCCCGCCATCGATATTCCTTATTGTCATCACGAAAAATGGGATGGCACAGGGTATCCGCGTGGCTTGAAAGGTGAAGAAATTCCGCTGGCAGCCCGCCTGTTTGCCGTCGCGGATGTGTTCGATGCCCTCACTTCCGATCGCCCTTATCGTAAGGCCTGGTCGGTAGAGCAGGCCTTGCAATACATTGCCGAACAGTCTGGTAAGCACTTTGACCCCAAGGTGGTGAGTGTTTTCCTGGATTTGATGCGCGAGGATTTTGAGTAGGGTGTTCAGGCGCAGGATTTTGAGGATCACCGTCAAATGATATAATTGGGGCGGCGATGAGGCTCGCCCGAAATGTCCATTTGACTGATGGCCTCTACTGGAACGTGTTCGGTAGAGGTCATTTATTTTGCCTGTGAGAGGTGTTTTGCTTCCATGGATAAATTTTTCATCATTGCTGCGGGTGCTATCCTGGGCGCCAATGCCCGCTACTGGTTAGGAGGCTGGATCGCTCAGCGACTCGGTACGTTGTTTCCTTATGGGAATCTGGTCATCAATCTGAGTGGCAGTTTTCTGCTGGGCCTTTTCATCACCCTGACAACCGAGCGTTTTCTCCTCGATCCGCGCTGGCGATTGCTGGTAGCCATTGGTTTTTTAGGCTCCTATACCACATTTTCGTCTTATACTTATGAAAGTGTGGAGATGTTGCTTAAAGGTGAGATCTGGTTGGGCATGGTGAATCTGTTTGGCAGCAGTATCTTAGGCGCCCTGGCGGTTATAGCCGGGATCTGGGTGGGGAGGGCGCTGTAAAGGATGGATGCGATGAGCACACGATTGGCCGAAAAGGCACAACGACTCACAATTTACATTGGCGAAAGCGATCGCTGGCGTGGCCGTCCTCTTTATGCGGTTCTCCTGGAATTGTTGAAGATGGAGGGCCTGGCAGGGGCAACGGTCATCCGCGGCGTGGCGGGGTTTGGGGCGCATTCCCGCATTCACACGGCGGCGATTCTGCGCCTTTCGGAGGATTTGCCGCTCCGTATCGAGGTGGTGGACAAGCCAGACAAGGTTGCCCATGCTGTGGAGGTGATCTCGCCGCTGATTGGGGAAGGGCTGATCACCCTCGAGGAAGTTCAGGTCGTCAAATATACGCATCGCTACCTGAACCCGCTACCGGCTGACAAAACAACTGGCGAGGTCATGACCCGGGAGGTGGTCTCCCTTGCTGCGGATATGAGCGTGGCGGAGGCCTGGCAAACCATGCTTCACACCTTGCTCAAGGCGCTCCCTGTTGTGGATGGCGAAGGCAAGGTGGTGGGGATGCTAACCGATGAAGATTTGCTGGAACGCGCAGGTGTAGCCCAACGGCTGGCGGTGGCCGAACGGCTGGAACAACATTTTTTGGAGGAAGAAATTGAAAAGCTGCGCCAAACCCATTTGACCGTCGAAATGGTGATGAGCAAACCGGTCATTACCGTCCGGCCTACTGATTCCGTGGCCTATGCCGCGGCGCGTATGGCCCGTCACAAAATTAAGCGCCTGCCCGTGGTGGATGAGCAGGGACATTTACTTGGCATCCTTTCACGCGTGGATATTTTGCGGTTGGTGGCTCAAAAAGAAAGCCGTCCGGCCGCGACCGTCCCTTTTGGGGCAGCCAAATGCGTCCGCGACATTATGTCTCCCAATATTCCGGTAGTGCGTCACGATGATGAGTTGCCGGTTCTGGTAGATACCTTTTTGGAAGGTGGCTATCACCGTCTCATCGTGGTGGATGATGAGGGGCGCGTCATGGGGCTGGTCAGCGACGCGGATGTGATCGCTCGTATTCAGCCAGCCGAGCGCCGCGGCGTGCTGGCTGCTCTTTCGGGCAAGAGTAAAGCGCCGGAATTAACTGTCACCGCGGCGGAATTGATGTCGGCCGGGGCTTTGACCGTTTCCCCTGAAACTTCTTTAATCGAGGCGGCCAGGCTCATGCTCCAACAGCGACGCAAATGGTTGGTGGTTGTGGATGAACAGGAGCATCCTCTTGGCCTGGTCGATCGGCATTTGCTTTTGCGAGCGCTTACTTCTGGATAGGGTCACATTTTCATTGACAAGTGTTTTCTTCGGGAGTATAGTCATCACCGTTTCAGTAACACGATGGAATCGCATAGTTCGCTCGACCCTCTTCGTATTTTGACAAAGTTCTCCACGCGGTTGGTGTGCAGGTAGGTTTCAACCTTCTCTGAAGTGGCTTGCTCCTGCCCGCGCTCCAACCGGCGCGGGCTTTTTTTATTCCATTCCAGCAGGAGAAGCCATGGGCATTTTTCAAAACATTCTTCCACCCAAAGAACGGATGCAGCGCCTTTTCACCTGGGGGGATGCGTTGGTGTTGCTCCTGATCGCGACCTTGCTGTATGGTGGTGTGCGCCTGGCCTTCAATGCCCCTCAGGAAATTCAAGGGCCTGAAATTGTTCTGGCGCCGCGGGCTTTACCCTGGTACACCCTGCTTTCGCTGGGGCGCATGGCGGCGGCGTATGCCCTCTCTTTGCTTTTTACGCTATTCTATGGGCGGGCCGCTGCCTACAATCGGCGCGCCGAGCGGATTCTCATGCCTCTGCTCGATGTGTTGCAAAGCGTGCCCATCCTTTCCTTCTTGCCGGTTGTTTTGCTCAGCCTGAGCGCTATCCTCCCTCAGCGAATCGCTGTGGAAATGGCTTCTGTCGTTTTGATCTTTACCAGTCAGGCCTGGAATATGACCTTTGGCTGGTATCAATCGTTGACCACCATTCCGAAAGAATTGCGTGAGGCCAGCGGCATCTTTCGCTTGAATTCCTGGATGCGCTTCAAATATTTGGAACTTCCCTTTGGCATGATCGGCCTGATCTGGAATAGCATGATGTCCTGGGCCGGCGGCTGGTTCTTTGTGATGGCCTCCGAGATGTTTACCGTAGGGGCGCGCGACTTTCGCCTGCCTGGCTTAGGCGCTTATTTGCGAGAGGCCTCCATTATGGGCGATTTACAGGCTATTGGCTGGGGTCTCTTTGCCCTGATTCTGACTATTATTTTGCTCGATCAATTTATCTGGCGCCCTTTGCTGGCCTGGGCTGACCGCTTCAAAGTCGAAATGGTAGAAAGTGAAGAACCGCCCACTTCCTGGTTTTATGATTTGATCTATGCTTCCACGCTGGCGGAAAACCTGGGGCGATTCCTCTCCTCGTTCAGTGAGCGCGTGGATGCCTGGCTTGTTCGGCGTTTCCCGATGAAAGGAGAGGCCCAAACAGCCGATGCCCGCTTTGCCTGGGGAGACCTGCTCTTCTACGTCCTGCTGGGGGGTGGCCTGTCCTATGGAACATTCCGTGCTGCTCATCTTTTGTTCTCTGTTTCCCTGGCAGATTGGGGGAGGATTGGCCTCGGTGTGCTGGCCACCTTCTTGCGTGTCAGCGTGGCGCTGGTGCTGGCCCTGGCGTGGACCATTCCGGTGGGGGTGTTGATCGGGACGAATCGACGCGCAGCCAACGTGCTCCAGCCTATTGTTCAGGTGACCGCTTCGGTGCCAGCAACCGCCATTTTCCCTGTTTTCCTGATGCTGGTCATTAATCTGACCGGTGGCCTCAACCTGGCAGCCATTTTCCTGATGCTAATGGGCACGCAATGGTATCTGCTATTCAACATTATTGCTGGGGCAAGTGCCATTCCCCAGGATTTGAAATACACTTCTGCCTTGCTTGGGCTAAAAGGCTGGGCGCGCTGGCGCACGTTGATCCTGCCAGCGCTCTTCCCTTACATCGTCACGGGTGGAATCACGGCCAGCGGCGGCGCCTGGAACGCCAGCATCGTGGCCGAATACATTGAATTCGGTGGCAAAACGTTGTTTACCACGGGAATTGGTGCTTTGATTGCCAAAGCCACAGTGAACGGCGACTTTTCTTTGTTGCTGGCTTCTACCCTTAGCATGATCCTCGCCGTGGTGTTGATTAACCGCCTGTTCTGGCGGCGCCTTTATCGGGTTGCCGAAGAAAAATATCGCCTGGAGTAGGAGTACATTATGTCCAACGGAAACACCCTGCTTGAATTACGTCACGTTCAACAGAATTACACCAGCGGCACCCGCAAATTTACTGCGGTTCAAGATGTTAATCTGGTCGTTCAGGAAGGGGAATTTGTGGCTCTCTTAGGCCCCTCTGGCTGTGGTAAGAGCACCCTCCTGCGTATTCTCACAGGCCTGCAAAAGCCCTCCGAAGGCATCGTTCTTTATCGTGGTGAGCCTTTGCAGGGGGTGAATCCTTATGCCACGATCGTTTTCCAAACCTTTGCCCTCTTTCCCTGGTTGACCGTGTTGGGAAATGTGGAACTGGCTTTAAAAGCGCGCGGGGTGGCTCCCTCCTTGCGCACCCCGCGTGCCCTCGACCTGATCGATCGCGTTGGCCTGGATGGTTTCGAAAACGCCTACCCACGCGAACTTTCGGGTGGCATGCGCCAGAAAGTCGGTTTTGCTCGGGCCATGGCCGTTGAGCCGGAACTGCTCTGCCTTGATGAGCCTTTTTCGGCCCTCGATGTGCTCAGCGCCGAATCCTTACGCGGTGAGTTGATGGAACTGTGGACAACGGGCAGCATTCCCACCAAAGCCATCCTGATGGTCAGCCACAACATTGAAGAAGCCGTCTATATGGCTGATCGGATCGTCGTCATGGATAAAGAGCCGGGGCGCATCATCGCCGAACTGAAGGTGGATTTGCCCCATCCGCGTCAGCGCCAGTCGGATTCGTTTCGCAACCTGGTGGATCAGGTCTATGCTCTGTTAGCCGGGCAAACCCAACCTGAAAGTGTGGAGTTGGGCGTTGAACCCGGTGAGGCGGGCTACACCCGCCGATTGCCCCATACCAGCATCCCTGATCTGGCCGGCTTGCTCGAACACCTGGCCGAAAAACCTAACTATGAGGCCGATATTTATCGCCTGACCGAAGAACTCTCTCTTGACTCCGACGAAGTACTCCGCCTCACTGAAACGGCTGAATTGCTTGGCTTCGCCACGATTGCCAAAGGCGATATTCGTCTGACGCCGTTAGGCGAGACCTTTGCTGAGGCTAGCATCCTGGCGCGTAAAGAGATCTTCGCCACCCGCATCCGGCGCCTGCCGCTTGTGCGCTGGTTAATCAATATGCTCAAACGTGCCGACAAGCACGCCCTCGAATGGGACGTGGTCAAAATGGCGCTCGAACTCGAATTTCCACCAGATGAAGCCGAAAAGCAGCTGGATACTCTCATTAACTGGGGCCGCTACGCCGAAATCCTGGCCTATGATGACAGCAGCGAAGAAATTTACCTGGAACTGGCCCAAGAAAAGGCACTCTAACTGCTCTAAAATCTAAATTGATGGGACTATCCAACCGGAGAAACCGTGAACACTATTCAAGTTTGCATCGAAGGACACGAATACGGCAAATTTTCTCGGGAAATTCGTGAAAATTCGATGCACAGAGAACGGAGCCTTATTGCAGATAAAGTCTAAAGGTGAAAATCTCATGTCCGATCATACTGCCACGGCTCTTGCCCACCCCAACATCGCTTTCATCAAATACTGGGGAAATCGCGATCAGGCCCTGCGACTCCCATCCAACGGCTCTCTTTCGATGAACCTGGATGGCCTGTTCACGCGCACGACAGTCATCTTTCAGCCCTCGCTGCCTTTCGATGAGCTGATCATTAACGGGCGAGAGGTGACCGGCAAAGGGCTGGAGCGCGTCTCGGCCATCCTGGATGAAGTCCGCAGACGGGCAGGGATTGCAGTAAGGGCAGAAGTGATCAGTGAGAACAATTTTCCCACCGGTGCGGGCATTGCCTCCTCCGCGGCGGCTTTCGCAGCCCTGGCTTTAGCGGCGAGCCGGGCTGCTGGTCTGGAATGGAGCGAACGGGAATTGTCCATCCTGGCGCGACACGGTTCGGGGTCTGCCTGCCGCTCGGTTCCGGCGGGATTCGTCGAATGGTTTGCCGGCGAATCGGATGAGACCTCCTACGCGGTTTCGATCGCCTCGCCGGATCACTGGGATCTGGTGGATTGTGTGACCATTCTCAGTACCGAACATAAACCTACTGGCTCCACGGAAGGACATGCCCTGGCGGATACCAGTCCGTTGCAATCGGCACGCCTGGCCGATGCCCCGCGCCGATTGGAGATTTGTCGCCGGGCGATTTTGCAGCGCGATTTTGAATCCCTGGCAGAGATTGTAGAGCTGGATTCCAACATGATGCATGCCGTGATGATGACCAGCCAGCCTCCGCTGTTTTACTGGCAGGCGGCCACCCTTACGACGATGGACATGGTGCGGCGCTGGCGGAGAGAGGGGTTACCGGTGTTTTACACGATTGATGCTGGTCCGAATGTGCATGTGCTTACCCTCGCCTCTTTTGTTGAAGAGGTGGAAAAACGCCTGCTTGCTCTCCCCGGGGTGCAGCGCGTTTTGCGAGCTGGGCCAGGGGGGGCAGCGCGCTTGGTGTAAGACAGGAACGGTTCATCTGCGCTTAATTTTCCCCCTTTGAAAAGAGGATATAATGAGAACGCGGCTTCGTGCCGTTCTGTTTACGATGTAAATAAACCTCCCTTGTCTTTTCACAGCGAAATTGCACAAAAGAGAAGAAGTCGTTGCATTCGCTGTGAGGTGGTTGTTCCCAAAAGGTGTCTAATGAGTGTCTCGTTTATTTCTACAATAGTTTTCGTGCTTGTGTTTGCCGGGGTCGTTTTGATCCATGAGTTCGGGCATTTCATTGTTGCCCGTTTGTTCAAAATTGAAGTGGAGGAATTTGGCTTTGGCTTGCCTCCGCGAGCCCTTACTCTCTACCGCCAAAAAGGTTACCTGCTTTTGAAGAGTGGCAAACGTATCGAGATTCCCTCGGATATTGGCCTGCCTCTCCCCTGGTCAAGTCTGATCGGGCAGGGGATTCCGCTTACCGTTCAGCAGGTGAACGGTCAATGGATTTTGCGCACACTGGATATTACCAGCCTGCTCCAGGAAGCGAGCACGGCTGCTACTCACCCTCTCAAAGAAAAACAAATTCTGGTGGCTGGGAAGGCAGCGCCCAAAACCGTTATCATTGGCAAACAGGCCGGCGAAATCACCTTGAACGAGGAAATCGCCGAAGTTCACCCCGGCACTGAGTTCACCTTGAATTGGTTGCCGTTGGGCGGTTTTGTACGCCCTAAGGGCGAAAACGATCCGGCCATTGCCGGTGGCCTGGCGGCTGCCAAGCCCTGGGCGAGACTCGCCGTCTTGCTGGCCGGGCCAGTGATGAATTTGTTGGCAGGCGTGGTCATTTTTAGCCTTCTCTTTTACCAGATCGGAATCCCTGATTTCAAGCAGGTGGAAATTTCTCAGGTGTTGCCCGATTCTCCTGCGGCCCAGGCCGGTTTGCAGGCAGGCGATCTCGTCCTGCAGGCGAATGGACAAAAAATCACCAGCCCGACCCAATTACACAATATCATTTACAGCAACCTGGATCGGCCGATTGAATTCGTTATTCGCCGGGGCGAGATGACCGTGAACCTGACGGCTACGCCCTCCAGCAGTCGCCCGGCAGATCAGGGTGCGCTGGGTATCAGCATGTCGCCGCTGATGGTCAAAGCCCATTCTTTTTGGAGCGCTCTTCCTATTGGTGCGCTAGAAGTCTATGGGCAGGCCCGCCTGTTGCTTTCTCTGCCGGCGCAAATCCTGCGTGGCACCCTTGCCCCCCAGGAAGGTCGTTTTGTGGGCCTGAAAGGGATTTACGACATGTTCAACAAGGCGGTTAGCCGTGATGTGGAAAGTCGCACCGCTCCTGCCGCGCCTTCCAGTACACCGACACCGCAGCAGCCCAGCTTCTTCACCCTGCAGCTGATTGGCATCCTGACTGTCTCAATCGGCGTTTTCAACCTGTTGCCCATCCCTGCCCTGGATGGCGGACGAATGTTGTTTGTGCTGCCCGAATTGCTTTTCCGCCGACGCGTTTCGCCAAAGATGGAAAACCTGGTGCACGGGATTGGTATGGCTCTGCTTTTGCTCTTTATGCTTTACATTAACGTAATGGATTTTATTAACCCAATTCAACTTCCTTGAGAGTTTCTCCATGAGTAAGACGAAAATTGCTTTTCAACAAGTTGTCAATGCCCTGCTCGATTCGAGCCAGGAATTTCCGCATCGTTACCTTACCTATTTTTCTGACCTGGCCCCCGAATCGCTGCAAATGCTGATGGAAGCCTGGCCCCGGGTGGGGACAGAACGCAAACATCGCCTGCTCGCTCAACTGGAAGACTTGATTGAAGAGGATACGCTGGTCTCATTTGATGATTTGGGACGGGCCTTGCTCAGCGATTCCGATCCGGTTGTTCGCAAGAGCGCCATTCGCCTGTTGGCTGAGTGCGAAGATCCTCATCTTATCCCGACGTATGTCCAAATCATGAAAAGCGATGCTGACGAATCCACGCGGGCTGAAGCGGCCAGTGCCCTGGGGCAGTTTGTCATGCTGGGTGAGCTGGACGAGATACCGGCCAGTGTGCATCACGCCATAGAAGAATCTTTGCTGGCGGTGGTCAACGGCGAGGATGCGGCTGCCGTACGCCGGCGGGCGCTGGAATCGCTGGGTTTCTCCAACCGCGAGGAAGTATCTGCCTTGATCCAATCGGCGTTTCAACGCCAGGACCCGGAGTGGGTGGCCAGTGCTCTGTTTGCCATGGGTCGTTCCAGCGATGAACGGTGGGAAGGCGATGTCTTGAGCATGTTAGGGAACGAGAACCGACTGGTGCGGCTGGCTGCCGTGCAGGCCGCCGGTGAACTGGCCCTGGTGGAGGCTCGTCCTCTGCTTTTGCAGTTGCTCGAAGAAGAGGATGATGACGATATCAGCAGTGCGGCGATCTGGTCGCTTTCGCAAATCGGCGGGGATGATGCTCGCATCTACTTGGAAAACCTGCTCGATCGCGCCAGCGACCCGGACACGATCCGCTTTCTGGAGGATGCTCTGGATAACCTGGCCTTTACCGATGATCTCAACCGCTTTGATTTGCTGGCATTTGACCTGGATGCCGGGGATTTGGACCTGAACGAAGAAGATGATGAGCAGGGTTAATCTGCTTTATGGACTTTTCTGCGCTCATCACAACCTTTGCCAACAATCTCTTGCCCGTTCTGCTGCTCAGTGGAGCGGGATTTTTGCTGGGCAAGTTTTTCACCGTAGATTCGCGCACTCTCGGGCGCGTGATTTTTTATCTGTTCAGCCCCATCCTTGTTTTCAACCTTTTGATTAAATCCGATGTGAATTTCGAGCAGGCGCTGATCACTATTCTTTTTACCATGGCCCTTATCGCTGCCCTGGGTGGCCTGGCTTTTTTGCTGGGGAAGATGTTGCGGTTGGAGCGTTCGCTTTTGTTGGCGGTGGTGTTAACTGCGGCTTTTGGCAACAATGGTAATTATGGGCTGCCGCTGGTTTCGTTTGCTTTTGGGGAACAGGCGCTGGCCTATGCCACCGTGTTTTTTGTCACTACCTCTATCTTGTTTAATACCGTTGGTGTGCTGATTGCTTCCTTAGGACACATGGATTTGAAGAGTGCTTTGCTGGGGCTGCTCAAAATACCCACGGTCTACGCGGCGGGGCTGGCCATTGGTCTCAATGGCTTGCATTTGACTCTGCCGCTTTCTCTGGCGCGCACGGTGGATCTGGCTGCCAATGGCAGTATTCCGCTGATGCTGGTGTTGCTCGGCCTGGAGTTGACGCGGGTGCAATGGTCGAATAGCAAACGCGCCCTGGGAGCAAGTGTCTTTGTGCGGATGATTGCCGGGCCAGGGATTGGCCTGGCTTTGGCGGCTCTCTTCGGGATGCAGGGAGCGGTGAGGCAGGCCAATGTGGTGCAGGCCTCTATGCCAGCAGCGGTGAGCACGACGGTGCTGGCAACCGAGTTTCGCCTGGAGCCGGCGTTGATCACGGCGATTGTTTTTGTCAGCACGGTGATCAGCCCGCTCACGTTGACGCCGCTGCTGGTCTTTTTGGGGAGGTGAGATGTTTTTTTCAGGAAGGGTCAATGTTTTTGCTCGCTGCTGGCTGAGTCTGCTTTTGGGGGTGGGGTTCGCTCTGGGGCTGGCGCGCCCGGTTCGGGGTCAGGCAGGAAGCGAGGTGAGCGAGGTTCAGGTGCAGTATCGGTTTGGGGAGGAGATTTGGTTCCGGGCCAGGATTCAGCCGTCCAGTGAAATTCAACAGGTTTTTGTGCTGTTTCGCCAGGCAAGCGAAGATGTTACCCGGTTGGAGGTGATGCAAACGGAAGGGGATGGCCTGTTTTCTTTTCGCTATGATGCCCGGCAAAATGTGTTGCCGCCTTTTTCGACGGTTGTGTTTTGGTTTCAGATTGCCCGGGCGGATGGAAGTACGCAGACCAGCCCGCAATATACGTTCCGCTATGAGGACAATCGTTTTCCCTGGCAGCAGCGGCAGGATGGCGGGGTGCGGGTGCACTGGTATGAGGGGGATGAGGCCTTTGGCCAGGCGGCTTTGACCGCAGCGCGCCGCGGGCTGGAGGCCATTGAGCAGGTGGTGCCGCTTTCCTTGGATGCGCCGGTGGATATTTTTATTTATGCGACGGTGGAAGATTTGCAAAGCGCGCTTTTCCTGGGGGGGCAGGAATGGGTGGGCGGACATGCCAGCCCAGCGTTGGGGGTGGCGCTGGTGAGTATCGCGCCTGGGGCGACGCAAAGCATCGAGATGGAGACGAAAATTCCGCATGAGCTGGCGCATGTGATGTTGTATCGGACTGTTGGGGTGAAGTACAATCGCTTGCCGGTATGGCTTTTGGAGGGGGTGGCGAGTATGGTGGAGTTGTATCCGAACCCGGATTATGCCAATGCGTTGAGGCTGGCTAGCCAGAATGGCTCTTTGTTGGCGATTCCTGATTTGTGCCCGGCGTTTCCTCCCGATTCGGGGCGGGCATTTCTGGCGTATGCCGAGGCGCAGTCGTTTGTCCGTTATTTGCGCGATATGTATGGAGCAACTGGTTTGATGGCTTTGACGAAAGCGTATGTGGATGGCCTGGCCTGTGAGATTGGGGCGACGCGGGCAGTGGGAATGTCGCTCAGTCAGCTGGATGTGCGCTGGCGTGAGGCGGTGCTGGGGCAAAATGTGGGCGGCGTGGCGTTGCGTAACCTGACTCCTTATCTGTTCATCCTGGTGGTGATTTTGATCGTGCCCCTGTGGAGCGCTGTTGGTGTGTTGAGCAAAAGGAGGCAAAGAGATGGCGGAGCAGAGCAGTGAGCGGGTGCGTGCTCATGTGTGGGTGCAGGGACGAGTGCAGGGGGTGGGGTTCCGCGCCCATGTGGATTTTTTTGCCCGTCAGATCGGTGGGCTGACAGGTTGGGTGCGCAATGTGGGCTATGATACCGTGGAGGTGCTGGTGGAGGGAAGCCGGCCAGCGGTAGAGCGCTTGATCGAAAAGATCCGTACCGGGCCGCGCGGGGCAAGAGTGGATGAAGCCCGCATAGAATGGGAAACTGCGACGGGGGAGTTCGCTGATTTCAGCGTCCGTCGCAGTTTGTGACCGCCCTATCATAGCGGGGAGGTTTATCAGGGTGCGGTGACCAGCCGAAAGGTCGGGCGCGATTCGCCGACGATGAGGCCGCGATGGTTTTTGATGGGTAGAATTGGGCCGAATTCGGCGAGAGCCTGGAGCTGATTTTCCTGCAAGGCGCCTAGCTGACGCAAGATTTCGATGGCAATGGCCGGGCGGACGCGGCTGATTGGCTTCATGTCCAGGGTGCGGAAGCGTAAATCGCCATCAGAGACTTTGAAGACAATGCCAATGCCGGGCGAATCCGGGGAAAGCAGGCCGGGCCGCAAGCCCAGGGCTTGAAAGCCCTCGGCGCCACCTTTGCAGACGATGTTTCTGCCGCCTGCTTCCATCAGCCGACAATCGAATTCGCCCTTGCCACTAATCATTTCAGGGTAAGAGGTCATGGCGGTGGTGATTTTTTCGCAGGCGAGGCGGCGGGCTTCGGGCAGATCGCGGGGATCACACAGGCGGGCGAAGGCGAGGGCGGCGTTGTAGAGGGGGACAGCAAAATTGGGGGCGGAGCAGCCGTCTATTCCGGTTTCTACTTTTTCGCGTTCGATCTGACACATTTGGGCAAATGTCGTCAGGATGTCTTGCTGGACAGGGTGTTGCAGGTCCAGGTAATTTTGCAGTGGCAGGCCGCGCATTTTGGCGTGGGCCAGCATGAGCGAATGTTTTCCAGAGCAGTTGTTGCGGTTGGGGGTGGGGAGTTGGCCGAGGGCGATCAGGGTTTTGTAAGCCGCCGCGTCGCCGGGCATGTGGATTCCGCATTGCAGGTGTTCTTCCCCAATGCCCACCTTTTGCTGGATGCTTTGTACCACGGCAACGTGTTCGTCAGAGCCTTCGTGAGAGGCACAGCCTAAGGCCAGTTCGCGTTCGGTCAGGCCGAAGTGTTCCACGCCACCGCGTTCGACAAAGGGCAGGGCCTGAAATGGTTTGGCGCTGGAGCGTAAAAAGGCGACCGTGTACGGGTCGCCATAAGATGCCAGCAATTTTCCGTTTGAATCTACCACGGCAATGGCGCCAAAATGAATCGATTCGACAATGCGGCCGCGGGTGAGTTCAAAAAGTGGCTGAAATGGGTTCACGAGAGTTCCTCTTCAGAGGGGGGATGGTTTGTCTGATAATGATGGGTGTAGCAATGGTAAAGCCCATAGCGCAACCGTTGGGCAAAATGTTTTTGGCGGGCTGCAGATACTTTGAATTGCTCAAGGAGGGGTTCCACCAGCTTTTCGGTGGCTTCGGGCGAAGCTTGTTTTGCTGCCAGTTTTTCCAGGCGATCGCGTACGTGTTTAATGAAATCCAACTGTGTCTTTACGATTTGGTGGGTGATCACACCGCCGCGGCTGCTGACCAGGGTGTAGGATTTGTACGCCGGGCTGAGCAGTAATTGCAGCGATTCGATCCAGGCGGCGAGATCAGCGTGCGCCAGGAAGGGGGGCTGATTTTTCAGGGCGGTATCGCCAAGGAAGATGATTTTGTCTTCGGGCAAGATAACCCAAATGCTGCCGGTTGTGGGGCCAGGGTGATGTTCCAGGAGCACGGGGGTTGTTCCCCAGTGCAGAGCCATTTGATCGGTGAAGGCGATTTCGGGGGGCGCCCAGCGGATGCTGCCCAGGCCGGAGATGGATTCCCAGTCTGCGCCGGTTTCTTCGCCAGCGGCTTTGAAGGTATTGGGGCGAGAGCGGAAGACGCGTGCAGCCTTTTCATGCATGATGATGGGGCAGTCCATTGCTCGGGCGCCGAGGGTGCGGTCGGGGTGGGCATCGAGGTTGATCAGGATGCGCTCCGTGCCGCCGTCCAGGCCCATCAACGCAGCGCGCCAGGAACGGGCATCATCAGCCGAGGGGGGAGCGTCAATTTGAATCAGGCCGCGGCTTTGGACGATTACGCCCAGAGTCACGCCAGGATATTGATCTTCGATATAAACATGGTCATTGATTGCTTGCATGTGTCTCCTGTAGGGTCGTTATTTTACCGCTTTCACGGGCAAGGTGAAGCGGAAGGTAGCACCTTTTTCGGGTTCACTTTCTACCCAAATGCGCCCGCCGTGACCGCACACAGCCAGGCGACAAAATGCCAGGCCTACGCCGAGGCCGCCGGGTTTATCTTTGCCGCGCAGGCGGGTAAATTTGTCGAAGATGCGTTCATGTTCACTGGCAGGGATGCCAGGACCGTTGTCACTGACCCAGATTTCGATCCAATCGGTATCGGAGCGGGCGCCGATTTCGATGCGGCCTTCCGGCGGGGTGAATTTGATGGCGTTTTCCAGCAAATTGATCAGGACACGGCGGATCATGTCTTCGTCGATCCACACTTCGGGCAAAGAAGCGGGCAAGTTGCTGACCACATTCTGCCGCCTTCCGGCTGCCCCCGGCTCAACGTCGCGGAGCGCCTCCTGGATCAGACGGAGTGGATCCACCCAGCGCTGGTCGGCAATCGGTTGGCCAGCCTCCAGGCGATTGATGTCCAGCAAGGAGTTAACCAGGCGCTGGATGCGGGCGGCGGAGTTGCTGGCGATGGTAAGCATGGTTTTGGTGTCATCGCTTGGGGGAAGGATGGTGTTGAGCATTTCCAGGCTGGAAATGATATTTGCCAGCGGGGAGCGCAGGTCGTGGTAGATCATGGCGGTCATGTCATCACGCAAGGCATCCAGGTCTTTGCGTTCGGTGATGTCGCGCATGATCCATTGAACAGATGTGCTCTCCTCGAAATCCACGCGACGGGCATATACCTGCACCGGGATCAGGCGCCCATGGCGGGCGTGCAAAGTAGATTCATAGACGCATTCCTGCCCTTCTTTAAGGGCCTCAAATGCCGCGCCGGTTTTCTCTTTGTTGATCTCATGCAAATGATCAATGGTCAGGGTGTGTAAAGTATCCCGGTCGTAACCGCTCAAAGAAACGGCCTGCCGGTTGGCTTCCAAGATTTTGCCCTCCCAATCGGTGATCAGGATGGGGTCAATGCTATCTTCAAAAAGTTCGCGGTAACGCTGATGCGCCTGTTGCAGGCGCTCAAACAATTGTGCATTTTGGATGGTCGTCCCGGCCAGGCTGCCCAACCCGCTCATCACCAGCAAGGCATCTGGGTCGAAGGTTTTGGCAACCGGGTTGATGGCTTCCAGCACGCCGATCACTTTTCCCTGGGATTGGATGGGCGCAATGGCCAGTGAGCGCATTTCGATGCCGGCAAAGCGATCCGCTTCACTAAATCGCGGCTCTTTGCTGACGGCGGGAATCACCAGGCCGATCCCCTCGCGGATCACGTGCCAGGCCAGCCCTTCGCCGGCGGCCAGACGACGATTGAGGATGTTGCCGGCGTTTTGTCCGGCTGCGGCGCGGAAGATCAGTTCGCCGCTGGGAGGTTCGATGAGCGCCAGGGCGGCTGTTTCCACCTGAAGGGCGGTCATGGTCTGGTTGAGTAGATGTTGCCAGACCTGGCGCGTTTCTAACGAGGTGTTGATGGCTGCTGCGCCCTCCGCCAGAGCAGTCATTACCCGGGCTGTGCGCTGACTCTCGGTGTACAGGCGAGCATTCAAAACAGCCACACTGGCCTGATCGGCGATAGCCTGCATGAGTTCGAGATGTTCTTCGTTGAAGGCGTTTGGCACGGGGTGCACCAGGGTTAGCACGCCGACCAGTCGTTCACGCGCCAGCAGGGGGACGCAAATCGCGGCTTTGGCGCCTGTTTTTTCTACGGAATCGTCATCGCGGCGCAACCAGCGTTCATCTTTGCTGGTATCGGGCACCAGCGCTGGACGGCGGTTGCGGACAACCCAACCCGCCAGCCCGCGTTCGACGGTTTCGCGCAGCTGTTGGGTGGTATGTTCGTGGAAGCGATTGCCGTAAACGATGGTGGCATCTACGGGCTTACCCAAATCGTCGAGGACGACAATACTGCCGCGCTCTCCTCCCACATTTTGGAGCGCGGCATAGAGCAAGCGTTGCAACACGGTTCTTAAATCCAGCGCAGCGGCTACTTCGCGGCTGACGCCAATGAGCAGTTCAAGCAAGGCACGGTTTCGGTCTTCGGGCATTTCCATCCTGCCTGCGTGCATTTCAAAGATATTTCAATCCGCTACCCGTATTAAATAATACCACGCGCTCATCTTTTCGCAGCCAACCAGTTTTAACCAGGTGCTTCAGGGCGGCAAAGGTAGCTGCACCTTCAGGGGCAGCAAAGATTCCTTCACCTGCTGCCAGTTCTTTTTGTGCCAGGAGGATCTCCTCATCGCTGACGGCGAGGGCCGTGCCCTGGCTTTCTCGCAGGACGCGCAAGATCTGGCGATCGGCAAAGGGTGAGGGGACGCGCAGACCGGAAGCGATGGTCGCTGCTCCCTGCCAGGGTTCTGCTTCGAGGCGTCCCTGCTCAAAGGCGCGGACGATGGGGGCGCACCCCGCAGCCTGCACGCTGACCATGCGCGGCCGCCGAGGCCCTATCCAGCCCATGGCTTCGAGTTCGGCGAAGGCTTTCCACATTCCAACCAGGCCGGTTCCGCCGCCGGTAGGATAAATGATGACTTCGGGTAGTTCCCAGCTAAAATATTCGGCCAGTTCCAGCCCCATGGTCTTTTTGCCTTCCAGGCGATAAGGCTCTTTGAAAGTGGAAACATCGAACCAGTGATGGATTCGGGCTTGCTCAGCCGCCAATCGTCCGGCATCGGAGATCAGGCCATCCACCAGCACCAATTCGGCGCCAAAGGCTTGCACTTCGGCCTGATTGGCCAGCGGCGCATCTTTGGGCATGAAAACATGTGCTCGTGCCTGCGCTCGCGCCGCGTAAGCAGCCAATGCTCCACCGGCGTTGCCTGCCGTGGGAATGACGAAATCGGTTATGCCCAGTTCGACTGCTCGCGCTACGGCTACGGCCAGTCCACGCGCCTTGAAGGAAGCCGTTGGGTTGGTGGATTCGTCTTTGATGTAAAGGCGCGCCAGCCCCAGGGTCCGGGCAAGATGCGGCGCTTCGAGCAACGGGGTATCTCCTTCGCCAAGAGTCAGTCGTTTGGCGGGATCGCTTACGGGGAGCAGTTCCGCCCAGCGCCATAATCCGCGTGGACGAGCGGCGAGGATCTGCGGAGTGAGCCATTGGGCGGCTTTGGCGGTGTCGTAGCGGGCCATGAGCGGTGATTTGCCTCGCGGGGAGGCAGTGCAATTTTCGCAAACGGTTTGTGGCCGGGCGGCATCGTATTGTTGGCCGCATTCCGGGCATTCGAGAAAGAGGAGGGTGGTTTGGGCCATAGCGCATAGTATAGCACAGGCATTTGCATTAAAATTTGAGCATGAGTCTTGATCTTTGGCGTATTCGGGCGCTGTGTTTTGATGTAGATGGTACCTTGAGTGATACCGATGATTTGTATGTCCAGCAGTTGATGCGTTTTTTGCCGCGTTGGTTGTTTGCTCATCCAGAGCAGACGGCGCGGCGACTGGTGATGTGGCTGGAGTCGCCGGGCAATGCTTTGCTCGGCCTGGCCGATACGTTGGGGTTGGATGATGAGGCCATTGCCCTGCTAGATTGGCTGTACCGACATCGCCGCCGTGGTTGGAAGCATTATCTGCTTGTCCCTGGGGTGGCGGAGATGCTGGAACGCCTGCATCGGCGCTATCCGTTGGCCGTGGTCAGTGCCAGGGATGAGCAGGGAACGCTGGCCTTTCTGGAGCATTTCGATTTGCTCAGACACTTCGATGTGATCGTCACCGCTCTCTCGGCTGCTCACACGAAGCCTTACCCGGACCCGCTATTGTTGGCCGCGCAAAAAATGGGCGTCTCGCCCGCGGATTGTGTGATGATCGGCGATACAACGGTGGATATTCGCGCCGGCAAACTGGCTGGCGCCCAAACCGTGGGGGTGTTGTGTGGTTTTGGGACGAACGATGAATTGCAAAAGCAGGGCGCTGATTTGATCTTGCCCTCGACGGCGGATTTGTTGCAGATTTTGGCTCCCGTCCTGGCGTAGGGTTTTCTCCAAGAATAGGCTTCCGAGGTCTAGAAAAACAGCCCTGCCGGAAAGCAGGGCTGTTAAGTTTCATGTCAGAGGCTGGAAATTTTTTCGATGATTACCAGGACCGCCGTCCACCGCCGCCGTGACCGCGATTGCGGTCAAAGGAGCGCGGGCGTTCTTCGCGAGGTCGGGCAATGTTCACTGTGAGGGCGCGATCCATGAATTGCTGTCCATGGAACATGGTGATTGCTTTTTGGGCTTCTTCTTGTGTGGACATTTCCACGAAGCCAAAACCTTTCGAACGTCCGGTCTCGCGGTCCTTGATGAGGGCAACAGATTGGACAGTCCCGGCCCGGGTGAACAGGGTGCGCAGGTCATCTTCCGTAGCCGAGTATGCCAAATTTCCTACGTAAAGCTTTGTTTCCATCTCTTCTCCATGCAAAATTGTGTGAGTTTTCCAGCCTGGCTCACAGTGAAACGATAATGAAGTGTATCACGTTTTGGAGTTTCGTGTGAAAAGTTAAAGCGCTCTCGTCAAACATCAGCCAGCAAAGGACGAAAATAGGCCCTGTGCCGATGTGTATCATTTTGCGGCTCAGGCGGGGGTCTATCCACCCGCGGCTGGCGAAAAAATCCATCAGGCGCAAGAAAGCCAGGGCAACTGCAAAGGTAAGGATGGTGGCCAGGATGTTGTTCATTTTTGCATTGCTTCTTTCAGCCAGGCCCCCGTCCAGCCACCCAGGCCGCCGAGTAAGAAGGCGACGATCAACGCCAGCAGAAGTGGCACAAAAGCCAGAGGGGCATCCAGGCCCAAAATGCCGGAAAAGAGGTTCAGCAGCCGCCCCAGGGGGGACGTAATCGCGTAAAAGACGATGAACACGCCCCAGGCCAGGCTCACTGCCAGGCCGCCAAGCACAAAGCCGCGCCGGCCATCTTTCCACGCCCAGCCGGCCAGCAACCCGACCAATGGCATGGCCCACCACCAACCAAAATATTCCAGGACAAAGGCTGCCACCGCCAGGGCAATCAGCGAAAGAAAGGTCTTGTTCATTCTTGCCTCGCTATGGAGTAAAAGTCAGGGTGCTTTCAACGTCAGCGCGGTTCAATTCTTGGGGGGAAGCCGGGAAAAGCAACGGAAAATACTTCCCTTCCACCCAGAGGGGAATGAAATCGTCATAGTGCGGGCTGAGCGGCCAGCCGCTTTGTCCGCCGGGGTAGACTCCAAAGGAGTGGGCAATATCGGCAAAATCTACGAC
The DNA here is from genome assembly GCA_034433385.1 of Anaerolineales bacterium. Lineage (GTDB taxonomy): Bacteria > Chloroflexota > Anaerolineae > Anaerolineales > Villigracilaceae > DAOUAN01. The sequence goes on along the minus strand of DAOUAN010000099.1, from coordinate 77,489 downwards.
CATGCGCCACGAAGGGCCACCATCGCTTGGCCCAAAATTGCTCTGCCCGTTGGGACTATTACTGTTACCGGGGATGGGTTGACCGCCGCGATTGAGCGCGGGCACATCCAGCAGATGCGGCACCTTCAGCACGTGATGCGCTCCAAACTGCCAGCGGTTCATTTCTGGACCCAGTTCCTGCTGCAGCTCCGAAAGAGTTTTTTCAAAGCTGAGGCGGATCAAATCATCCCGTCCCTCGATCCGATCGGGGGTGCTCAGATCGTCAAAATAAGGTGAATCGGGTTGATTTTCAACCAGCCACATCCAGTACTCGAGGGGCGGCTGATATTCATTATTGCCATTAAAGCCCCAGGCATCCCAATCTTTGAGCGAGCCATCCTCGTTGAACGTGAAACCGGCGGCTTGCCAGTCGTCCTGCCAGGTGGCACGGCGGAAGTTGCTGAGCCAGCGATTCCATAAAGTGGCGGCAACGGAGTCGGTCGTGTTGAAGTAGTCCCAGCTTTTGAGCTGTTCCAGCGCGGCTTGCTGTAATTCGTCTTGAGGTTGAAGTGCTGTCAGCATCAGGGGCAACAACCGCTCGGCATAGACATCCTTAGAGTCATATTGCAGCGCCTGCATATCGGCTACACTGCACGGATTGCACGCCTCCAGGCGTTGGCGAATGCGTAAGGCGCGCGAATTTGGATCCCATTGCCAGCCCAGGAAGTAGGGATAATTGCTGGGAGTTGGCCGCTCATTGGCCGATTCGACGTAACCCTGAGCCGGGTTAAGGGTGTGTGGCACTTCTTCAAAGGGCACAAATCCTGTCCAATCATATTCGCCGCTGGAGCCATCGGCGATAAAGCGCCCATCTCCGTTCTTACGAATGGGATACAACCCAGCCGACCAGAGTGCAATATTCCCCTGCCGGTCGGCATAGGCAAAGTTTTGCGCCGGCACCTGGAAGTAGCGCAATCCATCCACGAAGGCTTCGTAACTCTCGGCGTGATTGATCTTGTATAGCGCAATGGGTTCAAAGGTGGGGATGGCGCCTGTCCATTGTAAAGCGACTTCGTAACCCTTCTGGCTGACGATTGGGCCGTGGGCTGTGATGCGCACGGTGTGATGCACCGGCTTTTGCCCGCGCACTTCGATCACTTCGTCCACGATTTGCATGTCTTCCCATTGCCCGTTGTGCCAGTATTGATTGGGATTTTCGGGGTTGGTCTTTTCGGCGAAGAAATCCATCACATCGGCCTGGGTGTTGGTGAGACCCCAGGCAATGTTGCGAGTATGCCCGATGACCACAAAAGGCATTCCGGCCAGCGTGGCGCCATATACGTTTTGTGTTGGCGTGACGATGTGGGCGACATACCAGAGCGAAGGCAGCTGGTAGCCAAGATGCGGATCGGAAGCGAAGATCGGTTGACCGGTCTCGCTGCGAGTCGGGCCGATGGCCCAGTTGTTGGACCCGCGCCATTCGTTCGGTCTATTCAGCTGTCCCGCTTGAGCCGCCCGATCCAAAATCGAAGCGATGGCCTCATGGAGTGGCGTCGGCGCAAAAGTGGGTGTCCAGTGGATCTCCTCCGGTGGCCAGGTGGGGATGAAGGGTTCCTCCCCCGGTCGGTTGAGCGGGAACAGATCAGCCACCTTTTCTGCTCCCATCTTCTCAGCCAGGGTGGTCAGGTAAAGATCGTCGAAGGAGTGCACCAGGTCCCAACCCATGTATTTGGCAAACGTCATCTGATCGAGCACTGTCCACGGCTCAACGTGTTTGACGCCGAGCAATTTATATTCCAGGGGTAAGTGGTTGGGTTCTACCGTGGCAAGGTATGCATTAATGCCTGCTGCATAGGCCTGCATGACCAGCAGAACGGGGTTATCCGGATTGATTTTTTCCAGGGCGGCCTGGGCTGAGCGGCGTAACCCCACTTCCCGCATGAAGCGATCATCTTCGAGTGCATCGGGCCCGACCAGGGCAGAAAGGGTGCCTGAGGCCACCCGTCGTTGCAGGTCAAGTTGCGCCAGGCGTTCGCGGGCATGGAGATAACCCAAAACAAAGGCGGCATCCTCATCGTTTTGAGCAAAAATATGGGGAACACCGTACCGATCGCGGATCACGGTTACCCCGGCTTTGAGTGCGGGGAAATGGATCTGTTCCTGCGCCCCAAACGCATCGCCTCGCCCCGCCGACCAGAAGCCGCCGATCGGTGAAAGGAGCGGCCCCAACGCGGGTAGCGGACCGAGGGGAATAGCGAGAAGAGCAACGATGACAAGAGTTGTGAACAGGGCAAAGACAGGTTTGGCAAGCCGAGTGACCATATCTCCTCTTCTGTTGAGTGGATTGTAGGGCCAAAAAATAAAGTCACAGCCCTACATGAGAGAGGGCTGTTTCTTTTTTCAGGACACCTTCGCAGGGCAAGGTCTTTTGCATTGCTGTTGAAAAGGGGAAAGAAGGATGTGAGAAAAGTGGGCCCGGCAGGATTCGAACCTGCGACCAAGCGATTATGAGTCGCCTGCGCTAACCGCTGCGCCACGGGCCCGTGCCTATAGTAATCAGTGTTCAGTCATCAAGTAGTCAGTACTGGCAACTGATGACTGATGACTGAACACTGGCAGAGGAGCGGGCGACGGGATTCGAACCCGCGAATGTTAGCTTGGAAGGCTAATGCCTTACCGCTTGGCGACGCCCGCATTGTACTCTGATTTTACATGGAGGAAGATGCTCAGTCAAGCGCACGCGTTCTGCAGTTTACCGTTTGACCATAAACTGCTCCCTCTTGCTGGCATCATCCAGGGCTTCGCCCCGTGTATTCCAGGCCCCATTGGTCACTATCCGCCTCTTGCCCTCAATTGGTCGGGCGATCCTTCGCCCGCAGGGTCAGCTTTTCCGGGCGACTAAAATCCGCGCGGTCAAAATGTGACATTTTTCCTGTTTTCTGGCTCGCCACCTTTTCAGTGGTTCTTTCTGGTACAATTACGCCGGTTTGTCGTCAAGGAGGAGAGACGTTCGTTGGTGCACATTCGGAACCAAACGATTTCCCATCGCTTGGGCGCCGTTTGACGCACTGACAGAATTGAGTATAATGTGAATTCGCTCTTTTTGTTTGGCATGATTCATTCCATTCTTGTAAAGGAATTTCACGGATGCCCGAACTTATACTTGACGTACAAGGGCTAGAAACAACCTTTCGAACCCCTGAGGGGGTTGTTCATGCAGTCAATGGTGTTTCCTTCGGTTTGAAGGAGGGCGAAACTTTAGGAGTGGTCGGCGAAAGTGGATGTGGGAAGAGCGTGACCATGCTCTCCGTTCTTCGCCTGATTCCCTCCCCGCCCGGAAAAATTGTTGGGGGAAAGGCACTCTTCCTGGGGCGTGATCTGCTCCAGATGTCTGACGAAGAAATTCGCCATGTGCGCGGCGCACAAATCAGCATGGTCTTCCAGGATCCAATGACCTCGTTAAATCCGGTGTTGACCATCGGTCGTCAGCTGACCGAACCACTGATGCTGCATCTCGGAATGTCAAAGAAACAGGCCGAAGATCGCGCCGCGGAATTGCTCAGCATGGTGGGAATCCCCAATGCGAAAGAGCGGCTAAAGGATTATCCCCATCAGTATTCGGGTGGGATGCGCCAGCGTGTGATGATCGCCATGGCGCTTTCCTGCAACCCGCAAATCCTGATTGCCGATGAACCGACCACCGCCCTCGATGTTACCATCCAGGCGCAAATCACCGAACTGGTCAAGCGCCTGCGCGATGAATTGGGTATGGCCATCATTTGGATTACCCATGACCTCGGTGTAGTGGCTGGCCTGGCGCAGCGCGTGATCGTGATGTACGGTGGTTTGATCATTGAGGAAGCCCCGGTCAAGGAATTATTTGCCAATCCAAGCCATCCGTACACCATTGGCTTGCTGGGAAGCCTGCCGCGTCTGGATGAAGAGCAACACAGACGCCTGTTTTCAATCGAAGGGCAACCTCCCGTTCTCTATCAAAAACCCCAGGCCTGTCCCTTTGCTCCCCGTTGTAAGTGGGTGATGGAGCGGTGCTGGAAAGAAAACCCCATGCTGACCCCTGTTTCCGATGAGCATCGTGTCGCCTGCTGGGTCGATACCAAAACCGGGAGAGCGCGATAATGTCCACGAATAACGATGTCCTCCTCAAGGTCGAAGACCTGAAGATGCATTTCCCCATTTATCGGGGAGTATTTCAGCGACAGGTGGGGGCTGTCCATGCAGTTGACGGGATCAGTTTCGACGTCAAGCGCGGTGAAACGCTGGGGCTGGTAGGCGAATCGGGCTGTGGAAAATCTACGACCGGCCGTGCCATCCTTCAACTCTATCGGCCTACAGCGGGCAATGTCCACTTCGAAGGGGTGGACCTGGTCAAATTGCGCGGTGAACCGCTGCGCCAGATGCGCCGTAAGATGCAGATGATTTTCCAGGATCCCTACGCCAGCCTCAACCCGCGCATGACGGTAGAGCAGATTATTGGCGAGCCGTTGCTGGTTCACAACGTAGCCACCGGGCGAGAAGTCCAGGAACGGGTGCGCGAATTGCTCTCGCTGGTCAACCTCAACCCGGCTTTTGCTACCCGCTACCCGCATGAGTTTTCGGGCGGTCAGCGGCAACGCATTGGCATTGCGCGTGCCCTGGCACTTAACCCATCCTTCATTGTTTGCGATGAGCCGATTTCCGCCCTGGATGTTTCCATTCAGGCGCAGGTGGTTAACCTGCTAGAGGAACTGCAAGAAAAATTCAACCTGACCTACTTGTTCATCGCTCACGATCTCTCGATGGTGCGTCACATCAGCAAACGGGTCGCCGTGATGTATTTGGGTGTGATTGTGGAACTGGCGGACCGCAATTCGCTGTATCGTGAACCGCTGCACCCCTACACCCAGGCGCTGCTCTCGGCGGTTCCTATCCCGGATCCGATCGCGGCAACCCAGCGAAAGCGCATTATCCTGGAGGGCGATGTACCCTCGCCGATCAACCCGCCTTCCGGCTGTCGCTTCCGCACCCGCTGCCCGATTGCTGAGAAGATTTGCGCGGAATCCCGGCCCGAATTCCGTGAGGTGAAACCAGGTCACTTTGTGGCCTGTCATTTGGTCAAATAATCCTTCTTCGAAAGGAGGTGATGCGCTGCGCAAACGATTCGCCCTATAATTCAATGTTGCCTGTTCGTATATTGTCCAAATCTATTTACTAGAACGTGAGGAGAAGAAAGATGCGTAAACTGTTTGCTTTCCTGAGCCTGTTGGTTGCCGCCAGCATGCTGTTGGCTGCCTGCGCTCCAGCGGCTACGGCTACTCAACCTCCGGCCGCGGGCGAAACTCAGCCCCCTGCTCCGGCTGAAACCCAACCTGCTGCTGCCGAGTTCAAGTCCAAAGACCCGACGACCTATTACCGCCCCGTCTTCGGCGAGCCGGAAACCCTCGACCCCGCGCTGGATTACGAAACCGCCGGTGGCGAGATTGTTTCCAACGTCTATGAGACCCTGGTGTGGTACAACAAGAACAAGGCCGATCAGTTCATCCCGCAACTGGCCGAATCCTGGACAGTTTCGGATGATGGCAAGACCTACACCTTCAAGATCCGCCAGGGCGTGAAATTCCATGAAGGTGGTACGCTTGAGCCCCATGATGTGGCTTACACCTTCCAGCGCGGCTTGCTGCAGGGCGGCACCGCTTCCCCGCAATGGTTGCTGACCGAGCCGTTCTTCGGCGTGGGCATTGACGACATTTCTTTGCTCGTTGACCCCGAAGGCAACCTCTACGATGATCGCGAAAATCTCTCGAAAGCCGATCCTGAGGCTTTGAAGGCTGCCTGTGAAAAAGTGAAGGCTGCGATTGTCGCTGACGATGCGGCTGGCACTGTGACCATGACCCTGGCTCAGCCGTGGGGCCCCTTCCTGGCGACCATTGCCAATAACTGGGGCGCCATCATGGATCAGGAATGGGTCGTTGAAAAGGGTGGCTGGGATGGCTCTTGCGATACCTGGCAGAACTTCTATGCCATGACCGCTGAAGAGGATCCCTTCACCTCCATCGCCAACGGCACCGGCCCCTTCAAACTGGATCATTGGACCAAGGGTGAAGAAATTGTGTTGGTGCGCAATGACAACTACTGGCGCACTGAACCCGCCTGGGAAGGTGGCCCAACCGGCCCCGCCAAGCTCGAACGCGTCGTTATGAAGATCGTGAACGAGTTCGGCACCCGCTTTGCCATGTTCCAGGCTGGCGATGCGGATAGCCTCGTGGTCGGCTCTCAGGCTGACTACAGCCAGGTGGATCCGTTGGTCGGTGAGGAATGCAAGTACAACATCGAAACCGGCGAATTTGACGCCTGCACCCCCGTGGGCGATGGCACCGGTCCGTTCCGCCGCTACGTGGGCATGCCCAACGTGAGCCACACCGATGTCTTCTTCAACTTCAACATCGCGACTCCCGATGGGAGCAACCAGTTCATCGGCTCTGGCAAACTGGATGGCAATGGTATCCCGGCCGATTTCTTCCAGGATGTTCATATCCGCAAAGCTTTCAACTACTGCTTTGATTGGGATACCTTCATCCGCGATGCCATGCTCGGCGAAGGCGTTCAGACGCTGGTGATCCCGGTGGCTGGCATGCCTGGTTACGACCTCAACGCCCCGCACTACACCTACGATTTGGCCAAGTGCGAAGAGGAATTCAAGGCTGCGGACCTCGACAAAGACGGCATTGCTGCTGGTGACGATCCTGAAGGCGATGTCTGGACGACTGGTTTCCGCTTCCAGGCGGTTTACAACCAGGGTAACACCTCCCGCCAGACCGTGGCCGAAATCCTTGCTTCCAGCCTGAACGAAGTCAATGACAAGTTCTTGGTTGAGGTGCTCGGTTTGCCGTGGCCGGCCTTCTTGCAGGCCCAGCGCGCCAAGACCCTGCCTCTGTTCATCAGTGGCTGGTTGGAAGACATTCACGACCCGCACAACTGGTATCAGCCGTACCTGACTGGTACCTATGGCCGCCGCCAGTCCCTGCCCGCAGAACTGGTTGCTCAATACCAGGAACTGCTGAACAAGGGCGTTTCTGAGACCGATCCGGCCAAACGCGCTGAGATCTACGCTCAGGTCAACCAACTGCAATACGACAATCCTTCGCTGATCCTGCTGGCGACCGCCACTGGCCGCCGCTACGAACAGCGCTGGGTCAATGGCTGGTACTACAACCCGATTCTCTCGGGCATGTACTGGTACCCGATTTCCAAGCAGTAATACCGGAACTGCAAAGGGGGCCTGTTTCAAGCAGGCCCCCACTTTCCCCGGTTTTTGTCATATGGAGTGTCTTGAAGAAAAAATTTTCATTACGCTCCAAATGACAAAAACGAGTCTGAGGTATAGGATAAAATGACCACTTACATTATTCGTCGTTTGTTGCTCGTGCCAGTTCTCTTGTTTGGTGTAACCATTCTGATTTTTGGCATGTTGCAATTCCTGAGCCCGGTTGAGCGTTCAGCTCTCTATGTGCGGGATATTCCCAAAAATGACCGGGCCGTAGAGGGGATCATCAAGCAATATGGCTTGGATAAGCCATTTTACGTCCAGTATTGGAAATGGCTGGTGGGGGTTGTGGATCCAGAGACTGGCGAACGCCGGGGTGGCATTTTGTTTGGCGATTTTGGCTATTCGCGGGTTGCCTCCCAGCCGGTTGCGGATTTGATTCGCAATCGCTTTCCGAATACGCTTGACCTGACCATTTGGGCTGTAGCACCTGTGATTTTGGTGGGGATTTGGTTGGGGGTTCAGGCGGCTGTGCATCAAAATGGTTTGATCGATCAAGCCGCTCGTATTTTCAGTATTGTGGGGACCTCTTTCCCCACCTTTGTGTTTGGCTTGCTCATGCTGATGATTTTCTATGCCAACCTGAAGTGGTTTGCTCCGGGGCGGCTCTCGGATTGGTCCAGCCAGATTGTGAACTCGCCATCTTTCCATCGCTATACGATGCTGTTAACGTTTGATGCCATCTTGAATGGTCGCTTCGATGTTTTCCTGGATGCTTTGCGCCATATGTTCTTGCCGATTTTGACGCTTTCCTACATTAACTGGGCGACCTTCCTGCGCGTGACACGCTCTTCTATGTTAGAGACTTTGCGTATGGAGTATGTCACTACGGCGCGTGCGAAAGGTTTGCCTGAGCGTGATGTCATTTACAAACATGCTCAACCAAATGCCATGATCCCGGTTGTGACCCTGGCTGGCTTCCAGGTGGTTGGCTTGCTGGGCGGCGTTGTGATTACCGAAACAGTCTTCGTCTTCCCTGGCATTGGGTCGGCTGCTGCTCAGGCTGCGGCTCAGCTGGATGTGGTGACGGTGTTAGGTTTTGCTTTGTTCAATGGCTTTATTTTGATTGTGGCCAACCTGGTAGTTGATATTCTGTACGCTGTGGTTGATCCGCGCGTACGTCTCTCGTAGGAGATCTTTCATGACTGAAACCACGACTCAAACAGTACCGACGGGCGATAATACTCTTTTGGCCGATACTTTAGCCATGCGGGAGATTAGTTGGTTTGAACGTCTCCTGGGGCCAGAAAATTATCGCATTCTCAAGGGGCTGCTCAAAACGCCTGCTTCGATTTTGGGGTTTGCTCTGATTGGCCTGTTCATTGTCATTGCCCTGGCCGCACCGGTGATTGCCCCTCCGCTCAACCCCAATGATCCATATAAGATGCCGCGCGATGGCTTTAGCCCGGATCCGCGTCCGATGGGTGCAGAATGGCGGCGCAATCAACCCCCTCTGCCGTTCTGGTGGAAGCCTATTATGAAGACCGATCAGTGGACCCATATCCTTGGCGTTTCCACCGGTCAATATGACATCTTCTATGGCATTATCTGGGGTACTCGCACGGCGTTCAAGACCGGTTTGATTGTGACATTCTCAACCTTCCTCATTGGCGTGATTATTGGGTCTGTCTCTGCTTATTACGGCGGCCTGGTAGATAACATCATCATGCGCATTGTAGATGTCATGCTCACTTTGCCGTTCTTACTGGCTGCTTTGATTATGGCGGCTGTGCTGACCCCTAAAATCGGCAAGAGTCTGATTCCCGCCATGCTGGCTTTGATCACGTTTGGTTGGATGGGATACGCGCGTATTATCCGCGGCGATATTCTATCGGTCAAAGAGCGTGATTACATTATGGCGGCACGCGTGATTGGTGTGAAAGATAGCCGTATTCTCTTCCGCCATATCATTCCCAATGCCATTTTCCCAACTTTGGTGTTGGCTTCTCTAGCCATTGGAGATGTGGTTCTTTCCTTTGCTGCCCTGTCTTTCCTCGGTATTGGTACAGAAATCGGCTACGCCGACTGGGGACAAATTCTGTCGTTCGCCCGTAACTGGATCACCAGCCTTGGTACCTATTGGTACATTGTCGTTTGGCCGGGCATTACCCTGGTGTTGTTTGTCATGGGTTGGAATCTAGTTGGCGATGCCTTGCGCGATGTGCTTGATCCGCGTCTACGCGGTAAATCGTAGCACTGACAATCTTGAGTTGCTGATGGGCGGGACGCGTTCCCGCCCATTCTTGTTATGAATCGAACGTTATTGCAAATTACCTCGCGTATCTTAGCGTTTTCGCTACTTTTTGCCTTTGTGAGCGCAGTGGCCGTTCGTAAAGGTACTCTTGCGCTTTCTGATCATCAAGGGATAATGCCTACTCCCAATCGGCTGGCGGAGCCTACCTTGCCACCGTCCCCATCTCAAGCCGATTATGGTGCGCAGGTTTACTGGTTGTCCTGCTTGCCCTGCCATGGCGATCGGGGACAAGGGCTTACGGATGAATTTCGAGAAGCCTATCCTCCTGAAGACCGAAATTGCTGGGAAAGTGGTTGTCACGGGGAACGTCCCTATGAGAATGGGTTTCAGTTACCTCCCAAAATTCCTGCGCTGATTGGAAACAAAACATTGCGCAGATTTACTACCGCGGCTACGTTGCAAGCCTATATCTTCGCGGCGATGCCATACTGGAAGCCTGGTAGTCTGACAGAAGAACAATCTTGGCAGGTTACAGCTTTTCTGCTTCGAGAAAATGGCTGGCTGCAAAATCGTGTTGAGTTGGGCCCGCAAAATGCAGCGGAGATACTCTTGCCCCATGCAACCACGAATGGTGCAACTCCCACGTCTTCTTTGACCGACAATCGCCTTGTTTCTTTTCCTGAAGGACTTTTGGTCGTCGTTGGCCTGGTTTTACTCGGGGGGATCGGTTATCTTTTGGGACGGCGCTGGCAGCAAAACTAAATTTGCTTAGATTTACTTTCCTGCTGTTTTCCTGATCATTAGTAAAACATCAAATTATTGACGAGGAAAAAGATTTTAGTATAATGCCTGTGAGTAAGCTTCCCCTATTTGTAGATTTTGAATAAGGAAAGGAGGTGCCTGGAGAGAGACGGATAACTGTCGCACAATCCTGCAAGCCTATCCGTAGCATCTAATTTCAAGTAAGGAGGAGAAACTCATGTCGAAAAAGAATATTATGCTTGTGCTCGGCATCCTGGTGATTGCATCCATGCTGTTGAGCGCATGTCAACCTGCCGCAACCACCACGGAAACGGCTGCCCCGCCCCAACCTACCGAAGTTCCAACGGAAGTGCCGCCTACGCCCACGCCTGTGCCGCCTCAGGGTGCCTGGGTGGATTCCGTCGTTTTCAGCAGCATTGATTCGCCTGATGCGGCGGTAAGCCAATTGCAGGCTGGGCAAATTGATGTCTTTGCTGAGACCATCTCGAACCCCGAAACGTTCAAGACGGTCAAGGGCGATGCCAATTTGCGCTATTACACCTCCCTTGGTACTTACACTGAACTGACCTTCAACCCCGTCCTGAACTTCAAAGATGGACGCCTGAACCCCTTTGGCGATCCGCAGATTCGCGAAGCAGTCAACTGGTTGGTGGATCGCAATTACATCGTTCAGGAAATTTACGGCGGTCTGGCTGTTCCGAAATTGCTGCCGCTTAACTCATCCTTCCCTGACTACGCTCGCTATATTGATACCGCTCGTGCCCTGGAAAATATCTATGCCTATAACCCCGATAAGGCCAAAGCGGCTATCAAAGAGCGCATGGAAGCTCTTGGCGCAACAATGGGTGCGGATGGCAAGTGGCAATTCAATGGCCAACCGGTAACCATTACCTTCATCATTCGTATTGAAGATGAGCGCAAGGCTATTGGTGATTATGTGGCCGGCCTTTTGGAAGATGCTGGCTTTACGGTTGATCGCCAATACAAGAGCCGCCAAGAAGCCTCTCCTATTTGGAATCGCAGTGATCCCACGGAAGGGCAGTGGAACCTCTATACCGGTGGCTGGATTACCACGGCCGTTTCCCGTGATGATGGCACCAATTTCGCCTACTTCTACACCAAACTGGGAAGCGGTTCTCCTTTGTGGCAGGCCTATACGCCGGCTGAAGAGTACTTCAACGTCGCGAATAAGCTGTGGACAAATGATTTCAAGACGCTTGACGAGCGTGGCGAACTCTTCACCAAAGCCATGGAACTCGCTCTCAAGGATTCGGTACGCGTCTGGCTGGTGGATCAGGTTTCCTTCAGCCCGGCCCGGGCTAACGTCCAGTTAGCATCGGATCTTGCCGGTGGTATCTCCGGTTCCCGCCTGTGGCCCTACACGGTTCAATTTACGGACAAGCAGGGCGGCGAGGTTCGCATTGCAGTGAATGGTATCCCGGTAGATCCCTGGAACCCGATTGCTGGCTCCAACTGGATTTCGGACTCGATGGCCAACCGCGCTACGGGTGATGTGGCCGTGATGCCGGATCCATACACTGGTCTGGTCTGGCCACAGCGTATTGAGAAGGCCGAAGTGGTCGCTCAGGAGGGCCTGCCGATTTCGAAGACGCTCGACTGGGTGGATCTGAAGTTTGAACCTGAGATCAAAGTCCCGGCGGATGCCTGGGCCGATTGGGATGCGACCAATCAGAAGTTTGTCACCGTTGGTGAGAAATTCCCTGAAGGGACAACAGCATTGGTGAAGACCACCGTGGTCTACCCCAAGGATCTCTTCGAAAAGGTCAAATGGCATGATGGCTCCCCGCTCTCGATGGGCGACTTCATCATGGGCATGATCATGACCTTTGATCCGGGCAAACCCGAAAGCGCCATTTACGATGAAGGTGCTGCCTCCACCCTGGAATCCTTCCTCTCGCACTTCAAGGGCGTCCGCATTGTCTCCACGGATCCGCTCACCATTGAAACCTACGATGACCTGTATTACCTGGATGCTGAGTTGACGGTTTCGACCTGGTGGCCGATTTATACCTACGGTCAGGCGCCCTGGCATACCCTTGCCTTGGGTGTTCAGGCTGAAGCGGACAAGAAATTGGCCTTCTCCGGCGATAAGGCGAATGCCAATGGTGTTGAGTGGACATCCTTCATTGGCGGCCCGAGCCTGGATATCCTGAAAGAATATCTGGACCAGGATGCACAAAATGCCTTTGTCCCGTATGCGGCTACGTTGGGTGAATATGTGAAGGCTGAAGAAGCCTCTGCTCGTTACGCCAACCTGCAGAAGTGGTATGGTGACCATGGTCACTTCTGGGTAGGGACTGGTCCCTTCTACCTGGATAAGGTCTTTACCACGGAAAAATCTGTGGTTCTGAAGCGCTTTGCTGACTTCCCCGACAGCGCCGACAAGTGGCTGCGCTTTGGTGAGCCGAAGATCGCTTCTGTAACGGTCGATGGGCCTGGTCAGGTCAAGATCGGCGAAGAGGCGAAATTTGATGTCGCGGTCACCTTCAAGGATCAGCCGTATCCGTCCAGCGAACTGAGCTCGGTCAAATACCTGCTCTTTGATGCTAACAATAACCTGGTCGCCAAAGGCGATGCTGTGATGGTCGCGGAAGGCCAGTATCAGGTAGTCCTGAGCGCGGATGTCACCAAGGCCTTAGCTGCGGGCGCCAATAAACTGGAAGTTGTGGTTGCTTCGAAGGTAGTAAGCATTCCGTCCTTCCAGAGCATCCAATTTGTCACCGCACCCTAAGTCTCAAGGTTGATTTCAGCCCGGCAGGGGGATTCCCCCTGCCGGGTATTTTTAGATGAGGTATGCTATGGCAGAAACAACGGCAGGGCAGGTAGCAACCCCAAAGACAGCTAGCAGCACATTTAACCGTGTGGCGCGCTATATGGTGGTGCGGCTGTTTACTTTGTTTATTACTGTGGTTATTGGGGTTTATTTGACAGTACTCATTGCAAACATGGGGGGGTACGTAGATGAAATCCGCCGCGGCGAGATACGGGAAAATGTTCAAACCAGAATGCTCACAGATCCCACTTTGCGTAATTTGCCAGCAGATGCTCGCCAAAAGCGAATGGAAGATTTAATTCGTCTTGAAGAGAAAAGATACGGCCTGGATAAACCTTTCCTGGTGCGAAGCTTTGCCTTTTTGCAAAATGCATTGACCTTGAACTTGGGTCGATCCCTGCAACTCACCAGTGATAGCGGTTCACGCCAGGTACGTCTGATTTTGCTTGAGCGTCTTCCGGCTACCCTTTTGTTGTTCGGCACAGCAGATTTATTCTTGTTTTTTATCAGTCTCTTTATTGGGTTAAGCCTCTCGCGCCGTTATGGCAGTCTTTTGGATAAACTAGCCGTGGCACTTTCGCCCCTTTCTTCTGCTCCCGGTTGGTTTTATGGCATTTTCTTGATTGTGATTTTTGCCGCCGCATTGAAGGTATTGCCTTTTGGTGGGATGGTGTCCATTCCCCCTCCAGAGAATACTTTCCTTTATGCTTTGGATTTGTTGTATCACATGATCTTGCCGGTCACTGCGATTACGATTAGTTCCATCTTTCTCAGCGTTTATAGTAATCGCACCTTTTTCTTGATTTACTCTAGTGAAGATTACGTGGAAATGGCCAAAGCCAAGGGCTTGAAATCAGGTGATATTGAACGACGATATATTTTGCGCCCGACTTTGCCTACTATTATCACCAGTTTTGCTTTGCTGCTCATTGGCCTGTGGACAGGTGCACCCATTTTCGAAACGGTCTTTAATTGGCCTGGTTTAGGCCGAACGATTTTCCGTGCCGTGGGTTTGTTTGATGTGCCGGTCATCGTGGCCTCTACGGTCATTTTTGCCTATTTGTTGGCCATTACCGTTTTCTTGTTGGATTTCATTTATGCTTTGGTAGATCCGCGTGTCAAAGTCGGTGGACAGGAGAGAGCAGGATGAATGGTTTAAAACGCATTTTTGGTGATCTGGGTCAATACCCCTCGGCTGTGGTGAGTTTAATCATTATTGCGCTGATGGTGGTAGCGTCCATTGCGATTGTGATTGCCATTCCGTATAAAGAGGCTGTCCGCCTATGGCGGGGAGGTGAGACGGTATGGTATCAGTTACCTAAGACGGTCCCGCCTAAATGGGTTAATTTCTTTCGGCGTCAAAAATTACCGGATACCCTGATCCTGGATACGCGTCAACACCCTGAGTGGAAGACCTACGAACCATCTGGAGATGGGCGACGCGTTAAAGTAGATTTTTCGATCGATTATTCGTATGATGAATTTCCGCAAGAACTCTCGATGTATTTTTATACTTCAGGGGCAACGACCTCGCCTTTTGTATCCATGACCTGGCTGACCCCTGATGGCCGTCAAATTCGCATTGCGGATTTTGCGCTGCAGAGCGAAAAACAGAATTTCCGCTTTGCTCAGGATACGAAATTGCAGCAACGTTTGAAAGGGGTTGAGCACCAAATAGGCCTCTTCGCACAGCCCCAATCGGAGCCACCGGTTCCCCTCAAAGGGACTTACCAGTTACATGTTGAGGTCGTCACCTTTAACCCGGACGCGGATGTAGATGTGGAATTTCTCCAATATGGTAAGGTCTATGGCTGGTTTGGCACCGATCACAATCGGCGCGATTTAAAAATCGGATTGTTGTGGGGGCTGCCTGTCGCATTGCTTTTTGGCCTGGGAGCCTCGCTAGGCACTTCGGTCGCATCCATGATCATTGCTGCCGTCGGCGCCTGGTTCGGTGGTTGGGTAGATGATTTAATCCAACGCATTACCGAAGTCAACCTGGTGTTGCCGTTTCTTCCCATTTTGATTATGGTGGGCACCTTCTATTCGCGCAGCATTTTTGCCATCCTTGGGGTCACCATTTTGTTGAGCATTTTTGGTGGTGCCATTAAAAGCTACCGCGCCATCTTTTTGCAAGTTCGTGAGATGCCCTACGTGGAGGCGGCGCGTACCTATGGCGCTAGCGATCTGCGCATTATTTTGCGTTATTTAGTGCCTCGCATTATTCCTTTGCTGATTCCGGCTTTGGTGACGGGCATTCCCACTTACGTGTTCCTGGAAGCCTCCCTGGCTGTTTTGGGGTTGGGTGACCCGGTTTTGCCGACCTGGGGAAAGGTGATCCAGGATGCTGAATTCAGTGGCGCTTTGTACAAAGGCATGTACTATTGGGTTCTGGAACCCTCTGTTCTTCTCATGATTACTGGTTTGGCTTTTGCTGTTCTTGGTTTTTCGCTGGATCGCATCTTTAATCCACGTCTGAGAGGCATCTAATGGCAAACGCGAACTCTACCCTCCTGCGCGTAAGAGATCTTACTTTGCATTTTGCCACTTTACGCGGCCCCGTCCAGGCCGTGGATGGCGTGGATTTTGACCTGGAT
The DNA here is from genome assembly GCA_034433385.1 of Anaerolineales bacterium. GTDB lineage: Bacteria > Chloroflexota > Anaerolineae > Anaerolineales > Villigracilaceae > DAOUAN01. The sequence continues at coordinate 61,842 of DAOUAN010000099.1, read as the reverse complement.
TACCATCGAGCCGTCGTCATCCTGGGCGAATCGGGTTGTGGAAAAAGCTCACTGGCCAAAGCCATTTTGCGCCTCCTCCCTCGCAACGTGGCAAAATACGATGGTCATATTTACCTGAAAGATTCGGACGTGATGGCCCTTGATGAAGAAGAATTTCGCCAAAACGTTCGTTGGGTAGAAATGTCTCTCGTCCCTCAAGCCGCCATGAATGCCCTCAACCCGGTCATTCGGGTAGGAGATCAGGTTTCTGAACCGGCAATTCTTCACCTGGGCGTGAGCAAAGAAGAAGCCATGACCATGGCAAAGCGCATGTTTGAACACGTTGGTGTATCCGAAGACTTCCTCACCCGCTATCCCTTCGAACTCAGTGGGGGTATGCGCCAGCGTGTGGCCATTGCCATGGCTTTGGTCACCTCTCCCAGTCTGATTATTTTGGATGAGCCGACCTCTGCTCTTGACCTTTTGACTCAGGCCAACATCTTCAATGTGCTCAAGCGAATTAAAAACGAGCTGGGCACTAGCTTCATCCTGATCACCCATGATATTGCCACCTCCAGTGAACTGGCCGATGACGTTGCCGTAATGTATGCCGGGCAAATCGTCGAGCGCGCCGATGCCGAGCGCTTTTTTGCAGAGCCGCTCCATCCTTATTCTCAAATGCTTATGGCCAGCGTTCCTCGCTTACGCGCCGATCAAATCCCCGAATTTATCGTCGGTCAGCCCCCCAGCCTGATCTCTCCGCCCAAAGGTTGCCGTTTTGCCGAACGTTGCCCCTTGCGCTTCGCCAAATGTGCCGAGGAACCCCCTGTCTTTGAAGTAAATGGACGCCAGGTCCGTTGCTGGAAATATGCTTAGGAGCCGACCATGTTGACGAATGAACAAACCCTGGATGTCAGGACCCCAATTGGACAGGAAAATGTCCTCCTCTCGGTCCGCGATCTGCGCGTGTGGTTTGAATTGCGCCGTTTTGGCTTCGGTGTGACCGGTCATGTACGCGCGGTAGATGATGTTACCTTCGACATTAAACGCGGTGAAGCGATCGCGGTGGTTGGTGAAAGCGGTAGCGGCAAGAGTAGCCTGATGAAGACTATTCTGGGGCTTCACCGCCCAACCGCTGGCGAAGTCATCTTCGAAGGAAAAAACATCCACACCATCGGTCGGGATGGGTTGCGCTGGTATCGCTCTCAGGTGGGATACATTCAACAAGACCCCTTTGGAGCGTTGCCCCCTTTCATGAAGGTGGAGCGCATCCTGGAAGAACCGCTCATTATTGCTGGTGTAAAGAACCGTCAAGAACGCCTCGAGCGGATTCGCAAAGCAATGACCGAAGTTAAACTCTTCCCCGTAGATGATTTCCTCGGCAAATTTCCTCACATGCTCAGCGGCGGACAACAACAACGCGTCGTGATCGCTCGTGCCATGATCTTAAATCCCAAACTCATCGTAGCCGATGAGCCAGTCTCCATGCTGGATGCCTCCGTCCGCGTCGAAATCCTCAAGTTGCTGCGCGGCCTCCAGGAAACGCACAACCTGGCATTTATCTATATCACTCACGATCTATCCACCGTAAAATATTTCTCCGAACGTATTTTCGTCATGTATGCCGGCAGATTGGTGGAAAAAGCCAACATACGCGCCCTGCTCAATGTCCCCATGCACCCCTATACCCAGGCGTTGCTGGCAGCTACCTCGGACCCCGATGCCAATAATGCCCGAACGTTCAAAGATGTGCCGCCAGGTGAACCTCCCAGCCTGGTCAATCCCCCCACCGGCTGTCGTTTCCACCCGCGCTGTAGCAAGATGATCGCCGGCCTGTGCGAGGTCGAAATCCCACCCTATTTTGAGCCGGAGACCGAACATCAGGTGGCTTGCTGGTTGTACAAATGATGCTTGAACATCCTGAGCGGCTATTGATTCTCGCCACTGTGTTGTTACTTTTTGGCGTCATCATGCCCTTCCTCATGGTCATCCACGTCGTGGAATCTACCTTCTTCCTGAATTTTCTGTCTTTTACTGCCTCCATTCTCGGATCACTGCTCGGATTTGTCGGCATCGCCCTCTATCAGATCCGCCGCCGCCACAAAGACGATTCCGACGATTCAAATTACAAGTAACTCCTGCTCAGGCAGAGCGAAAAGCAGAAGTTGGGTAAAATAAAGCCTGACCCGCAAGGCATCTCCCTGCCTCGCGGGGTGGACAACCCAAAAATTGCTTTCGCCTGCCTTTTTGCTTCCAAAGGAGAAATGACCATGACGCTTCGCCACAACCTTGCCCGCCTGTTTGGAGGGCTGATCGCCCTTTTTTTGCTGCTCTCCGCTTGCAGTCCGGCAGCGACCGAGCCCCCTCCCACCCCAACGGAGACATCCCTGCCTCAGGCGACGGCAACTCCCACCCCTTTGCCGTCGCGCTCTCTCACCGTTTGTCTTGGCGAAGAACCGAACTCACTCTATCCCTTTGGCCCGCTCAATTCTGCCGCGCGTAGCGTCCTCTCTGCCATTTATGATGGCCCCATAGATACCGTCGGCTATGATTATCAGCCGGTCATCCTCACCCAACTCCCCTCCCTCGAAAACAAAGACGCCCAAATCGTCAAAATTACCGTTCGCCCACGCACCGAAGTCATAGATGCCAATGGCAACCTGACCACCCTGCAGACCGGCACGCGCGTTCGCCCCAGCGGCTGTCGCAGCAATGACTGCGTCATTACCTATGATGGCGTCAGTCCCCTCGAAATGGACCAGATGGTGGTCACTTTTCGCCTTCGTTCCGACCTGACCTGGTCTGACGGCACCCCTCTCACTGCCGACGATTCCGTCTATGCCTTTACCGTTGCCAAAAACTCCCCCTCCAGCGATACTGCCTATCTGGTTGCTCGTACCCAATCCTACGAAGCCGCCGATCCTACCACGGTTCAATGGTGGGGAAAACCCGGCTTTATTGACCCCACCTATTTCACCAATTTCTGGCAGCCTGCCCCTAAACACCTGTGGAGCAAACTGAACCCTGCCGACCTGCCCAAAAGTGACCTCGCCTCACGCACCCCCCTCGGTTGGGGACCTTACGCCATCCAAGAATGGGTTCCGGCCGATCACATTACCCTGAGCAAAAACCCCTACTACTTCCGTACCGGCGAAGGCCTGCCCAAATTTGATACCCTCACCTTCCGCTTCCTTGCAGATCCCAACGCCGCCCTCAGCGAACTCGTCGCTGGCCGTTGTGATGCGCTCGACCCCACCGTCCGCCTGGATGGACAGGCTGCCCTCCTCAAACAAATGCAGGAAAGCGGAAAAATCCGCGCCCTCTTCGCCACCGGCATGACCATCGAATGGCTGGGATTGGGCATCACTCCCGCCTCCTACGACGACGGTTACGACAACCAATACGCCGGCGACCGCCAGGATTTCTTCGCTGACCCGCGCACCCGCCGCGCTATTGCCATGTGCCTCGACCGCCAAAAAGTCGTAGATACTGTCTTGCTTGGCCTGACCACCGTCCCCAATTCTTATCTCCCTGCCGAACACCCCCTCTTTGAAAGTGGTGTAGCCACCTATCCTTTTGATCCCACCGCCGCTGCAGCCCTGCTCGACCAGGCTGGCTGGCGTGACCTGGATGGCAACCCTGCCACCCCGCGCACCGCTACCTTCGCCAAAAACGTCACCCCCGGCACCCGCCTCATCCTGAATTACTACACCACCACAGCCACCCAACGCCGCCAGGCGGTAGAAATCCTCAGCGCCTCCCTGGCACAATGTGGCATTGGCCTCAACATTCAATACCTTTCCCAAAATGACCTCTACGCCCCCGGCCCACAAGGCCCTCTCTTTGGCCGTCACTTTGACCTTGCCCAATACGCCATGGGTGTTGAAGGCTTCGAACCGCCCTGCACCTGGTTCACCAGCCAGGAAATCCCCAACAAAGACAATCACTGGGTGGGCACCAACATCAGTGGCTATCGTGATAAACAATTTGACCAGGCCTGCGAAACGGCTCGCAGCGCCCTCCCCGACGAAACCGCCTACGCCGAATCTCACCGTCAGGCCCAAAAGATTTTTGCCGAAGCCCTCCCGGCCATTCCTCTTTACTTCCGCCTGAAAGTGGCCGTTACCCGCCCCGATTTTTGTCATTTTGACCTCGACCCTACCGCTAATCCCTTGTGGAACATCGAAGCCTTCGATTATGGCGCGGCCTGCCAGCCCTGAGCCAGCGCCTCGCTGCCAGGACCTTTTGCCGGCTCCCGCTAAATTCGTGTTCCCTCCGCCCCGGCGATGGCCAGGAACGGCATAGGCTCCTTACAATAACGCAACCGCCAGCAGGCAAAATTTTGCTATAATCATCACCACCTGTTTCTCCGGCTGAAGATGTTGATCATGCTCATCTATTATGCGGCGCATGGCTTCCACCCCAGAAACCGATACTTTTGGCGAACTCAATAAGGAAGCCCAGGCCATCTTCTTCAAGCGATAACGTGGAATAGCTTTCCATTCCGTCTGAAAGCACCGCAGGGCTGCCACCGATGAGCATCCCGCAGGCACTGAAAGATAAACAAATCCGGATGAAGGAGCCGTTTGTGACAGACAATAAAAAACCCTTGCTTGAAGTCCGCAACCTGAAGACCTTTTTTTATACGGAAGATGGTGTCGTGCGCGCCGTAGATGGGGTTAATTTTGAAGTCTATCCGGGCGAAGTTTTGGGCCTGGTAGGGGAATCGGGCTGTGGTAAAAGCGTGACCTCGCTTTCGATCATGCGGCTAATTGCCCCGCCCGGCAAAATCGTCGAAGGCGAAATTCTCCTCGATGGCGTGAACCTGCTCGATCTGCCCGAAAACGAAATGATCAAGGTGCGCGGCAACCGCATTTCCATGATCTTTCAGCAACCCCAAACGGCTCTCAATCCTGTTTTCAAAGTGGGCGATCAGATTGCCGAAGTCCTGAACATTCACCAGGATTTTGGCGAAGAAGCCGGGCGCAAGCGTGCGGTTGAATTGCTCAAGATGGTGGGCATCCCTGATGCGGAACGCCGCGCCGATGCGTACCCCCATGAACTTTCTGGCGGCATGGCTCAACGGGTGATGATCGCCATGGCGCTCGCCTGTGTCCCCGAACTTTTAATTGCCGATGAACCTACAACCGCTCTCGATGTCACCATTCAAGCCCAAATTTTGGATTTGATGCGCGATTTGCGTGAAAAAATGGGCACCTCGGTTATCCTGATCACTCACGACCTGGGAGTCATTGCCGAGATGGCCGAACGTGTGGCGGTGATGTACGCAGGCGAAATTGTGGAGCAAACAGATGTCAACACTCTTTTTGACGCTCCCCTTCATCCTTACACTCAAGGTTTAATTGGTTCTATCCCCGTCCTGGGAAAAGTCAAAGAGCGCCTGGAAGTTATCCCTGGTTCGGTGCCAAATTTGGTCAACCTGCCGCCAGGCTGCCGCTTTGCTCCACGCTGTGCTGCCCGCGAAAAATTTGGCCTGCAAATTTGCGATCAGAAAAAACCCGATTTGATCGAAACCGCTCCCAGTCATTTGGTGCGATGCTGGCTTTACCAGAATAGCAAAACTGAGGGACACCAGGCTCCCTTACAACGGAGTATTTGATGATGCCTGCCACAAACGAAAACCTTGTCGAGATTGAACATCTGGTCAAATATTTTCCGGTGCGCGCTGGCTTGCTCCAGCGCGTGGTCAACTGGGTCAAAGCGGTGGATGATGTTAGTTTTACCGTCAAAAAAGGCGAAACGCTCGGGTTGGTGGGCGAATCGGGGTGCGGGAAAACCACCGTCGGCAGGACAATGCTCCGTTTGATTGAACCCACCTCGGGGTCGGTGCGTTTCGAGGGGCGTGATATCCTCAAATTGCGCGGCCAGGAGCTCAAGCAGGTCCGCCGCGACATGCAGATTATTTTCCAGGATCCCTACGCTTCGCTAGATCCGCGCCTGCCGATCGGCGAATCGGTCATGGAAGGGTTGCACATTCACAACATTGGCACCCCCCAGGAACGTTTTGAGATCATGCTCGACACGCTGAAAAAAGTGGGCCTAGAGGATTACCATGCCCGCCGTTACCCCCACGAATTTTCGGGCGGACAGCGGCAGCGCATTGGAATTGCGCGTGCCCTGGCTTTGCGTCCCAAGTTTATCGTCTGTGATGAGCCGGTCTCGGCGTTGGATGTTTCGATTCAGTCGCAAGTTTTGAACATCTTGAAGGACTTGCAACGCGAATTTGGCTTGACTTATCTCTTTGTGGCACACAATTTGAGCGTGGTGGAGCATATTTCGGACCGCGTGGCGGTGATGTATTTGGGCAAGGTGGTAGAGTTGACCACTCGCGATGAACTGTATCGCAACCCGCTTCACCCTTATACGCAGGCGCTCCTGTCGGCCATTCCTATTCCCGATCCGCGCCTGAAGCGAAAGCGAATCATCTTGAAAGGGGATGTTCCCAGCCCGCTCAACCCGCCAACCGGTTGCCGTTTTCACCCGCGCTGCCCAATTGCCAAAGATATTTGCGCTCAACAAGAACCTGAGTTCCGTCAGGCCCAACCTGAGCATTGGGTGGCCTGTTGGATGGTTTCGTAACTATGGCTGCGACGATTTTGCTTGTGGATGATCAGCGTGATATTTTGCGCCTGCTCCATTCCAGCCTGAACACGCTCGGCCATGATTTTGAGATCATTGAAGCGCCCTCCGGCGAAGAGGCGCTGCTGGAGGCTTCGCGTCGCCATGTGGATTTGCTGGTGGCAGATTACCTCTTGCCGGGTATCACCGGCGTGGAGCTGATGCGCAAAATTCGCGTTCGCCATCCGGAGATTAAAGTCATCTTGATCTCCGGGATTTCAGATCGCAAAGCCCGCGAAGAGATGCGGAATGCTGGCGCAAATGCCATCTTTGACAAACCCATCCCTCTGGCCGATTTTTTCGACGCGGTGGAGCGTAGCCTGGGGTTGGTGCGTACCATCTTTCCTCCCGAAACCGAACAGGCCGCCGCGGCGAATCGCTCCCGACTTTCCGATCTGCTGGCGAACTTTCGCCAGGATATTGATGCTCAGGCTGTCTTTTTGCTCAGCGATCGCGGTTTGATCCTGGCCCGCGCGGGTGACCTGCCTGACAGCAGTATGGAAGTTTCGTTGATCTCGGCGCTGATGGCAATTTACAGCGCGGGGCTGAAAGTTTCGCGTTTTATTCATCAGGAGTTCCCGGATAATTATCACATTTTCATTGGCGGAGATTACGACATTATCCTCCTGCCGGTCAACGCCTCTTATGCTCTGTTCCTGGCCGGTCATAGCCTGGCCAACCGGGAACACATTCTGGAAACGCTTGATGCCATGCTTGCCCTGCGTGAAGAGGCGGAGCGCACGCTTAAATCGCTTGGGGTGGCGCATCCGCTTACGGAGGCGGAACCCGCGGAAACGTCCGTTGCGCTCGCCGAAACCACCCCGGAAGAACAGCCAGTCGAGCCGCCGGCAAAAGATATCGAGGATTTGCTCCAAAGCGCGGACAAAATCAAGCTGGATAACGTGGATGCCTTTTGGAATCAGGCGGCCGAAAAGCATGGCAGTGCCCCCCTCAATCCGGATGTTATTTCCTACGATCAGGCGCGCCAGTTGGGCTTGATTCCAGACGAAGACCAGCAATAACATTGCCCAAACCGCGGGGCATGTGTTACAATTTCGCCCGCTCTGGGGCGTGGTGCAAGGGCAGCACACCAGACTTTGGATCTGTGGATCTTGGTTCGAATCCAGGCGCCCCAGCCACCTTTTCCCGCCACGGCGGGGCTTTTTCTCTCAACAGGTTTGCTGGCCCCTCGTGGGGTGCAAGCCTGTTTTTTATTCAAAGTGCCGTAACCGAACCTGATTTTGTGCAATCAAGAGCGATTTATTCGAAAGTAAAAATTTTCATCGGTTGGTTTCCAGGTTGCCTCCATCCGCTTTCGGAGGGATGCAAACCTGATCTTGTCCTGTCCGGTGCTTTACCCCTCCCATAATTCGGCTAAAACTCCCATTCGACGAGGGGTTCTTGCCTTACAAAAAACATTTCAAATCACAGGAAAAGGTTCGTATGAAAATTACTGCCATTCTGCTGGCGGCGGGTCAGGGCACTCGCATGAAGTCGGATCTCCCCAAGGTTTTGCACCCTGTGGCTGGCAGGCCCATGATCTGGCACGCTTTGCGGGCTGTTCAGGCCTGTACCACGGAAAAACCGGTGGTCGTGATCGGACATGGCGCCGAAAAAGTAAAAGAATACCTGGGAACGGAGGCGCAAACTGTGCTCCAGGAGCCACAATTGGGCACTGCCCACGCCGTCATGCAGGCCGCTTCTTTGCTGCGGGGGAAGACCGACCTGGTGGTGGTCACCTACGCGGATATGCCCCTCCTGCGTGGTGAGACATTGCAGCACCTGATCGAGACCCAAAAGACCAACCCTGGCCCCATTTCCATGCTGACGGTCATCGCCGAAGACCCGCGTGGCTTTGGTCGTATCATCCGTCAGCCAGATGGCAGCGTGGCTGCCATTGTGGAAGAGTTCGTCGCCACCGAAGAGCAGAAGCAAATCAAGGAATTGAACGTTGGCGCTTATTGTTTCGATGCCGCCTGGCTTTGGGATGCCTTGCCTCGCATTCAGGTCTCGCCGAAAGGGGAATATTATTTAACGGATACCGTTGAACTGGCCGTAAAAGATCATTTGCGGGTGCAGGCTACCATCCTGAGCGATGCCGAAGAGGCGATTGGCGTCAACACTCGTGTGCACCTGGCCGAGGTCGAGGCCGTGATGCGTCGGCGCATTAACCGTCAACACATGCTCAACGGTGTGACGTTGATGGATCCCCAAACGACCTATATCGAAATCGGTGTTGAAATTGGGCGCGACACTGTCATCCTGCCCAACACCCATCTACAAGGTACAACTGTCATTGGCGAGGCATGCACCATTGGTCCGAACGCCATCATCCGCGATACGAAAATCGGCAACCGCTGCAAAGTTCTGGCCTCGGTTACGGAGGGTGCCTGGCTGGAAGATGACGTGGAAGTAGGCCCCTTTGCTCGCTTGCGCAAAGGCGCTCATCTGATGAACCATGTCCACATGGGCAACTTCGGAGAAGTCAAAGATTCCACCCTGGGGCCGGGCGTCAAAATGGGGCATTTTTCTTACATCGGCAATGCAACCATTGGCGCCAACACCAACATTGGCGCTGGCACAATTACCTGCAACTACGACGGCGAAAAGAAACATCCCACCGAAATCGGTGAAGACGTGTTCATCGGCTCCGATACCATGCTGGTTGCCCCCCTCAAAATTGGCGATGGTGCCCGTACCGGTGCTGGCGCCGTGGTCACCAAAGACGTTCCGCCGGAGACGCTGGTCGTCGGTATGCCGGCGCGAGCGATCAAGAAAGTAGAACGCCGTAAAAAGAGCAAGTAAACCCTTCCCCAAAGGTATCTATGACACTGACTCACGAAGAACGCAATGCCCTGATCGCGCTGGCCAATGAAGTCCGCCAGAATGCTTATGTGCCTTACTCCAACTATCGGGTGGGGGCTGTGGTGCGCACCAAAAGCGGGCGCACCTTCACCGGCGTCAATATTGAAAACGCCTCCTACTCCAACACCCTTTGCGCCGAGCGCGTGGCCATTTTTAAAGCCGTTTCAGAAGGGGAACGCGACCTTGAAGCCATTGTGGTGGTCACCGACAACGGAGGGACGCCCTGTGGTTCTTGCCGCCAGGTGCTGGCCGAATTTGGCACGGACATCGTTGTCCTGGTAGCTGACGGCAATGGCACGTTGCACCTCGAAACCACTGTGGGCGCTCTTTTGCCTGCAGCCTTTACCCTGTCCCCGCCAGACACCAGCGATTGATGCGCGAACTGCATTCATTCCGCGTTGAGGCCATCGTGCTGCGTCATAGCGATTGGGGGGAAGCCGACCGCTTACTGACCCTCTACACGCGCGAACAGGGCAAAATGCGCGCCATCGCCAAAGGGGCACGCAAGATCACCTCGCGCAAAGCCGGTCACCTTGAGCCGCTTACCCGCGTCAGATTGCAACTGGCGCGCGGGCGCGACCTACCCATCATTACCCAGGCCGAAGCCAGCGAAACCTACCTGCCCCTGCGTGAAGACCTCACCCTCCTTGGTTATGCTCTTTACATTTTGGAATTACTGGACCGTTTCACCTACGAGGACGCCACCGCTAACCCGGCCTTGTTCCGCTTGTTGAGCGATAGCCTCTCCCGCCTCGCTTCGCAGCCGGACCCCTGGCTGGTTACCCGTTATTTTGAGATGCGCCTGCTCGATTTTTTGGGCTTCCGCCCGCGCCTCTTCGAGTGTGCCAATTGCGAGCGGACGATCCTTCCGGAAGATCAATTTTTCTCGTTTTCGGCCGGCGGGGTGATCTGTCCGCGTTGCGGGGAGGGTATTCCTAATTTGCCCTCCATCTCGGTGGAGGCCCTTAAGTATTTGCGCCACTTCCAGCGTTCGAGCTACGCGGAGGCTGCGAAAGCGCGGCCCACCTCCGAGGTCCGGCAAGAAGCGGAAAAGCTCATGCAGGGCTATTTCACCTACCTGTTAGAGCGCCAGTTACACACCCCCGAGTTCATCCGCCGAGTCCGCTCAAACCCTCATTGACCCCGCCCGCGGTTGGCCGAGCGAAACACCGGTTGTGTGTTGATCGGCATGCTGGCAGAAAGAGTGTCCGATGCGTACCCCATGGCGCGCAGGATCATGCGCCGCGTCCAGCTCAGCAAGTAAGCAGGGGTGAATTTTCGGGTCACCACCGGCACGGTGGTTGCTTTTTCGATGGCCAGGCGTAAATCGGCGCTGGTGTTGCCGGGGAAATAGGTGCGCCCCATACCAATGGCGTAAAAGACATGGGCATCACTGCCGGCGGTTTTGGCCAGTGGCAGGTACTCGGCCAGCTTTTGCACGCGGGCGTTTACGGCTTGGGTGGACGCATTGTGCGTCTCAATCCCTTTGATGATTGGTCGGGCAGGAGAATGAGTCAAAAGGTGTAATACCAGCTCCAGAGCGGGGCTATCGGGCAATGGCGAAAAGGGATGGGCAATGATGCCCAGCCCGCCCTGATCGCCAACCCAGAGCAGGGTATCTTCCATTGACCAGCCGCGCGGCGGCGCTTTTTCTACAAAGAGAGCGAGCAAATGCCCATCGCGGGTGCTTACTTCTACGCCAGGCACAACTTCAATCCCAAAGTGTGAAGCCAGCTCGCGCCCCTCCAGCGCACCGGTAATTTCATCATGGTCGGTGATAGCCACCACATCCAGGCCCTCATCGGCGGCCTGTTTTAGTGCGGCGCGCACAGTGGTGGTTGCATCCCAGCTGTAAACCGTGTGAATATGGAGATCGGTATAACCCATTGTTGCTCCGCGTTGTCATTCAGCACAGTACTGCGTTGACCGTTTTTCCGCCCTTGGGTTGAGCGTTTTGTGTTGCAAAAGTATAGCCGTTTGGCGTTTATTCGGCAAGTTTTAAAGCCGTTTTCCCCAATTCAAAACCCATTTCCAGGCTACCAGCAAAATGAGCGGCCGGAAGACTCGCCAAAAGCGCTTTTGAAACCATTCCCAGTGCAGGTGATAGAGTATCTGCGCAATCACCCAGCGGATGGTTAACGTCTGTCCTAGCGGGCTGCGCAAGACCTGCTGGCGATAGCGCTGAAAGGAGAAATCGCCGCTGAGCAGTGCCTGCTGGAGCGCCCTGGCGGCGATGCGACCATAGCCAAGAGCCATGCTGATCCCCTCCCCGAAGAGCGGATCGGCGCCGGCGGCATCACCCACCAAAATCACGCGAGATGCCGAGATAGGGCGAAACGGGCTGAACCAGCGGATCGGATGTCCTTGCAATTCAAAAGCGGTCAGGTCAAACCCATTTCGTTCCATTTCCTCAGCCAGAGCGGCCCTCAAGGGCACGCGATTTTGCCCTGCCAGAAGGTTAGTATCGTAAATTCCCCAGCAGCGTTTGGCCTCTCCTTTGACCTGGGTAGGGAAATCCCAGATGTAACCAGCGATTCCCCGCGGAACGGGTCGAAAGTCAAAATAGGCGTGATCGGCCTCATGTTGGCTTGGGGTCGGAGGCTGCCCATCGGGCGGCGTCAACACTTCCAGCAAGCGGGCTGTTTGCAGCGAAGATTGGGGCAACACGCAACGGCGCGTCAGACCGTTCGAGCCATCTGCTCCCACTACCACCTGGGCATGAAAATTTCCTGCATCACATTCAATCAAAACACCCTCGCGCTGCACCACTACGTTCTTCACGGTGACTCCCTGGCGAATTTCGATGCCAGCCTGGAGCGCCTTGCTGGCCAGCCAGGCATCGAACTCGTCACGGCGGATGATTCGTAAAGCGTGGCCCGTTGGGGCTGAAAACGTCAACCCCTGACCGGCAAAGTCGAAGTGAATGGCCGCCGCGTCCACATGGGGCACCTCGCGCACATCCAGGCCGAGCCGCTCCAGGAGAACCTCTGCATCCGCGACCAACCCTCCGCCGCACAATTTCGGGCGTGGATAACGCGCCTTCTCCAAAAGCAGCAATCGGGAAGTCAGGTGAGGAAAATCCCGGGCAATGTGCAGTGCGGTAGAAAGTCCCGCCGGCCCACCGCCGATGATGATGATGTCATACTCAAAAGTTGCCGACATGGCGCTGATTGTATTTTATTCTCACCGACTCAGCAAGCGATAAGGTATAATCCCCTCGTTCCACCAACCACGCTTTACGAATCACGCTTTACGAATCACGGAACCTATGCCCTCTACCTTCCAATCCCTCATCCTCACCCTCCAAAACTTCTGGGCCTCCCACGGCTGCCTCATCGCCCAGCCCTACTACACCCAGGTCGGCGCGGGGACGATGAACCCGGCCACCTTCCTGCGTGTCCTCGGCCCTGAACCCTGGAACGTCGCCTACGTCGAACCCTCCGTCCGCCCCGACGACGGGCGCTACGGCGAGAACCCCAACCGCTTCCAGGTCCATTACCAGTACCAGGTCATCCTCAAGCCCGACCCCGGCAACCCCCAGGAACTCTACCTCGACTCGCTCAAAGCCCTCGGCATTGACCCGCGCCAGCACGACATCCGCTTCGTCGAAGACAACTGGGAGCAGCCCGCCATCTCCGCCTGGGGCCTCGGTTGGGAAGTCTGGCTCGATGGCCAGGAGATCACCCAATTCACCTACTTTCAGCAGGTCGGCGGCCTGACCCTCGACCCGGTGGCTGTCGAAATCACCTACGGCCTGGAACGCATCCTCATCGCCCTCAACAACGCCAAAGCCATCTGGGACGAACCCTGGAACGAGCACGTCACCTACGGCGAAATCCGTCGCCCGGAAGAATTCCAGCACAGCAAATACTACTTCGAGATCGCCGACGTTCCCCGCGTGCGCCAGATGTATGACCTCTTCGAGGCCGAAGCCCGCGCCTGCCTGGAAAGCGGCCTCGTCCTGCCGGCCTACGACTACATTCTCAAATGCTCGCACACCTTCAACGTCCTCGACACGCGCGGCGCGGTCAGCGTCGCCGAACGCCAGGCCTTCTTCCGCCGCATGCGCGAACTCGCCCGCCGCGTCGCCGAGGCCTACGTGGAGGAGCGCAAGGCGCTTGGATATCCACTTCTCAAGACCGTGGACCGTGGACCGAAGACCGTGCAAGCGAAGCCGTCCACCGTCCACGGTCCATCGTCCTTCTTGCTGGAAATCGGCGTCGAAGAACTCCCCGCCGCCGATGTAGACGCCGCCCGGGAGCAACTCGCCGCCCGCATCCCGGTCCTGCTCGAGGAACTGCGCCTCGCCCACGGCGGCGTGCGCGTCGCCGCGACCCCGCGCCGGCTCGCCGTTTTCGTGGCCGATCTCGCCCCCCGCCAGCCCGACCGCGAGTCGCTCGTCAAAGGTCCCCCCGCCGACAAGGCCTTTGTAGGGCAAGTCTCTGACTTGCCCACCCCAGCCGTTGTAGGACAGGTCAAAGGCTTGTCCTACACCCCCGCGGCCATCGGCTTCGCCAAAAAGAACGGCGTGGACGTGAACGACCTGCTCGTCCGCGAAGAAAACGGCGGAAAGTACGTCTTTGCCCTGGTCAAAGAGACCGGCCGCCCGACGGTCGAAGTCCTGGCCGAGGCGCTGCCCAAACTCATCGCCGAAATCAAATTCGAGAAGACCATGCGCTGGAACGATAGCGGCGTCGCCTTCTCGCGCCCCATCCGCTGGCTGGCCGCCCTCTTCGGCGAGACGGTCATCCCCTTCGAGTACGCCGGCGTGACCAGCGGCAACATGACCCGCGGACTGCGTCCCTACGACTCGCCCGAAATCCAAATCCCCTCGGCAGACGACTACCTCGACATCATCCGTGAAGCCGGCATCGTGCTGGATAAAGAAGAACGCAAAGCTGCTATCGTCGAGCAGGTGCGCGCCGCGGCCGCCTCCGTGCACGGCGAAGCTCTCCTCGAAGAAGACCTGCTGAACGAAGTCGCCAACCTGGTCGAAAAACCGACCGCCGTCCTGGGCGGCTTCGACCCCCAATTCCTGCAACTGCCGCGTGATGTGTTGATTTCGGTGATGAAGAAACACCAACGCTATTTCCCCGTTACCAATTCCCAATCTACCAATTTACTCCCTCACTTTATCGCCATCCGCAACGGCGACGACCTGCACCTGGACATCGTCCGCCAGGGCAACGAGCACGTCCTCGGGGCGCGCTTCGCCGACGCCAACTACTTCGTCCGCGAAGACCTCAAGCACCGCCTCGAAGACTTCCGCCCCAAACTGGCCGGCATCACCTTCCACACCAAACTTGGCTCCATGCTCGATAAAGCCGAGCGCATCTTGAAACTCTCTGCGGACATCGCAGACATGCTTGGCCTGGATGAGACGCAACGTTCCCACGTTCAACGTGCAACGTTTTTAGCCAAAGCCGACCTCGCTACCCAAATGGTGACCGAGATGACCTCGCTGCAAGGTATCATCGGCCGCGAGTACGCTCTGCGCTGCGGCGAACAACCCGAAGTAGCCGAAGCCATCGGCGAGCAATACCTGCCCGTGCCGCGCAGCAAAGTGGGCGTCGCCCTGGCTCTCACCGACCGCCTCGACTCGCTCGTCGGCCTCTTCGCCGCCGGCCTCGCCCCCACCGGCGCCAAAGACCCGTTCGGTCTGCGCCGCGCTGCCATCGGCATTGTCCAACCGCTCATCGAACACGATCTGGACTTCGACCTGCGCCAGGCGGTGATGCGGGCCGCCCGTCTCCAGCCCATCGAAGTCAGCGACCAGGCTCAGGCGCAAGTCCTCGACTTCCTGTCCGGACGGCTGAGCGTGGCCCTCAAGGACATGGGCTACCGCTACGACGTGGTGGATGCCGTCCTGGCGGAGCAGTTTGCCAACCCGGCGGCCGCCGCCCGCGCCGTCCAACAACTCCAGGCCTGGGTCGAGCGCCCCGACTGGCGCGAGATTCTGCCCGGCTACGCCCGCTGCGTGCGCATTCTAAAGACTGTAGACGATAGACAATGGACGATAGACGGTGGACTGCAGACCGTGGAGGAGAGCCGTTTCGTGGAGGCGGAAGAGAAAGCCCTCTATCAGGCCCTCCGCTCCACCGTCCAACGCCCGCCGTCCACCGTCAACGAGTTCCTCGAAACCGTCGTCGCCCTCCTCCCTGCCATCAACTCCTTCTTCGACAAAGTGCTGGTCATGGCCGAGGACAAAGCGGTGAGAAACAACCGCCTCGCTTTGGTGGGGCAAATCGCCAGTTTGTCCAAAGGCCTTGCCGACCTGAGTAAACTGGAAGGGTTCTAAAAAAATCGAGCAAAAAAGACCGGAGCATTTGGCCCCGGTCTTTTTTTTTGTTGCGGTAAAAATATTCAGAAGGTTGTTCTGCGTCACTTCACTTCCACCAGCACGGCGCGCACCATGCGGCGGAACAGATAACTACCGGTCAACGGGTTGTAGCCCTCGCAGGTTAGCAAAGTCACCCAATCATATTCTTCATGTTTGAAGACGCTGGCTGTCCCGTTCCAGCTCCAAAGCCAGGTGTTCTCACGCACTTCGTAGACGTAGGTCTGGCCGAAGGCGTGGATGGTGAAGCGGTCGCCGTATTTCAGGCTTTTGAGGTTGGCAAAGATGCCGGGGGTGTTATCTGCATTCCAGACATGGCCGGTGATTACCGTATTACCTGCCCACGTGGGGAAGGCGCTGCCTTCCAGCCAGCCGACCGAATTGCCCAGCCAGGAGACGTCCCACGTCCCGCCGCTCTTCAGCACGCCGACGATAGGCGCTTTGACGCCCAGCGAGGGGATTTCCAGCGTCAACTCGGTGGCGGCGTAGGCTTTCTCAGATGATTGTTCGGGCAAACGAGTCCATCGTCCCTGCGGGAAGCCCGTTTGAGGAAGCGTAGGGGCCGGAGCCGGCGGGGCGGGTTGATTGAATTCATAGGCGCCGATGTCGCAACGGACAATGCCATCGTAATTGCCGTCAAAGCGGGCGATGCCGCGCTGATCGGTCGTCAAGCAGGAAGAACCGGGGTCCCCCGCGTCAACGGCTGGAGAACCGGACAGCAAAGCACGCGTCTGGGTGGGACCGCCATTGTTGGCCAGCGGACCCAGGTTTGGATTTTGCCCGATGAGGTTGCCGCTGGTCACGCCGCCCAGGGTGCAGGCGCTGCCGGGGGTTTGAATCAGGTTGTGGCCAGCGCTTGAACCGATAAACCCACTGCAATCGCGACCAGTATTGCCTGTGTTGCCTGCCAGCAGGGAATTATTCATCACCAGATCGCTGCCAATGCCTGCGCCTGTGCTGAAAACGCCTCCGCCGCTGCCAACGCCATTGGTATCCGCGTCGGCCGTGTTTGAGGCGATGGTCACGTTCCGTAACAGAGCGGAGGAATCGGCGCGGTAATACACGGCCCCGCCGTCACGATTGGCGCGGTTGCCGCTCATGGTCACATTTTCCAGGACAAGATCGCCATTGATGATTATGATGCCGCCGCCGTTGCCGCTGCCCGATGCATCATTCCCGTTAGCGCGGTTACCATCAAAAGTGCTCCTGGTTACGCTCAGATTGCCATTCGCGTTGATCGCTCCGCCTTCGCCAAAATTCCCAGTAGCGGTGTTGTTTTGGAACGTGGAAGTGGTGACGATCAAGGTTGGTGAGAAAAAATCACCCGCGCTGGCAATGGCGCCACCGCCGTTGCCGTCACCCTGATTGCCCTCGAACACACTATCCGAAATCGCTGTTATGCCGCCGGTTGCCAGGATTGCCCCGCCGCCGTGGGCGCTGCCAGTGTAGGTGTTGTTGCGGAAGGTTGTGCGCTGAACAGTGATGTCGTGATCGGTGTGGATGGCTCCGCCGCCATCGTAGGAGTTGTTCCCTGCGGCAGTGTTGTTCTCAAACAGGCTGTCACGGATGCTTAGCGTGCCGGTGCCGGTTGTCAGAAGACCGCCACCGCGGCCCGCTGCGCTGTTGCCGCTGAAGGTGACGTTTTGGATGACCAGGGCGCCATTGGCGTTGAAAACCCCGCCGCCGTTTGTGGTGGTGGTGTTGCCAGTAATCACGCTGTTGTTTATGGTCAGCGTGCCGTTGTTCTGCACCCCGCCGCCGCCCTGCGCATTGCCCTCGTCACCGCCAGTGATGGTCACGCCGCTGATATTCACAGTGTAATTTGACACAATATGAATAACCCGCTCCGTTGCAACGGTTTGCCGGATGATGGTAGAACCGGCCCCAGCGCCGATGATGGTAATGTCGCTGTTAATATCCAGGTCGCCGCCGGCGCTGGTGTTGTCGAAGCCGGAAAGCGTCAACACATAGGTGCCAGCCGGTAGGATGAGGGTATCGCTGCCGGAGCCTGCTGCGCAATCCGTTGAGCCGGATGTGTTGTCATTGTTGGCGTTGATGATCGCTTCGCGCAGGGTGCATTGACCATCGTTTGCGATGGTATCTGCCGTACCGTTGACTGTGATGCTGGCGGCATATACGGAACGCACCGGAAAGGTCGCGCTAAACAGAACGGTCAGCAAAATAGCAAACGAAAGGATGGAAAGGTCGCGGCGAGCCATGGTTTTCTCCCTGATGATGTGAAAATTGGACAAACTCGGTAAGTTTACTATAGGTGAGAAAAATTGGCTAATCTTACCGCCAATTGGGTGCGCGAAAAAGTTGTTAGTCAGGTGTGAGCGGTGGATGGATGCTCATTTCGCCAGTGCCTTGAGAGATGACGCTGTGGGCGAAAAACGCCGTTTTGTGTCATCGCGAGCCGCCAAAGGCGGCGAAGCAATCTCCTGGTCGGCAAGGAATGGATGGATTGCTTCGGGGCTGACGCCCCTCGCAATGACACTAGCCGTTTCCCTGTTCTTCATCTTACCCACAACCTTTTAGTGCTCCCCGCCAATTCGATATAAAACCCATCTGAACATTCGCCCGAATTGGGTTGTCTTGGCGAGACGGCGTTCTTCCGTCGAAGCCATTTCCCGGCAGGCTAGCCTGACTTTTGTGCAACGGGCGGGCAAAAAAACGACCTCATGGAAGAGATTTTGCACGTACCATCTTCGCGGCCGGCCCCTTCCCCGCAAAAACTGTGCGATACGTGTTGCGAATTTGCTGGGAAGGGGGGCAAGGGGATGGGGTGTTTGAAGCAGCCGTGAGACAAGAGTATGTTCTTATTCGTTCGCTCAACCCAGCGCATCTGGCGGTTTGGCACCAAAAGTGCAAAGATAGTCGTTAGTCTTCAACCGTTTCTTCGGTCGGCGAAGGCCGACCTGGTATGGGGGCGCCTGAAACTTCAGTTTCCGGGCGAGGGGCTCTGCCAGGGGGATTATTCTTTCCCAACCTTTTGGCATACAATCCAGTATTAACAATGTGGAGCCAGAGATGAATGATGATTTGACCGCTGTTTTGCGCCTGAAGAAGGGGGATATGAGTGGGCTGGAGGTACTGGTTCGGCGTTATCAGGTGAAAGCCGTACGTACTGCTTTTTTGATTTTGCGTGATGAGGCAACGGCCGAAGATGTGGTGCAGGAAGTCTTTTTACGCATCTATCGTTCGATCCGGCATTTCGACGAATCCCGGCCATTTGAGCCATATCTGCTGCGGAGCGTGGTCAATGCGGCGTTGGATGTGGCGCAACGCGCCTCGAAACGGAATCAGGCGTCCCTGAGTCTCGATGCGGTCGAAGGGTTGATTCAAAGCGCGGCGGGGGTGGAATCTCAAATCGAGTTCCAGGCCCTGAAGCGGGAGATCCATCAGGCGCTGGAGCAATTGACGCCGCGCCAGCGGGCCGCCGTGGTGATGCGGTATTACCTGGGGATGAGTGAAAAGGAAATGACGCTCGCGTTGGATGCTCGCCCAGGAACGGTCAAGTGGTTGTTGAGTGCGGCGCGGGAGCGGTTGCGCACTTTGCTGGAAAGGAGCCTGGAATGATGGCAAAAGAAACGTCTCATGTTTTGGATACGTTGGCAGCCGAGTTTGTGCCCGAGGATGTGGATTTGTGGCCGGATATTTCGGCTTCTCTTTTGGTGGAGGAAAGGAGCAGTCTGATGCAAACGATGCGTGCCCGACCAGCCTTGTTAGTTTTGGTGATTTTATTGACGCTGGCGTTGTTTTCGGGGGTGGCTTATGCGCTGGGGCGCGCTTTGGGCTATATCCCCGGCGTGGGCCTGGTGCAGAACGATCACCAGGTGCGCATTTTGGGCGAGAAGGTCAGGGTTACTCAGGGTGGGTTGATGTTGGAGGTGAGAAATCTGGTGGCCGATTCCGAGCAGACGATTCTGGAGTATCGCATCATGGGCATTCCCTGGCGGCCGCAAGAGATGACGGTTCAATGTGTCGAGGCGCCCACTCTGCGTTTGCCCGATGGCGCGACGCTTCAGCCGCGTCCCGCGTCGCCGCGGTGGTTGGGAGGCGAAAATGGCTATCTCACGCTGGATGCGAAACTGACTTTCCCGCCGCTTGCGCCCTCGGTGGATGTGGTGACTTTGCTTCCGCCATGTCAGATTCCATCGGTACCGTTGCATTTGGTCCCGGCTCCGGCGGGTTATGTGCGCCCTGCGACCGAATTGCCGGCTACGTTTCAGGCTTCTCGCCCGTCATTGCCAACAGTGACGCCGACGCTGTCCCTTTCCACTCCGCTGATCTATCCGCCAGATTTTCCGGCCACGCCTACGCCTGTCCCGGCAGGATCGGGGTTGTATTTGGAGCGAGTGGTTGAGCTGAAGGATTCCTATTTGTTGATCGGTAATTTTACGGATGCGGGCGATTTGCCCGGTTCAGCGGATTTCCTGGCGAGCACAGTGCCTTATGATTTTGTGGTGCGCGACCGAAACGGGGAAGCCGTCCGCTTCTCGATTCGGCCTGATTTGATGCCGGTCTCTCCGTGGGGAAATGTGGCTTACTGGGCAATCGAGATATGGAAGCCGGTCAAGGCGCCCGTGACCATCCTCTTGCCCGCCCTGGCTGTTTCTCTGGAGGGAGATTATTCATTCAGCATCGATGTTGGCGAACAGCCCCAGCGTGGCCAGGTTTGGAAAGTTGACCATACGGTGCAAGTCGGTGGGGTGGATTTGCTGGTTGAAGACGTAACCCTGAGCGAACGGGGGTACACACTGCGCCTGCGGTCGCTTCAACCGCTGGTTAGCAAGCCGTATTGCAATTTGAACATGGAAGAATATCAGGCGAAAGAATTGTATGAACGTTTTTACGATCACAATGAGTATATGCAATTTACCGAAACGCTGGTGTTTGATGGCTTTACGCCAACGGGCAGGTTGACGTTTGACCTGCAATGTTTTGTTGAGAAGCCTATTGGTCCCTGGACACTCACCTGGTCGTCAGGACAGTAATGCCTTGCTGAGATGCTTCCTGGTGTTCAGGCCTCCGAAGTCTCGCCGGCTTCGGAGGCCTTCTGTTTGCTAATCCACCCGAACGATGTCCCCAAATTTTTGAACTCGCCCGAAACGCCCATTTTTTCCAAAGGGCGGCTGCTTTATGGCCTGGATCGGCTACGCAAGGCGATTCGTGCTTGCTCAATCGCTTCAGCTGGCGCAGCGTGCTCGCGCTGGACCCGGATGTGGCCGGCCAAAAAGCGGTGAGTCGCGGCTTCGAAGGCGGCGCGCCCGGCGGATTAGCGTTACCCCTCCAGCAATCCTTCGCTCACCAGCAATTCGGCATTGTAAATCGAAGCGCCCGCCGCCCCGCGGATGGTATTGTGCGACAGCACCACAAACTTGAGATCGAAAAGAGGATCACGGCGCACGCGTCCGACCACAGTGGTCATCCCGTTTCCGGTCAGGCGATCCAGCCTCGGCTGAGGACGATCCGCTTCTTCCCGGACCTCGATGACTGGCTGCGGCGCCGAGGGCAGTTCCCTGGCTGACGGCGGCGCAGCGTACCCGCGTAAGACCCGCATGGCAGTTTCCGCATCGGCGGGTTCTTCAAGCCCGACGCTGACGCACACTGTATGCCCGTCAATTACTGCCACCCGATTCGTATGGGCGCTGAATTGGATCTCCGCCAGTTCGATATTCTCTTCTTGCAACTTCCCCAGCATTTTGCGCGGCTCCCACTCCACCTTTTCCTCTTCGCCGCCGTTGCCCACATTTGGGATGATGTTATCCATGATGTCCAGTGATGGCACGCCGGGGTAGCCGGCTCCCGAAAGCGCCTGCAGAGAAACGGCAAAGACCTTTTTCACGCCGAATTTCTCGTCCAGCGCTTTGAGCGCAATGGTCAAGCCTGTGCTGGTGCAATTGGGGTTGGTGATGATACACCCGCTCCAGCCCCGCTCTCTGCGCTGACGTTTCACCAAATAGATGTGGTCGGCGTTAACTTCGGGCAGTAATAGGGGAACGTCCTGCTCGCGCCGAAATGCCGAGGCGTTGGAACACACTGCCGCGCCAGCCCGGGCAAACTGCGGTTCGAGTTCCCTGGCAATTTCGGTGTGCAAGGCTGAAAACACAATCTGCGCCTGCACCACCTTCGGATCCGCCGGCGCGACGATCATCTCGCGGGCGTATTCGGGCATGGGGGTATCCAAAATCCAGCGGGCGGCTTGCGCGTACCTTTGACCCACCGAACGGTCCGAAGCCGCGAGCGCGGTCACTTTGAACCAGGGGTGATGTTCGAGCAAAGCAACGAAGCGCTGACCGACGGAACCGGTCGCGCCGAGGACGGCTACGGGGATTTGGGAGGATGACATGGTAAATTCCTTTCGATGGTGAATGATGTTGATGACGTAAACAGGGATACACGTACACACGTGTCTGCCTGTTTACCTTTCTACTTCTACAATCAACTCGTGTAATGACCTGACCGCGTTCTCCGTATCCGCCGCGTCCACGACGAGGCTGATGGACACTTCGGAGGAACCCTGAGCAATGGCAAGCACATTCACGCCGCGGCGACCTAATTGGCTGAAAACTCTGCCTGCCACGCCGGGCGTGTGCCGCATCCCTTCGCCGACGACGGTGACAATGGACACTTCCTCCGTTGCCCATATGCGGTCAATATCGTTGTTTAGAATCTCGAGCGCAAACGCTTGTTCGAGGGCGGAAACTACCGTGTCCGACTGACCGGATGGCACAGCAAAGCAGATGGATTGCTCCGAGGAAGCCTGGGTAATCAGCGGGACGCTCGTACCGGTGGACGCCACAGCGCCAAAGGCGCGCGCCGCCACGCCGGGGACGCCCAACATGCCGCCTCCTTCAATCGTAATCAGCCGCTGTTTTTGAATGGCTGTAACGGCTTTGATCACCCGTCCGTTCTTTTGCGGGTGATACGACAGGCGGGTGCCGGGGTGTGCGGGATTGAAGGTGTTGCAAATCCGCAAGCCGATGCCAGCATCCCGCAACGGACGGATGGTTTTCGGGTGCAGAACCTTGGCGCCATAGTAGGCAAGTTCCGCGATTTCGCTGTAACTGATTTCAGGCAAGGTGACTGCATCGCTCACCAGCCGCGGATCGGCGGTCATCACGCCGTCCACATCGGTCCAAATCCAGACATCGTCTGCGGGGAGGACAGCGCCGAGGATGGCGGCGCTGTAGTCGCTGCCGCCGCGCCCCAGCGTGGTGACAATCCCTTCGGGTGTTGCGCCGAGAAAACCGGTGATGATGGGAATCACGCCCGCCTCCAGCAAGGGGGTCAGTTGGGCGCGCGTTCGTTCGGCGGTGACTGTTAAGTCCGGATGGGCATTTTGAAAATGGTCGTTGGTGATGATCAGGCCGGTTGCTTCGATTGCGCGGGCGGGGATGCCGGCGTCATTCGCAATTGCCGCCAGCAGAAGCACGCTCATCCGCTCGCCCAGCGAGGCAACCGCATCCAGCGCGCGGGGGCTGGCTTCGCCGAGGACGGCAATGGCTTTGCACAAATCCATCAGCGAGCCGATTAGCGAGTTGATGTCTGCTTTTGTTGCTTCGCGCAGTTTTTCATCCCGGATGAGCGCATCGGCGATGGCGAAGTGTTTTTCTCTCAGCGTGGATTCGGCGTCTGAAAGTGTATCCACCTTCCCGTGCGAAGCGGATGCGGCGGAGTCCAACAGCAGGTTGGTCACGCCAGCCAGTGCCGAAGTCACGACCACGACTCGTTTCCATTCCTGTTTGGCGCTGCGAATGATCTGCACCACATTTTGCAGCGCTGCAGCAGAGCCTACCGAGGTGCCTCCAAATTTCATGACAAGTGTTTCCGACATACTCTTCTCCTTTGTGCGGGTTAAAATGCAAACGCCTCACGTTCGCGTGAGGCGTTTGTGCGTTTGGAATAAACCTGTCTGGCTACGGTCTATGCACAAATACCTCACGGCGTATGCCGGAGGTAGTAGTGATGGTGGTGCCGAAGCGCAGGTCTTTCATATTGGGCGGTATTCTATGGCAGTGATGACAGGGTGTCAACCCTTGACGAATTTTTGTTTTTGCCTATAATCGGGCGAAATATCCCAAGCCAAATGAACAGCATTTTCAGCCTCTCCCTTATTGTCATCCTTATTGCGGTCCTTATTCTTAAGGACCTGTTTGTGGTTAGGATGGCAACGGTGAGAGTGAAGTAAGCACACACACCTTTTGTAAGTGCAACGAGCCGCCCTAACCACGGGCGGCTTTTTTGTTATCTCGGCATCGGATGATGGACGATAGAAGATGGACGATAGACCATAGACCATAGACCATAGACGATCTTGTCCATTATCCATGATCAACAGTCAAAGGAGAACCATGCGATCCGATACAGTCAAAAAGGGATACGAAAAAGCGCCGCACCGCGCCTTGCTGCGCGCCACAGGCTTACAGGACGAGGATTTCAACAAACCATTCGTTGCCATCGTCAATTCGTATGTGGATGTGGTGCCGGGACATGTGCATTTGCAGGAGTTCGGCAAAATCGTCAAGGATGCCGTCCGTGCGGCAGGCGGCGTGCCGTTTGAGTTCAACACCATTGGCGTGGACGACGGCATTGCCATGGGTCACATGGGGATGAAGTACTCGCTTCCGTCGCGGGAATTAATCGCGGATTGCGTCGAGACGATGATCGAGGCGCACCGATTCGATGCGATGGTCTGCATTCCGAATTGCGACAAGATCGTGCCGGGCATGCTGCTGGCGGCAATGCGCGTCAACATCCCGACCATTTTCATTTCCGGCGGACCGATGAGAGCGGGGATGACGCCAGAAGGCGAAACGATTGATTTGATCTCCGTCTTCGAGGGCGTCGGCGCGTATTCCGCGGGCAAAATAGACGAAAGACGCCTCGCAACTCTGGAAAAATTTGCCTGTCCCTCCTGCGGCTCGTGCTCCGGGATGTTCACCGCCAATTCGATGAACTGCCTGATGGAGGCGCTGGGACTGGCGCTGCCGTTCAACGGGTCGGCGCTGGCGAAGACGCCCGAACGGGAGGAATTGGCGAAGCAGGCGGCGGCGCAGATCATGACCTTGGTCGAACGCGACATCAAGCCGCGCGACATTGTCACCGCCGAGGCAATTGACGATGCGTTCGCGCTGGATATGGCAATGGGCGGCTCGACGAACACTGTTCTTCACACCCTGGCATTGGCAAACGAAGCCGGCGTGGACTATCCGCTGGAGCGCATCAATGCCGTAGCGGATAAAGTGCCGCACATCTGCAAGGTCAGCCCGGCAGGGAAGTGGCACATGGAAGATGTGCATCGCGCGGGCGGAATCCCCGCCATTTTGAACGAGATTCAATGGGGGACGGGCATGCTTCATTTTGACCGCATCACGGTCAGCGGCAGGACGCTGGGGGAATCCATTCAGGGTTTCGACATCAAGGATGAGGAGGTAATTCGGCGCTGCGACAATGCCCATTCCAGGCGCGGCGGGCTGGCGGTTCTCTTTGGCAACCTGGCGCCCAAAGGGGCGGTGGTGAAGGTGGGCGGCGTGAGCGAAGCGATGATGAAGTTCGAGGGACCGGCGGTTATCTTCGACTCGCAGGAGGAGGCGATGGCGGGCATTCTGGCGGGGAAGGTCAGGGCGGGAGATTGCGTCGTCGTGCGCTATGAAGGTCCGAAGGGCGGGCCGGGGATGCAGGAGATGCTCGCGCCCACGTCTGCGATTATGGGGCAGGGGTTGGGCGATAAGGTGGCGCTGATTACGGATGGACGCTTCAGCGGCGGGACGCGCGGCGCGTGCATCGGTCACGTTTCGCCGGAGGCGGCGGCGCGCGGTCCGATTGCGGCGCTCAAGCCCGGGGATGTGATTCAGATTGATTTGGCGGCGCGCAGGCTCGAGGTCCGCTTGAGCGAGGCGGAGATTCAGAGCCGTCTGGCGGCGCTGCCTCCGTTCGAGCCAAAAGTCACCTCGAAGTGGTTGAAGCGGTATTCGTATTTTGTCACCAGTGCCGATACGGGCGCGGTGTTATCTACGGACGGTGGACGATAGACAATAGACCGTCATGGTCTACGGTCAATGGTCGATGGTCTAAAAAGGAGAGAGAATGAAATTGAAAGGCGCTGAAATTGTTTGGGAATGTCTGGTACGTGAAGGTGTGGAGGTGGTGTTTGGCTACCCCGGCGGCGCGAATATGCCGATTTATGACGCCATGTTGAATTATCCCGTGCATCATGTGCTGGTGCGGCATGAACAGGGCGCGGCGCACATGGCAGACGGATACGCGCGCGCTTCGGGGAAGGTGGGCGTGGCGATGGCAACCTCGGGGCCGGGCGCGACGAATCTCGTGACGGGCATTGCTACGGCGATGATGGACTCGGTGCCGGTGGTGTTCATCACGGGGCAGGTTGCGGCGCATTTGATCGGCGGCGATGCGTTTCAGGAAACGGATGTGACCGGCATCACCCTGCCGATTACCAAGCACAATTATCTCGTGACGCGCGCAGATGAGATTGCCCAAACCCTGCGGGAGGCGTTTTACATTGCGCGCAGCGGGCGTCCGGGTCCCGTTTTGGTGGACATCTGCAAAAACGCTCAGGTTGAGTCGTGTGAGTTTGTGTATCCCGAAGAGGTGCGCCTGCCCGGCTATCAGCCTGTGACCCGCTCGCCGCGCAATTTACTGGAGGAAGCCGTTGCGCTCATCGAAAAGGCAAAAAAGCCCATCATCCTGTGCGGGCATGGCGTGATTATGTCCAAAGCCGAGGAGGAATTGATGCAGTTTGCGGTGAAGACGCAAACGCCTGTCACCAGCACACTGCTGGGGTTGGGGGCGTTTCCTGCCTCGCATCCGTTGAGCCTGGGGATGATGGGCATGCACGGCGAAGCCTATGCCAACATGGCGATTCAAAACTCCGACCTCATTCTGGCTTTCGGTATGCGCTTCGATGACCGCGTGACCGGCACGCTGAAGACCTATGCGCCGAAGGCGAAGAAGATTCACATCGAGATCGATCCTTCCGAAATTCACAAGAACGTCTTTGTGGATGTGCCGCTGGTGGGCGATGTGAAGACCGTGCTGAGGGATTTGATTCCGCTGGTGGACGAGTACGAACATGACGAGTGGCTGGAGGAAATCAACGGCTGGAAGCGCGACTCCGATTCGCGCTCGATCATGAACTGGGAGGACGACGGCAAGTTGTATGTGGCGCATCTCATTGCGGACATCTGGAAGGCGACGGAGGGCAACGCGATTGTGACGACGGACGTCGGTCAGCATCAGATGTGGGCGGCGCAATATTACTTTTTGGAGAAGCCGAATCGCTGGATCACCTCCGGCGGGGCGGGGACGATGGGCTTTGGTCTTCCCTCTGCCATTGGGGCGTGGTTTGCCGCGAAGGATCAGGAGATTTGGACGATTGCTGGCGACGGCGGTTTCCAAATGACCGCCGCCGAGTTGACCACCGCCGTGCAGGAAGGCGCGAACGTGAAGGTTGCCATCATGAACAATAATTTTCTCGGCATGGTGCGCCAGTGGCAGGAATTCTTTTTCGACAAACGCTACTCGGCGGTCAACATGCGCACGCCCGATTTCGTCAAACTGGCGGAAGCGCATGGTGTTCCGGCGCGGCGCGTCACCCGGCGCGAAGAAGTTCAGGAGGCAATTGCCTGGGCGCGCCGAACCGAGGGTCCCGTTGTCCTTGAATTCAAAGTGGAAAAAGAAGATGCCGTCTATCCCATGGTTCCGCAGGGTGCGGCATTGCACGAGATGATCCGCAGACCGGTGAAAGCCTAATTCCCAATTCCCAATTCCCAATTCCCAATTTACCAATTACCAATTTACGTTTGAAAGAGCAACTCGTACTTGTTAATTGTCAGGAACGGAGCAGATATGAACTACACCTTCATCGCACTTGTAGAAAACAAACCCGGCGTGTTGAACCGCGTGGCTTCGCTGTTCCGCCGCCGCAACTTCAATATCGAGTCGCTGGCGGTGGGGCGGACGGAAGACCCGAACGTCTCACGCATGACCATTGTGGTGGATTGCCCGAACGGCGACGTGGACGCGCACCGCATCGAGGCGAACCTGTACAAACTGGTCAACGTGATTGACGTGCAGGATGTAACGCATCAGCCTGCCGTGACCCGCGACCTGGCTCTGATCAAGGTGCGGGTCGGTCCCGAACGCCGCGCCGAGGTCAACGGGCTGGCGGAAATCTTCCGCGCCCGCATTGTGGATGTGGCGCCCGATTCGGTCATTGTCGAAATTACAGGCACCGAAGACAAAATCGAAGGCATGATCGAACTCCTGCGCCCGATTGGCATTGTCGAGATGGTGCGCACCGGACAGGTCGCGATGACGCGCGGAATCCACCAGGGTGTGCGCCGTATGCCAGGCATGAACGAACGCCGCTACGAAGCGGTGATGCAAATGGCAGAGATGACGCCGTAGGAGGTGGTTAGTGATCGGTAATCAGTGATCAGTAATCAGTTGGCGGTGGTGCGCCGCCGAAACAGTGGTCATTATTTGCAATAGCCAACTCCGCATCGAATGACACGAATACAGCAAATTTTCTTCGGGAAATTCGTGAAAATTCGATGCAAAAGAGAACTGAGTTATTGCAGATAAAATCTATTTTATAAAAAATCAGGAGAATAGAAATCATGGCAAAGATTGATTTTGGCGGAGTGTTGGAAGACGTTGTGACTCGCGATGAGTTCCCGCTGGAGAAGGCGCGCGAGGTGCTGAAGGATGAAGTGGTGGCTGTGCTTGGCTACGGCGTGCAGGGACCTGCGCAGGCGCTGAACATGCGCGACAACGGCATCAAGGTCATCGTCGGTCAGCGCGAGGGGACGAAGAACTGGGAGAAAGCCATCGCCGACGGCTGGGTGCCCGGCGAGACTCTGTTCTCCATCGAGGAAGCCGCCGAGCGCGGGACGGTCATTCAATATCTGCTTTCGGATGCGGGACAGCGCGCGCAATGGTCGAAGATTGTGGAGTGCCTGAACGAAGGCGACATGCTGTACTTTTCGCACGGTTTCTCGGTCACGTTCAAGGACGATACCGGCGTCATCCCGCCTCCGCATGTGGACGTGGCGCTGGTCGCCCCGAAAGGGTCGGGGCGCAGTGTGCGGGCAAATTTTCTCGCCGGTTCGGGCATCAATGCCAGTTTTGCCGTCCATCAGGATGCGACAGGGCGCGCCTGGGAGCGGACGGTGGCGCTCGGCATTGCCATCGGCGCGGGGTATCTGTTCCCGACCACGTTTGAGAACGAAGTGTACTCCGACCTGACGGGCGAGCGCGGGGTGTTGATGGGCGCGCTGGCGGGTGTGATGGAGGCGCAGTACAACGAACTCCGCAGAAATGGACATTCTCCCTCCGAAGCCTTCAACGAAACGGTGGAGGAACTCACGCAGTCGCTCATCCGCCTGGTGGGCGAAAACGGCATGGACTGGATGTACGCCAACTGTTCCACCACCGCCCAGCGCGGCGCATTGGATTGGAAGGACAGATTCCGCGATGCAGTAGCGCCCGTCTTTGCGGAACTGTATCAAAGCGTGAAGAGCGGTCACGAGGCGCGCATTGCCCTCGAAGCCAACAGCCGCCCCGACTATCGCGAGCAATTGGACAAGGAACTCGCCGCCATCCGCAACTCGGAGATGTGGCGGGCAGGCGCGGCGGTGCGGTCGCTGAGACCGGAGAATTGGAAGAAAGGGTAGTGATTGGTAATTGGTAACTCACCTTACGCGGTGGCGCGAGATTTATCTTGTGGTTTCAAGCGACATGAATGTCGCGGCACGAATCAACTGCGTAACGTCAGTTGGTAATTAGTAGGAGAGATTGGCAAGTACCACTCTCTAATCATCCAAAGGAAGACCTATGAGCAACTATGTCAAAATTTTCGATACCACTTTGCGCGATGGGGAGCAGTCTCCCGGAGCGACGATGACCTCCGCCGAAAAGCTGGAAGTGGCGCATCATCTGGCGCGGCTCGGCGTGGATGTTATCGAGGCGGGTTTCCCAGCCGCCTCGCCCGATGACCTCGAAGCCGTCAGACGGATAGCGCTTGAAGTGGGCAACCCAGCCGTCCCCGCCGCCCTGAGCGTGTCGAAGGGTGAGAATGAGGCGAAGATTCCCGTCATCGCAGCGCTGGCGCGGGCGAATAAATCCGATATTGACAAGGCATGGGAAGCGGTGCAAGTCGCCAGAAAGCCGCGCATTCACACCTTCCTTGCCACGTCGCCGATTCACATGAAGCACAAGTTGAAGATGGATCCCGAAGAGGTGGTTCAGCGCGTGGCGGAGATGGTGGCGTACGCCAGGTCGCTGTGCGAAGATGTGGAGTTCAGCCCCGAAGACGCGGGACGCTCTGACCCTGAATTTTTGTATGTGGTTCTGGGCGAAGCCATCAAGGCGGGCGCGACCACGCTGAACATCCCCGATACGGTGGGCTATACCACGCCGGACGAGTTTTACGCGCTCATCAAGGGCATCATCGAAAACACGCCCGGCATGCATGAGGGCATCACGGTTTCGGTACACTGCCACGATGATTTGGGACTGGCGACGGCGAACACGCTGGCGGGGATTCGCGCCGGCGCGCGTCAGGCGGAAGTGACCATCAACGGCATCGGCGAACGCGCCGGTAACACTTCGCTGGAAGAAGTTGTGATGGCGCTGAAGACGCGGCATCCCATCTTTGGGCTGGAAACCGGAATTGACACGCGCCAACTCGCCCGCATTTCCAAACTGGTCAGCAATTACACCGGCATCCCCGTCCAGCCGAATAAAGCCATCGTCGGCGCCAACGCCTTCGCGCACGAGGCGGGCATTCATCAGGACGGCATGTTGAAACATCAATTGACCTATGAAATCATGCGCCCCGAAGACGTGGGCGTCAACCAGACCAAACTGGTGCTGGGCAAACACTCGGGACGTCACGCGCTTCGCAACCGCCTTGCCGAACTGGGTCACTCGCTCGACGAAGTCGAACTCGACAAAGCCTTTGCCCGCTTCAAGGAACTGGCAGACCGCAAAAAGGTCATCACCGACCTTGACCTTGAAGCGCTGATTGCGGACGAGTTCTACAAGCCGCGCGACGTGTACCTGTTGAACGGTCTGCAGGTCACCTGCGGGACGATGGGCATGCCCACCGCCACCGTCCGTTTGCGCGGACCGGACGGCGTCGTTCACACGCACGCGGCGATGGGTACAGGGCCGGTGGACGCGGCGTACAAAGCCGTCAACGCCATCGTGAACGTGCCGTGCACCCTGCTGGAGTTCAACGTCCATGCCATTACCGAAGGCATTGACGCGCTCGGCGAAGTGACCGTGCGCATTCAGGGGAAGAACGGTCACACCACGATGGACGCGCAGACCGAAACCGAATATCCGCGCGTGTACGGCGGTCATGGCGCCGATACCGACATCATCGTTGCCAGCGTCAAAGCGTATATCAACGCGCTCAACAAACTCATCGTGGCGCAGACAGAAACTCACGAAAAAGTTGCGAACGACTTCGGCGTGATGCTGGGATAATCGCAAATTGAAAATCGAAAATCGAAAATCGAAAATCGTAAATCGCAAATCGTAAATCGTATGCCTAAAACACTCTTCGACAAAATCTGGGATTCTCACATTGTGGCGCAGGAGGAAGGCGCGCCCGCGATTCTCTACATTGACCTGCACCTGGTCCACGAAGTGACCTCTCCCCAAGCCTTTAGCGGACTCCGCCAGCGCGGACTGAAAGTCCGCCGTCCCGACAAGACCCTGGCGACGATGGATCACTCCATCCCCACCACGCCCCTTGACGTTCCCATCGCCGACGACATGGCGGCGGCGCAAATCAGGATGCTCGAACAAAACGCCGCCGAATTCGGAATCGAACTGCACGGCATGAATAGCCCTCATCGCGGCATTGTCCATGTCATCGGTCCCGAATTGGGGCGCACCCAGCCCGGCATGACCATCGTCTGCGGCGACAGTCACACCGCCACGCATGGCGCGTTCGGCGCGCTGGCGTTCGGCATCGGCACGTCTGAGGTGGAACATGTCCTTGCCACGCAATGCCTCTTGCAGAAGAAACCTAAAACCTGCGAAGTGCGCGTGGAAGGCAGGCTGGGTCCCGGCGTCTCTGCCAAAGACATCATCCTGGCGCTCATCGCCAAAATCGGCGTCGGCGGCGGGACCGGTCATGTTTTCGAGTACACCGGCGAAGCGATTCGCTCCCTGACGATGGAACAGCGCATGACCATCTGCAACATGTCCATTGAAGGCGGCGCGCGCGCCGGCATGATCGCCCCCGACGATGTCACCTTCGAATATCTCTACGGGCGCGAGTTTGCCCCCCAAGGCGCCGACTGGGACAAAGCCGTCGCCAAATGGCGGACCCTTCCCACCGACGAAGGCGCGGTCTATGACAAAACCGTCACCCTCGACGCCTCCCAACTCGAACCGATGATCACCTACGGCACGAACCCCGGTATGGGCATGAAAATCACCGACCGCATCCCCACCGCCGACTCCTTCGCCGACGCCTCGCAACGAGCCGCCTTCGAAAAAGCCCTGACCTACATGGGACTCCAGCCCGGTCAATCCCTGCTCGGTCACAAAGTGGACGTGGTCTTCATCGGTTCCTGCACCAACTCGCGCATCTCCGATTTACGCCTCGCCGCCGCCGTGCTGAAAGGGCGCAAAGTGGCAGACGGCGTGCGTATGCTGGTTGTGCCTGGCTCGCAAGCAGTCAAAAAGCAAGCCGAGCAGGAAGGCTTGGACGTAGTCTTCAAAGAAGCGGGCGCCGAATGGCGCGAGGCGGGCTGCTCCATGTGCATCGCCATGAACGGCGACCAACTCCAGCCCGCTCAATACGCCGTCTCCACCAGCAACCGCAACTTCGAAGGCAGGCAGGGCAAAGGCGGGCGCACTTTCCTTGCCAGCCCCATCACCGCCGCGGCAGCCGCGATCAATGGCGTTATCACCGATCCAAGGACCCTTGTTTCTTGACGCAGAAAATAATCGTCAATCCAAAATCACAAATCCAAAATCGTAAATCTAAAATCGTAAATCTAAAATCGCAAATCCAAAATGCCTCACTTCACCACCTTCACCTCCCGCCTCATTCCGCTTCCCGTCAACGACGTGGACACCGACCAAATCATCCCGGCGCAATTTCTCAAAATCACCGACAAAACGGGTCTCGCCGACGCGCTCTTCTACAACTGGCGCTACAACGACGACGGCTCCCCCAACGCAGCCTTCATCCTCAACCAGCCCCGCTCAAAGGGCGCACAAATTCTCCTGGCAGGCGACAACTTCGGCTGCGGTTCGAGCCGCGAACACGCCCCCTGGGCGCTCACTGCCTGGGGCATTCGCGCCGTCATCTCCACCTCCTTCGCCGACATCTTCCGCAACAACGCCTTGAAGAACGGACTCATCCCCATCATCGTAGATGAGGCGACTCACAAGATGCTCTTCGACCTTGCGGAAGAAACGCCTCACGCCGAACTGACAGTTGATCTTGCCTCCCAAACCGTGACCTGCCCCGCAGGCTCGTTCACCTTCCCTATTGACCCATTCAACAAAACCTGCCTGCTCAACGGCGTGGACGAACTCGGCTACATCCTGCGCTTCGAAAAAGAGATTGCGGAATACGAAAGTCGGTAGTCGGTGAATTGGTAAATTGGTAAATTGGCAAATTGGTTCACCAATCTACCAAACTACCAATCTACCAAACTACCAAACTACCAATCTACAAACCATGAAAATCCAAATCTACGACACCACCCTGCGCGACGGAACCCAATCCGAAGGCTTCAACCTCTCGGCAAACGATAAAGTCCGCATCGCCCAAAAATTGGACGAGCTCGGCGTTGCCTTCATCGAGGGCGGCTGGCCCGGCTCCAACCCCAAGGATGCCGAATTCTTCCAGCGCGCCCGCGATATGCAGTGGAAGCATGCCATCATCGCCGCCTTTGGCTCCACCTGCCGCGTCAAAAACGGACCCGAAGACGACGCCAACATCAAAGCCCTGCTCGCTTCGCACACCCCCGTCTGCACCATCTTCGGCAAGACGTGGACCCTGCACGTCACCGATGTCCTGCTGACCACCCTCGACGACAACCTGCGCATCATCGAAGAGTCCGTTGCCTACCTCAAAGCCAACGGCAAGCGCGTCATCTACGACGCCGAACACTTCTTCGATGGCTACAAAGCCGACCCCTCCTACGCCCTCGAAACCCTGCGTGCCGCCATCCGCGGCGGCGCAGAGACGCTTGTCCTGTGCGACACCAACGGCGGGACATTTCCCTGGGAAATCAAGCGCATCTTTGGCGAGTTGAAGAAGGAAATCCATCACCCGCTTGGCATTCACACCCACAACGATTCGGAATGCGCCGTGGTCAATTCGCTCGTTGCCGTGCGCGAGGGAGCGATACAGGTGCAGGGAACCATCAACGGGGTGGGAGAGCGCTGCGGTAACGCCAACCTGTGTTCCATTATGGCGAACCTGGAACTGAAACTGGGTTATTCCTGCCTGCCCGAAGGAAACCTTCGGCATTTATACGACCTTTCCCATTTCGTCGCCGAAGTGGCGAACATCACCCCCGATGAACACCTGCCGTTTGTCGGCAAGAGCGCCTTCGCGCACAAAGGCGGCGTGCATGTGGCGGCAATGCGCCGTTCGCCGCAGTCCTACCAGCACATTGAGCCTGAACTCGTCGGCAACCGCATGCGCGTCGTCGTGTCCGATTTATCCGGGCGCGGCAACCTGCTCAGCAAAGCCGAAGAACACGGCGTGGAAGTGGAGGGCGAGGAAGTCGTGCCTGTCCTCAACGAAATCAAGGAACTCGAAGCGCGCGGCTTTTCCTTCGAAGCGGCAGAAGCCTCGGTAGCGATGATGTTGAAGCGGCAGGAATACGGCTACAAACCGCCCTTTGAACTGATTGACTTCTTCGTCAACGTGGAACACCGTCAGGGACGCGGCATTTTCGCCGAAGCCACCGTCAAAGTGCGGGTGAACGGAGAGGTGTTGCACACCGCCGCCGAAGGCAACGGTCCTGTCAACGCGCTGGATAATGCCCTGCGAAAAGCGCTGGCTGGCTATTACCCGCAAATCAAAAACTTTCACCTCTCCGATTACAAAGTCCGCATCCTCGATTCGGAGAACGGCACGCAAGCCATCACCCGCGTCCTCATTGACACCCGCAATGCCACCAGCCGCTGGAGCACCGTTGGCGCAAGCACCAACATCATCGAAGCCTCCTGGCGTGCCCTTGCGGATTCGGTGGAGTATGGCTTGATGGTGGCGCATTAGGATCACGACGGCAGACCGCCGACCCTGGACGACAAAACGGTCAGCGGTCGGTCGTCTGCGGTCATATCAGGAGACTCATCTTGAACTTCAAAATCACCCTGCTCCCCGGCGACGGCATCGGTCCCGAAGTGGTCGGCGAAGCCGTGCGCGTTCTGGAAACCGTCGCCGGCAAATACAATCACACCTTCGATTTTCAAGAGCGGCTGATGGGCGGCTGTTCCATTGACAAATACGGCTCGTCCCTCACCGATGAAACCCTCGCCGATTGCCAGGCATCCGACGCGGTTCTGCTCGGCGCAGTTGGCGGACCGAAATGGGACGACCCTCGCGCCAAAGACCGCCCCGAGCGCGGACTGCTCGCCCTGCGCAAAGGCTTGGGCGTGTTCGCCAACCTTCGTCCGGTCAAAGTGCATCCCGCCCTTGTGGAGCATTCCCCGCTCAAGCCTGAAAAACTGCGCGGCGTGGATATTCTCGTCCTGCGCGAACTGACCGGCGGGTTGTATTTCGGTCAGCCCAAGATGCGCGAAATGAGAGACGGCGCAGAGCGCGCGGTGGATACCCTCGAATACTACGACTACGAAATCCGCCGCATCCTCACCCTTGCCTTTGAACTGGCGCGCGGACGCAGAAAAAAGGTCACCTCGGTGGATAAGGCGAACGTGCTGGAATCCTCCCGCTTGTGGCGGCAAATCGCTTCCAGCGTCGGGACGGCGAATCCCGACATCGAACTTGAGCATACGCTGGTAGATACTGCCGCCATGCGCCTGATCGCCTCGCCCGCCTCGCTGGATGTCCTCGTCACCGAGAACATGTTCGGCGACATCCTCACCGACGAAGCCTCCGTCCTGGCGGGTTCGATGGGGATGTTGCCATCTGCCAGTTTGGGCGAAGCCGACTCGAGGTCCGCGGGCGAAGCGCGGATGGGCTTGTACGAACCGATTCACGGCTCCGCGCCCGACATCGCCGGGCAGGGAATCGCCAATCCAATCGGCACAATCCTTTCGGCGGCGATGATGCTGCGTCACTCGTTTGGGTTAGAATCCGAAGCCGTCGCGCTCGAACGCGCCGTGAACCAAGCCATTGCCGAAGGCTGTCGCACTGCCGACCTGGGCGGCAAACTCACCACCCGCCAGATGGCGGATGAAATCATTAAACGAATCGAGGAGAATTGAGTTATGGGAATGGAGTCAAAATACATCTGGTCGGACGGCAAACTTGTGGAGTTCGAAAAAGCCACCGTCCACATGCTCACTGCGGCGCTGCAT
Source organism: Anaerolineales bacterium (assembly GCA_034433385.1). Taxonomy (GTDB): domain Bacteria; phylum Chloroflexota; class Anaerolineae; order Anaerolineales; family Villigracilaceae; genus DAOUAN01. Next base: position 25,463 of record DAOUAN010000099.1, on the reverse strand, counting down.
TACGGCGCGGCGGTGTTTTAGCCTGACTTTTGTGCAACGGGCCGATAAAGCTTGAAAAACGACCTCAGGGGCGAGATTTTGCACTTCCCATCTTCATTGCCTGTTCTCTTCCTCTCCCATCCGTGAACCTGCAGTGCAACTTTCATTCCTCGAACGGAGGATGATGTGTTTGAAGTACCAGAGTGATTGTTCAGCCTGTGCAGTACACCCGTCAAACCGCAGACGCCTCCTGGCTCTGCGGTTTATATTTTGCCAAATCCCCAAACCCGTCTATAATTCACTTATCTGAAATCACCAATTACTATTGCCCCTTACCCATGTCCACGATTGACGAAATCAAATCTCGCGTTGATATTGTCGACCTCGTCTCAGAGGCCGGGGTGAAATTGCGCAAAACCGGGCGTAATTACACCGGCTTTTGCCCGTTCCACGAGAACAAGCACACGCCGGCCTTCGTCGTCTGGCCAGAGACTGGAACATGGCGTTGCTTCGGCGCATGCAATGAAGGTGGCGATATTTTCAAATTCCTGATGAAAAAAGAGGGGATTGACTTCAAAGAGGCGTTGCAACGACTGGCCCGGCGCGCCGGCGTGGAACTCAGTGAGATGCAGCGCGAGACGCCGCAGCAAAAAGAAGCCTATGACCATCTGCGCAAACTGCTGGAAGACGCCGTCATTTTTTACCGCAGTCATTTGCTCGCCAACAAGGAAGTCCTTGCCTACCTGCGCGAAAAACGCGGCCTGAGCGATGCGACGATCGAGACCTTTGGGCTGGGCTACGCGCCTCCCGGCTGGGATAACGCCCTCCGGCACTTCACCTCACGCGGCTACTCCGAACAGGATTTGATTGACGCCGGTCTCCTTACCGTCCGCGAAGCGGACTCATCTGCCCAGGCCCCCTCTACTGTTTACGACCGCTTCCGCCACCGCATCATGATTCCCATCCGCGATGAGCAGGGACGCATGGCGGGCTTCGGGGCGCGCGTGGTGGACCCGAACGATGTCCCCAAATTTTTAAACTCGCCCGAAACGCCCATTTTTTCCAAAGGGCGGCTGCTTTATGGCCTGGATCGGGCACGCAAGGCGATTCGCGCTGCCGATCAGGCAGTGATCGTGGAAGGCTACCTCGATGTGATTGCCCTGCATCAGGCGGGATATGAGAACGTGGTCTCGCCGATGGGCACGGCACTGACCGAGGAGCAACTGCGCCTGCTCAAGCGCTTCAGCCGGCGCATCGTGCTTGCGCTGGACCCGGATGTGGCCGGCCAAAAAGCGGTGAGTCGCGGCCTCGAGGCGGCGCGTCTGGCGATGGATCGTCAGGAAGAACTGGCCTTCGACGCTCGCGGCTTGCTCCGTCATGAAGCCCGTTTGCAGGCCGATTTACGCGTGGCCACTATCCCCGATGGCTTAGACCCGGATGAACTGGTGGCCCGCGATGCGGGCGAATGGGCGCACTTGATCGAAAATGCCAAACCGATCGTGACCCATGTGATGGAAACGCTGGCCATCGGGCGCAACCTGGAAGACCCCAAGGTGAAGGCGGAGATCGCTGCTCAGGTGCTGCCGCTGATCGAGGATTTGCCCAACCCGGTTGAGCGCGATAGTTACCGACAGGCGCTGGCGCGTTTCTTACGGGTGGATGAACGCGCTTTAATCGGCGCGCCCGCTCAAGGTCCGCGCGGGAGGCGGGCGCCGAGACGCCGTGAAGAGGGGGAAAGGCAGCGGGTGATGACTCCGCCAGTCGGGCCGATCATCCGCCCGATCCAAAAAATTGAGGCGTATTGCCTGGGCATTTTGTACCGCCAGCCAGAATTGTTGTATCGCCTGGATCGAATGTTGCAAGAGGCCGGGCTGAGTCCTTTGTCGGTGGAGGATTTCGAGTATACTGATCATCAGATTGTGTTGCGACTGATACGCCAGGCGTTGGAGCAAGATCGGATTGAGCCGCATGAATTTGTCCGCCAGGAAATGCCGCCTTCGTTGCAGGGCCTGACCGCGGAGCTGATGTCTCAGCAAGAGACAGTGGCAGATAAGCTGTTAGAAGAACTGTTTCGCAGTGTAGTGCAAATTCGCCGCTTTGTGGTGGAAGAAAATCTGAATCAGCTGCGGTTTATTATGGAAGAGGCACAACAGGCCGGGGATTTGCGGGTGAAGAAATACCAGGAGATGGCCTTGCAGTTTAGCCGTTTGCGCAGTCATTTGGATCGCGCTCTGGCAAAGCGACTATAGTTTGTAGATTTTTACTGGGAATGATGAAGATGCCCACCAAACGTAAACACACTCTCGTTCCTTCTGAAGAATTGAATAGTAAGTCTCTTCCGCTAGCCAGGGGAGAGGCGGGCGATGGTTTGGAAAATGAGCATCTTGCGGAAGAGTTAAATTTGCTGGAAGATGTGGGAGAACCGGATGAGGTGCTTTTGGCCCAGGAGGAGGAACTGGAGGAAGACCTGGACCTGGCCAGCCCGGAACTGGTGGAGGAACTGGCCGAAGATCCGGTGCGGTTGTATTTGCGCGAAATTGGACAGGTGAAATTGCTGGATGCCGATAGTGAGTTTCGCCTGGCGACGCTGATTGAGGGGGAGCGGTTGCTTCGTGCCTACTTCAAGCACGGTGGCGATGCTGAAGAAGGGGAAATGAGCGCTGTTTATCGTGCTTTACTGCACGAGTTGGTTACTTCGTGGAAGCGTTTGCGAGAGGATGTGGTTCGGCTGAAAAATGAGCTGCCCGACCTGGCGTTGATGCTCAGCGAGGCTCAGGCTTTGCGCGATGGCTGGCAAAGCGACGTGCCTTCTTATTTCCGGGCGTATCTGGATCACGATCGTTGGGGGACGGATCCCTTGTGGGACGGGATGGTGCGCCATGCTTACAATGTGTTTTTATGCTTTTATTTGTTGCCGCCCGAATATGCGAATTGGTTGCTCAAATATATTCAACACAAGCATGATTTGCCAGCGTTGCGCACCCTGTACCGCAATTTGCCGTCTGAAGAAGTGCTTGCTGCGCAGGTGACGGAGATTCACAGCCGGGCGGAGGATGCGAATCAGGCTTTGATTCGCGCTAATTTGCGCCTGGTGGTCAGTGTGGCCAAGCGTTATTTAGGGCGCGGCATTTCGTTTCTGGATTTAATTCAAGAAGGCAATCTGGGTTTGTTGCGGGCGGTGAGTAAGTTTGATCCGCGCCGGGGGTATAAATTCAGCACGTATGCCACCTGGTGGATTCGGCAGGCGATTAATCGTTCCATTGCCGAGCAGGCGCGTACGATTCGCATCCCGGTACATTTGTTTGAATCGATCACCCGTCTCTTGCGGGTGCAGCGCCGCCTGACGCAAGAATTAGGTCGCGAACCGACCAAAGAAGAATTGGCGCTGGAGGTTGGTTACCTGCCGGTTGAGGATGTGCAGACGATCTTGCGCGCCCGGGCGGAAGGTGTTCCCATCCCGGAGAGTGTTCAACGTCGCTGGGAGTACGCCGCGCAGAAGGTGGATCGCATCTTGCGTTCAGCGGAGGAGCCGGTTTCCCTGGAAGGGCCGGTTGGGGATGAAGATTCCAGCCAATTGGGGGATTTTATCGAAGATGAAGATGCCCTGGAGCCGATGGATTCGGCCATGCGCGAGATGTTGCGCGAGCAGGTGCAACATGCTCTGGCAGCATTAAGCGAGCGCGAGCGCCAGGTGTTGGAGTTGCATTTTGGGCTGCTGGATGGGAAGGATCATACTCTGGAAGAGGTCAGCCGTTATTTCAACGTGACGCGTGAGCGTATTCGCCAGATTGAGGCGAAGGCATTACGTAAGCTGCGGCATCCAACGCGCAGCAAGACGTTGCGAGATTATTTGGGATGAAAAAATCTCTAAGCCGGGGAGCGATCTCCGGCGATTTTCTCGTCCAAAAATCGGACAAAAAAGAGACTTATAATCATTATGACCATTATCGTACAGTTTTGTGAAATGTGACACATTGTCTGGTCGCTGAAAGTCTCTTATGATATACTTCGCCCGCGTGGTAGGTAAAACCAATTGAGAGGTGTCCATGCTCCTTGAATACTTTGCCATTGCTGTCATGCTTGGTCTGGCTACTGTGATTGCGTTGATCGCCATTGGCCTGGGGGAATTGTTTGGCCCAAAGAAGAAAACGGCAGTCAAGTCGATGCCCTATGAATCGGGCATGAATCCTTATGGAGAAGGCACACGGCGTATGCCGGTGCGCTTTTACCTCATCGCCGTTCTTTTTATTTTGTTTGATATTGAAGTGGTCTTCTTTTTGCCTTGGGCGGTTGTCTTTCGCCAATTGCGGATTTTCGGCCTGATGGAGATGCTGGTCTTTATCCTCATCTTACTGGTTGGTTACTTTTACGCGTGGAAGAAAGGAGCCCTCGAATGGGAGTAGAGGAAAAACTCGGTGAAATGGGTATCGTGACCACGACGCTGGAGACAGCGGTCAACTGGGCGCGAACCCGAGCAATGTGGCCGATGCTGTTCGGCCTGGCCTGTTGTGCGATTGAGATGATGGCTGCCCAGGCCTCGCATTATGACATGAGCCGATTTGGTATGGAGTTGATGCGTCCCAGCCCGCGCCAATCCGATTTGATGATTGTCGCCGGGCGTGTTTCGCGCAAGATGGCTCCGGTACTGCGTCGTTTGTATGATCAAATGCCTGAACCCAAGTGGGTGATTGCGATGGGGGATTGCGCTTCGTGTGGAGGCGTATTCAACAATTATGCCATTGTTCAGGGCGTGGACGAGGTTGTGCCGGTAGATGTCTATGTCTCCGGTTGCCCGCCTCGCCCCGAAGCGCTGATTCATGGCGTGATGACGTTATACGAAAAAGTTCAGGCCCAAAAGTTTAAAGATTTAGCCAAAGGATGATCTGCGAAGCCGCGCATCCTGCGTCGCTGCCCGATCTTCAGGGTAGTGCGCAGAGCGCCTGCGGATACAGGATGGACTATGGACAATAAACTCGAACCAATCGTCCAGGCGTTGCAGGAAAAATTTGATGTTTCCATGGAAGAGTTTCGTGGCGAAGTGCATGTCATCATCTCGGCCGCGCATATTGTGGAAGCGTTGAAAATGCTGCGTGACGCCTCTCAGTTTGAATTGCTTTCGGCCATGACTGCGGTGGATTACTGGCCTCAGCAAACTCCGCGTTTTCACGTCATCTATCAGTTGACCTCCCTTTCGCACAACCTGTCATTGCAGTTGCGTGTGCCGGTAGATGGCGACGATCCGCGGTTGCCCACCGTGACGGGTGTGTATGCCAATGCAAACTGGCGCGAACGGGAAATTTGGGACATGTTCGGCATCCGCTTCGAGGGTCACCCCGATCTGCGGCGCATTCTCATGCCGCCGGATTGGGAAGGCCACCCCTTGCGAAAAGACTATCCGTTGGGCTACGAGGAACCGCAGTTCACCTTCAACTTCGAAGAGATTGACCTGCGCAAGCCTTATGCCAAGGAATGACAGTTATGACACAACTGCAAGAAGTTACGGTTGACGAAATCAAGCACCTTGTTTCGGATCGCGCCGTGAAAGGCGAGACCATGTTGCTCAACATGGGGCCGCAACATCCCAGTACCCATGGGGTGTTGCGCCTCTTGCTGGAGCTGGATGGTGAGATCGTGGTCAACTGCCTGCCAGACATTGGCTTCCTGCATACAGGCGTCGAGAAAAACATGGAGGCCAAGACCTACCAGAAAGCCGAGGTTATGAGTGACCGTCTTGACTACCTCAATACGGTCGGCAACAACCTGGCTTACTGCATGGCTGTAGAAAAACTGGTGGACCTGGATGTTCCCCCGCGTGCTCAGGCGATTCGCGTCATCCTGGCCGAACTGCAACGCATTGCCTCGCACCTGGTCTGGCTGGGAACCTCGGCCCTGGACCTGGCGGCCATGTCCATGTTCCTTTACTGCTTCCGCGAGCGCGAGATGATCCTGGATATTTTGGAGATGTGCTCCGGACAACGCATGATGACTACCTACATTCGTCCGGGTGGGCTGTGGCGCGATGTGCCGGTCGAATTCGAATCCGCGGTACGAAACTTCATCAAAATTTTCCCTAAACGAATTGATGAATACGAGTCGCTTTTGACCAAAAACCCGCTTTTCCTGGACCGTGTGGTGGGGATCGGCGTTCTGAAGAAGGAAACTGCCTTGCAGTATGGCGTCACCGGGCCAATGTTGCGCGCCAGCGGCGTGAAGTGGGATTTACGCAAAGAGCGCCCCTACTGCGGTTACGAGCAATATGATTTTGAAGTGCCCACTCGCACCGAAGGCGATGTCTACGCTCGCTACCTGGTGCGTGTTCAAGAAATGCGCGAATCGCTCAAAATCGTGGAACAAGCGCTGAACAAACTCCCCATGGGACCGGTGCGCTCGACGAACCGCAAGTTTGTCCCACCCCCCCGTTCCGAGATCGGCGTCAGTATGGAAGCGCTAATTCACCACTTTAAACTGTGGACGGAAGGATTCCCCGCCCCTAAAGGTAGCATCTACAGTGCAGTCGAATCGCCGCGCGGGGAATTGGGCGTGTACCTGGAAGGCGATGGCGGCCCCAAGCCCTATCGAATTCACTGGCGGACGCCCTCGTTTGATAACCTACAGGTGTTGCCGGAAATGGTGCGTGGCCTGCTGATTGCAGACCTGATTGCCGTGATTGGCAGCACAGACATTGTCCTCGGAGATATTGACCGATGAGTCTGGCTGAAAAATATCCGCAGGAAGTAGAAAAGATCCTGGCGAAATATCCGCCAGAGCACAAACGCTCGGCGGTGATGCCTTTGCTGTACCTGGCTCAACGCGAGGAAGGCTACATCACCAAAGATGCCATGAAAGACATCGCCCACCTCCTTGAAATCACTGAGACCGAGGTGGCCTCCATTGTCGGCTTTTACACACTGTATCATGATGAGAAAGCCGGAAAATATCGGATGCAGGTCTGCACCGATTTGCCCTGCGCTTTGCGTGGCGCTGAGAACTTCCTGGCTGACTTGTGCAGCAATCTGGGCATCAAAGTCGGTGAGACTACCCCCGATGGGTTGATTACCATCGAAGAGGTGATGTGCCTGGCAGGTTGCAACAAAGCGCCTGTCTTGCAAACCCAGGGGCCAGATGGCATTCACTATCATGAAAACATGACCGTAGATAAGACCCTTGAACTCATTGAGGCCCTGCGTCGCACTGGCAAGGAGGTGAAGTGATGGCACACGTTCTCCTTCGTCATCGTGACATCCCGGAAATTAAAAATCTGGACGTTTACCTTGCCAATGGCGGCTTCGCGGCCTTCCAAAAAGCAGTCACGCAGATGAAGCCGACCGAAGTCACTGAGGTCGTTAAAAATTCGGGCCTGCGTGGACGCGGCGGCGCCGGTTTCCCCACCGGCATGAAATGGTCCTTTATGGACAACAACAACTGGCCGCATTATGTGGTCGCCAATGCCGATGAATCCGAACCGGGCACCTTCAAAGACCGCGAGATTATGGAGAACAATCCTTTCCAGTTCCTGGAAGGAGTGGCTATTGCCTCCTATGCGGTAGGCGCTAATCGGGCTTACGTCTATTTGCGTGGCGAATTCTGGCAGATCGCCCAATTCCTGGATGAGAAAATTGCCGAGATGGAAAAAGCTGGCTACCTGGGCGAAAACCTTTTCGGCAGTGATTATTCCTTGCGCATTTACACCCATCTGGGCGCAGGGGCTTATATCTGCGGCGAAGAGACAGCCTTGCTGGAATCGATTGAAGGAAAGCGCGGCCAGCCTCGCGTTCGTCCACCCTTCCCGCCATCCTTTGGGCTGTATGGTAAACCGACCGTTGTCAACAATGTGGAGACCTTGAGCAACGTGCCCATGATCCTGACCCATGGCGCTGAATGGTACAAAACGATGGGCACGGCGGATAGCCCCGGCGTCAAGATTTTTTCGCTCTCTGGGCGCGTGCGCAAACCCGGCAATTATGAATTGCCCTTCGGCACTACCTTCCGCCAATTGATTTACGAATACGGCGGCGGAATCCTGGATGATCGACCAATCAAGGCGATCATGCCGGCTGGAGCATCCTCCTCGCTGATCGTGGTGGATGATAAGGCGCTCGATACCCCTATGGATTATGCCTCGGTGCGTACCCTGGGCGCTGATCTCGGCTCGGCCTCGGTGATTGTGATTGACGATACCGTGAGCATCGATTGGGTGATCAACAAAACGGTTCACTTCTTCCGCCATGAATCGTGTGGCAAGTGTACCCCCTGCCGTGAAGGCAATTACTGGATGCAACACTTGACCGAGCGCATTCATGCCGGCAAGGCCAGCCAGGCAGATGTGGACCTGCTTTACAACGTGGCCAAACAAATGCAGGGCAAGTGCCTGTGTGCTTTGGGAGAATTTGCCACCATGGCAGTCGTAACGGGAATTGAACGCTTCCCGCAGGATTTCAAAATTCAAAAAGCGGTTACGGAGTCCGCATGACGAAACAGGTAACGCTTACGATTGATGGGCGACAGGTCACCGTTCCGGCCGGAACGCTGGTCGTCGATGCCGCCAAGATGGTCGGCATTGATATTCCGGTCTTTTGCTACCATCCCAAGATGGAACCGGTAGGCATGTGCCGGATGTGCCTGGTGGAAATTGGCCGCCCGGTGATTGATCGCGCCACTGGCCAGGTCGTCATGGAAAATGGCCAGCCCAAGATTCAATTCATGCCCAAGCTGGAGACGGCTTGTACCAACCCCGTCTCGGAGGGGATGGTCGTCAAGACCCAATTGACCTCGGAAAAAGCACGCGATGGGCAGCGCGGCACGGTGGAATTTTTGCTCACCTCCCATCCGCTGGATTGTCCAATCTGCGACAAGGGTGGCGAGTGCCCACTGCAAAATTTGACGATGGCGCATGGGCCTGCCCAGAGCCGTTTCCTTTACGACGAAAAAATGCATCTGCCCAAGCAGGTTCCGCTGGGCGATCTGATCTGGCTGGATCGCGAGCGCTGCATTCAATGTGCGCGCTGTATTCGCTTCCAGGATGAGATCGTCGGCGAGGCGGTGCTTGGCTTTGATGAGCGCGGCCGTTCCACGCAAATCATCTCGATCTCTGAGCCGCCTTTCGATTCGGTATTTTCGGGCAACACCACCGATATTTGCCCCGTGGGCGCTTTGACCACCGAAGATTTCCGCTTTGGGGCACGTGCCTGGGAATTGCAAGCAACCGCTTCGATTTGTTCCCAGTGTCCGGTTGGATGCAACATCACCTTGAATACGCGGCGCGAAGCCCGTTCTGGCGGCGAGATCGTCATCAAGCGTGTGATGCCGCGTCAGAACGAGGAAGTTAACGAAATCTGGATTTGCGACAAAGGACGCTTCGCACATCACTTTACCCGCAGTGAAAACCGCCTCAAACGGCCCCTCTTGCGCAAAGAGGGAGTACACGCGGCTGTTAGCTGGGATGAAGCGCTGGATGTTACCGCGCGCAAATTCAGCGAGGCCGGAAAAGACCTGGTGGTGCTGGCTTCAGGACGCCTTGCCAATGAAGATTTATTCAATCTGAAATCGCTTGCTGAGGGAGCAGGCGGCCAGGCAGTGTTCTACAGCGAAATGGGTGGCGGTGAATGGACCACCCTGCTGGGAATGACGGCCGGTACCAACCTGGCGGCCCTGGGCAAGGGAGATGCAATTCTGGTGGTGGCTTCTGACCTGTATGAAGAAGCGCCTATCTGGTGGTTGCGCGTCAAACAGGCCGCCGATCGCGGCGCGACCCTGATTGTGGCCAACCCCCGTCAGACCAGGCTGGATCGCTTTGCTAAATTCGTTATCCGCTATGCCTATGGCGATGAGGTCAAAACGGTTTTGGATTTGAAGGAAAAAGGTGCGATCGGCGAGGCGTTTGCTTCGGCCCAAAACGCGGTGGTGTTCTTCGGCAGCGAAGGGCTGGGGCTGAGCGGTTCGGCTAACCTGGCAGCAGCCTGCGCCAACTTGCTGCAAAGCACGGGCCATGTGGGCAAGCCTGACAACGGATTGATCGGCGTCTGGCAGCGGGTCAACGACCAGGGCGCCTGGGAACTTGGCCTGCGCCCGCAGGCTGACCTGGCGACGGCGCTGCGTGGCAAGACAGTGTACATTGTCGGCGCGGATCCGGCGGGCGATGATCCGGCTCTGGCCGCAGCATTGAAGGAGGCGGCTTTTGTCGTGGTGCAGGATATTCAAGAGACGGTGACCAGCCGGATGGCGGATGTGGTCTTGCCGGCTCAGGCGTTCAGCGAACGCGAGGGGACGTTCACTTCGGGCGAGCGGCGGGTGCAACGCTTCTATGCGGCGGTGCCGCCTAAAGGCGAATCACGCCCCGATTTTGCCATTGCCGCGGCCATTGGCAACCGCCTCGGCCTGAACCTGGTGGCCGATTCGGCGCAACAGGTGTTTGATCGGATCGCGGCAAACGTAAAGAATTTTGCTGGTTTGAATTACGCCCGACTGGCAGAAGTCAAAGAGCAGTGGCCTATTGTGGGGCGCCGCGATTTGTATTACGGTGGCACAACGTATGAGAACACGCAAGGATTGGGGGTGACCCTGTCAGCGGCCGCGCAGCGCGGTGAAACGGTCACCACCCCCGAGGTCCGGCGCGAAGCGGGGCTGCGCCCGGCGGAGAACGAACTTCTGGCAGTGCCGGTCACCAAGCTGTACGATCGTGGCCTGACTGTTCTTCCTTCGGAATTGCTCAAAGCCCATATTGGTGAAGCGACGGTTGTCCTGCATCCTGAAGCGGCCAAACGGTTGGGTGTGCAGCCCGGCCAACGGGTGACGGTCAGCCTGAATGGGGTGAGCGGCGAAGCGGTCGTCGGCATGGATGAGTCGATTTCGGCGGGTGTGATGCTGGTTCCGCGCAGTATGGGCCTGGCCATCCGCGAGCCTGTTGTGGCAAAGGTGAAGTGATTATGGATTGGATGCTGCTGCTTATCTGGACGATCAAGGCGTTGGTCCTGACTCTGGCGCTTTTGACCGGCTTTGCCTATCTGACGCTTTATGAGCGTCGCGCCCTGGCGCGGATTCAGGTGCGCATCGGGCCAAATCGTGCTGGTCCGCAAGGGTTGCTTCAGCCGGTTGCCGATGCGATTAAACTGATTTTCAAGGAAGAATTGACTCCGGCGAAGGTTTATAAGGTGGTCTTTTTCCTGGCGCCGGTGGTGACGGTGGTGCCTTCCATCGTGATTGCCGCGGTCATCCCGTGGGGGCCGGTCAACCCGCCGATGGTTTTGTTTGGGCGAGTGATCACGCCTTATATCGCTGACATCAATGTGGGTGTGTTGTATCTCATGTCGGTAGCCTCGATTGCGGTGTATGGCATTGTGCTGGCGGGTTGGTCGAGCAATAACAAGTATGCCATGCTGGGTGGGATGCGCTCCTCGGCGCAGATGATTTCGTATGAGCTGGCGCTGGGACTTTCGTTTGTGACGGCCATCTTGCTGGCGAATTCGATGCGTATGTTGGACATTGTGGAGGCGCAGCGCTCGATCTGGTTTGCCTTCTTGCAGCCGGTGGGAGCGGCCATCTTCCTGATTGCGACCCTGGCGGAGGTCAACCGTGCTCCGTTCGATATGCCGGAGGCCGAGCAGGAATTGACCGCGGGTTATCACTCCGAATATTCGGGGATGAAGTTTGCTTTGTTTTTCATGGCCGAATATCAGAAGATGATCGTCATTTCGGCGATTGCTGCGACCCTCTTTTTCGGCGGTTATCTCGGCCCCGGCGTGGATCGTTATCCCTGGCTGGGGATGATTTATATGTTCGTCAAAATTGTCATCTTGCTGTTTGGCATGATTTGGGTGCGGGCTACCCTGCCACGCATTCGTTATGACCGGCTGATGGCATTTGGTTGGAAGGTGCTTTTGCCCCTTTCTTTAGTGGTGGTCTTCATCACCGCGGTGGGCATTTTATTGGCGCAGGAGTTCAATAACACCTGGTATCTGGTGCTTGTGCCGGTGCTCTCTTTAGTGGCAGGCGCGGTGGCGGTGATGATGATAGATCGCACATTGAGGAGAAAATTATATGAGCGTGCTTGATCCTTTTGTCGAAATCGCTCGTGGGCTGAGCACAACGCTCAAGTCCATGTTTGAACGGCCGGTGACGATTCAGTATCCCGAGGAGAAACGCCCGGTTCGGCCGCGATTCCGTGGACGTCACGTGTTGAAGCGTTATGAGAATGGCCTGGAGAAGTGCATTGGTTGCTCGTTGTGTGCAGCTGCTTGTCCGGCCGATGCGATCTTTGTCGAAGCCGCTGAGAATACTGATGAGATGCGCTTTTCGCCCGGCGAGCGCTATGCCTCTACCTATGAAATCAACATGCTCCGCTGCATTTTCTGTGGCTTTTGCGAGGACGCCTGTCCGACGGAGGCCATTGTCCTGGGCGATAACTACGAATTGACATTCACGGATCGCCGTCAGGCCATTTACACGAAGGAAATGCTGCTAGAGCCGGTGCCCTCCCCGGATATGACCACCCCGCGCAAGGTGGAACCAGGCGTGTATACACGTTCGGTGCCTGAAATGAAAGATCCGACAGATTGATTATGGAGAGCCATGAGCACTGATCTGATTCTCTTTCTCATCCTCGCCCTGATCGCCGTGGCCACCGCGCTCGGCATGTTGTTCAGTCGTAACGCGGTGTATTCGGCACTCTTCCTGGTGCTGAATTTTGCCACGGTGGCCGTGTTCTATCTTTTCTTAGGTGCTCCTTTCATTGCAATGGCTCAGGTGACGGTCTATGCGGGCGCCATCATGGTGTTGTTCCTGTTCGTCATCATGTTGTTGGGCACCGAAACCTTGCCCCCCGGCAAAGCGTTGCCCTGGCAAAAATGGCTGGCCGGTGGGTTGAGCGTTTTGCTGGCAGGTGAGATGGCCTATCTGTTGCTTTCTCGTGCTCGCCTGGCCCTGATGGTTGCTCAGCCCGATGCCAGTTTGAATACTATGGAAGCCATTCGCCAATTGGGGATGAACCTGTTCAATGAATATCTTCTTCCCTTTGAGGTGACCTCGATTTTGCTGCTGGTGGCTATGGTTGGCGCCATTGTTTTGACCAAGAAAGAGAAAGGAGAGCAGAGATAGCGCTTGAGGTGCCCTCTGCAAAACGGAAATGTTGCCGGTTACGTACTACATTATCCTTTCCGCAATTTTGTTCACGATTGGGGCGCTGGGTGTGCTGGTCCGCCGCAACCCGCTGATCATTTTCATGTCGGTCGAGTTGATGCTTAATTCGGCCAACCTGGCTTTTGTCGCTTTTTCGCGCACTTTCGAGAGCTTCAGCGGCCAGATTTTTGTCTTTTTCGTCATCGCAGTGGCCGCAGCGGAAGTGGCGGTGGGCCTGGCGTTGATCGTGGCGATCTTCAAGACCAAGCACAGCATCAACGTAGATGAAATGAACAGCCTTAAGGGATAACCCATGGAAAATCAAGGTTTCTTCTTCCTCGCTCCCTGGCTGGTGTTTGCGCCCGTCCTGGGATTGCTCATCAACATTATTTTTGGTGGCCGTCTGAGTGAAAAGGCCATTGGCTGGATCGCCAGCGCAGCCTCCGGGGCGGCGTTTGTTGTCTCGGCGTTGCTGGCTTACTCGATTTCTGCCGCTCACGGTGAGACTTTCCGCTGGACGATCGGTGAGTGGATTCACATTGGCAACCTGCAATTGGATTGGACGTTCCGCATGGACACCCTCTCGACCACGATGATGCTGGTCGTTTCGGGCGTTGGGACACTCATCCACATTTACGCCATCGGCTACATGCACGAAGACGTGCGTTTCAAAAATGACCCCGGCCGATACCGCCGCTTTTTCGTCTTCCTGAACTTATTCATCGCCATGATGATGATCCTGGTCAGCGGCGATTCGTACCTGATGCTCTTCGTCGGCTGGGAAGGGGTGGGGTTGTGCTCCTTCTTGTTGATTGGCTTCTGGTATGACATGGATACCCTGGGGCGTCCCTCCTGGGCGAACTCCAACGCCGCCAAGAAGGCCTTCGTCACGAACCGCATCGGCGATTTCGGTTTTCTCATCGCTGGTTTCTTGATGTTCTGGTATCTGGGATCGTTCCAGTTCGATGCGGTTTTTGCGAACGCTCATCACCTGGCTGAACTGCATCCAGGCGTGATCCTGGCGATCACCCTGTTCATGCTCGTCGGTGTGACTGGTAAATCGGCACAGATCCCGCTCTACGTCTGGTTGCCGGATGCGATGGCCGGCCCTACCCCCGTTTCGGCGTTGATCCATGCCGCGACGATGGTGACAGCCGGTGTGTACCTGATCGCCCGCTCGGCGGAATTGTACATTCTCGTCCCACAGGCACAATTTATCGTCGCTCTCACCGGTGCAGTGACTGCCCTATTCGCCGCCACAATCGCCGTCGGGCAGTACGACATCAAGAAAGTGCTGGCCTATTCCACCATCTCTCAACTGGGCTTCATGGTCGCTGCCGTAGGGATGGGCGCTTTCGTGGCGGGTATGTTCCACCTGGTGACGCACGCCTTCTTCAAGGCGCTCTTGTTCCTCTCGGCCGGTTCGGTCATTCTCGGACTGGAGCGAGGTCATCACCATTTGGCCCATCATGGTGGACACGGGAGCCATCACGAAGAAGTCTTTGACCCCGGCGATATGCGCAACATGGGCGGCCTGCGCAAGACCATGCCCGTGACCTTCTGGCTCTACATCATTGGCACGTTGGCGCTGGCGGGCATTATCCCCTTTGCTGGCTTCTGGTCCAAAGATGAAATTTTGCTGGATGCAAAATTGCATTACCCCCTTGTGTACGGTCTGCTGACCGTCGCCGCCTTCTTCACTGCCTTTTATATGGGACGCCAGATCTGGATGGTCTTCTTTGGCGAGCCGCGCCATGAGGCCGCTGCTCACGCCGAGGAAAGCCCCAAGATCATGACTGTGCCCTTGATGATTCTGGCGGCGCTCTCGATTTTGGGCGGTGCGCTTAACCTGCCCTTTGAAGGCTTCCACAACCTGACCCACTGGCTGGGGCACACGTTGGGCGAAGTGGAGGCGCTGGACATCAACTGGGGCGTGGCCGGGGTTTCCACCTTGCTGGCCCTGCTTGCCATTTTCATCTCCTGGTGGTTCTATGGGCGCAATCCGCTCAAGGCTGGTCAGCCCGACCCGCTCAAGAAAATGCTCGGCCCTATCTTTACCGGTATGGAAAACAAATGGTTTGTGGATGAGATTTACTGGGCACTTTTCGTGGATCGCTACGTGGACCTGGCGCGTTTCCTGGCGGATGTAGTTGACTGGCGCTTCTGGCACGACTGGTTCCATGATCGCCTCATCGCTGGCACGTATAACTGGCTTGCCAATGTCGCCCTCAACCACTACGCTGATCAACGCTTCATTGATGCCCTGGCAAATGGCCTGGGGACGCTGACCCAAAAATTCTCGGCGGCCCTGCGCAAAGTCCAGAACGGATACGTACGTTCGTATGCCCTGTCTGTTTTGTTGGGCGTTGTCCTGATCCTGGGATATTTGCTGTTCAAATAACTCAAAGGCCGATGACCTTTGACACAACGAGGTAGAACATGAACTTTTTCCTTCAACCGCTCACTCTTCTGACCTTCTTCCCCCTGCTGGGCGTTCTCATCCTGCTCTTTGTGCCCTCTGAGAAGAAGAACCTGTTGCGCTGGATTGCCTTGTTGACCACGCTCATTACCTTCGGGCTTTCGCTGTGGGTGCTGGCTCAATTTGACGCCTCCAACCCGGATTTGCAGCTGGTCGCCCGCTACGACTGGATCACCGTGGCTGGCTGGAACATCCAATACCATATGGGTGTGGATGGCCTCAGCATTTTGCTCGTCTTGCTCACTGGTCTGCTCACCCCCATTTCCATCCTTTCTACCTGGACGGCGGTGGAAGAGCGCGTCAAAGATTTCATGGTCTTCTTCCTGTTGCTGGAAGTGGGCATGATGGGCGTGTTCCTGGCGCAAGACCTGTTCCTGTTCTACATTTTCTGGGAATTTACCCTGGTGCCCATGTATTTCCTGATTGGTATTTGGGGTGGGCCGCGCCGCATTTATGCCGCCATCAAGTTCTTCCTCTACACCATGGCTGGCTCGATCTTGATGTTGCTGGCGATCTTGTGGCTCGGCATTCAGGGCGGCACGTTCTCCGTGCCTGAGCTCATCGCGCAGGGCAACATTCCTGCCAACGTTCAGTGGTGGCTCTTCCTGGCCTTTGCCGCTGCTTTTGCCATCAAAGTCCCGATGTGGCCATTGCACTCCTGGTTGCCGGATGCGCACGTAGAAGCGCCTACCGCTGGTTCGGTCATCCTGGCAGGCGTTCTGTTGAAGATGGGCACGTACGGCTTCCTGCGCTTCAATATGCCCCTCTTCCCGCAGGCTACGTTACAGGCTGCTCCCTGGATCGCCCTGCTGGCGACCATCGGCATTCTGTATGGTGCGGCTGTCTCGTATGCTCAGGCCGATGTGAAGAAACTGGTCGCTTATTCTTCGGTTAGCCACCTCGGTTTTGTAATGTTGGGTATGTTTGCCCTCAACCCGCAGGGCATTCAAGGCGCCATTTTGCAAATGATCAATCACGGCCTGAGCACCGGCGCCTTGTTCCTCCTGGTAGGGATGATCTATGAACAGACCCACACCCGCGAGATCAAAGTTTATGGCGGGCTGTGGAAAATCACTCCCGTGTTCGGCTCGATTATGCTCATCGTCGCCCTCTCCTCCATGGGCCTGCCCGGCCTGAACGGTTTTGTTGGCGAATTCACCATTTTGCTTGGCGCTTTTGGCTCAAAAGCCATTGGCTCGCCCTGGTATGCTGGCATTTCCGCCGCAGGCGTTATCATGGCTGCTATTTACATTTTGTACATGTTCCAGCGCATGTTCCTTGGCCCGCAGGGCGAAATCGTCGAAGAAGTGAAAAAGCACGGCCATGGCCTGCGCGACTTGAACTGGCGCGAAATCGTGACCGTTCTTCCGCTGCTCATCCTCATCTTCTGGATCGGTCTCTACCCGGCGCCCTTCTTCAACCTTATGGCCCCGGCAGTGAATAAACTGGTCGCGGCGCTGCAGACCGCAGCAGTGGCGATGCACTAAACTGTTTCCCTCGCTCCTGTGTGCACAATGCAGGGGCGAGGGGCGGAGTGATCTATGCCCCAAACTGTCAACCTTCAAGTCCTCCTGCCGCTCACCTTCCTCAGCGTTTGGGCCTGCGTGCTTTTGCTGGTCGATCTCTTTATCCCGGCTACTCGCAAAAGCCTCACTGCCTTCTTTGCTGCCCTTGGGCTGGCGCTTACCCTCGGCCTGACCCTTTCCCAAATCGGGCAGGAAGGCGCCGGTTTCAACGGCATGATTGTCCTGGATGGCTTCTCCACCTTCGTCAACGCTCTTCTGCTGGTCACTGGCCTGTTGGGAGTTGCCCTGGCCTATGGCTACGTCAAGCGCATGGGCTATGAACGCGGCGAATATTACACCCTGCTCCTCTTCAGCGTCTCGGGCATGATGCTCATGGCGCAAGCCGCTGACCTGATCGTCGTTTTCCTGGCCCTCGAACTCCTCTCTATCCCGCTTTATGTCCTGGCGGCTTTTGCTCGCCCCCGCCTGGATTCGGAAGAGGCCGGCCTGAAGTACTTCCTCCTCGGCGCCTTCGCCACCGGATTTGTGGTGTATGGGACCGCCCTGATCTTCGGCGCGACCGGCACCACCTCCCTGAGCGGAATCCTGGCCGCCTCACACCAGACCCCAAGCCTGCTTCTGACCATTGGGGCGGCTCTTGTCCTGGTTGGGTTCGGCTTCAAAGTTGCTGCCGTTCCTTTCCACATGTGGACGCCGGACGTCTATCAGGGCGCGCCGACTGCTGCGACCGCCTTCATGGCTGCTGGCGCCAAGATCGCTGGTTTTGCCGCCCTGCTGCGTGTGTTCGCTTTGGCTTTCCCTGCCCTCTCTGCTGACCTGACCGATGTCTTCTGGGCAATCGCCGCCCTGACCATGATTGTCGGTAACCTGGTGGCGATTTCGCAAAGCAACATTAAACGCATGCTGGCCTATTCCAGCATTGCCCATGCTGGCTACATTCTGATGGCTTTTGTCCCCTATGGCAATGCGGAAGTCCGCTCAGTGTCTATCGCTGCCGGCCTGTTCTATCTCGTCACTTATGCCATCACCAATTTTGGTGCCTGGGGTGTGGTCATTGCTCTGGAAAAAGCCGAAGGCAAAGGCCTGGAGATTGCCGATTACGCTGGCCTGGGACGCAAGTACCCGCTACTGGCTGCGGCGATGACCGTCTTCATGCTTTCGCTCATCGGGTTGCCGCCCACGCTTGGCCTGGTAGGCAAGTTCTACCTGTTCCGCTCCGTCATTGCCGGTGGCTTTACGGGCCTGGCCATCATTGGTGTATTGACCTCGCTCATCTCGGCTTACTACTACCTGCGCGTGGTGGTCACCATGTATATGCACGATGGTGAACCGCAGATCGAGCGCGAACCCTGGCTGGATTTCACCTGGGGTCTGGCCGCGGTGCTCACCGTGGCGCTCAGCCTGGTGCCGCAAGCGCTGTTTGTGTGGGCCAGTCAGGCGGTTTTGAAATTGTTCTAAGCCTCATCCCTTTGCAGGAAATTTCGACGGAAAAAGGTAGTAAAGAAGCAAAAGACCTCCGGAGTCTCGCAGACTTCGGAGGTCTGATGTGTACTTTGACGGTTTGACAAAGGGCTTGTGGGTGTCTCTCTTACGATTTTTGGATGTTTGGCTATGATCAAAGCCCTCTTTTTCGACTTTGACGGATTGATTCTGGATACTGAAACGCCCGAGTTTGAAGCCTGGCAGGCGATTTATCGGGAGCATGGCCACGAATTGCCTTTTGAGCAGTGGGCGCAAATTGTGGGTGGCTATGGCCTCTCACAGTTTGATCCGGCCGTTTACCTGAACGAACGCTGCGGGGGTGGATTAAACCTCGAGGATCTGCGCGCCCGCCAAAGGTCCGGCAGCGAAGCGCTGCTGGAGAAACAGGCCGTTTTGCCGGGGGTGGTCGCTCTCCTCCATCAGGCGCGGGAGGCCCATTTGCATCTGGCGGTCATTTCCAGCTCCTCCCATGCCTGGGTGGATGGTCATCTCGCCCGCTTGGGGCTGAGCGATTTTTTTGAGTTTACCCTGTGTGCCGATGATGTGCCAGCCGGCCGCACCAAGCCGCATCCGGACTTGTATTTGAAAGGGTTGGAACGATTGCGCCTGACGGCTCAGGAAGCCGTGGTTTTTGAAGATTCGCTTAATGGGGTGCGGGCGGCCAAAGCAGCAGGGATCTATACCGTGGCTGTGCCCAACCCGGTGACCCGCCGCATCGGCGTGGATGGAGCGGATCGGGTGGTGCACTCGCTGAGGGAGTTTTCGTTGCCCGAACTGCTTACCAGGGGGTGCTATAATTTAATTGCCTGAACTGCTTTCTGTGTTTGGGAGGGAGCCATGCAGGCGATACAAAATTCTCAAGCGATGCTCGAACCGCAGGGGTGGCGGCAGATTTTGGCCCGCTATCAGGTGCCCGATACGCGGCGCAGCATCTGGCAATTGGTCAATACGCTCGTTCCTTATGTTGTGCTGTGGTATTTGATGTTCCTCAGCCTGAAAATCTCCTACCTGCTTACCCTGGCTCTGGCGGTTTTGGCTGCCGGGTTCATGGTGCGTATTTTCATCATCTTTCACGATTGCGGGCATGGTTCGTTTTTTAAGTCCAAAAAGGCGAATGAGATTGTGGGAGCCATTACCGGAATCCTGACTTTTACGCCCTGGTATCGCTGGTGGCATGACCATGCTGTTCACCACGCGACCGCCGGGGACCTGGATCGGCGCGGGGTGGGCGATGTGTATACGATGACGGTCGAGGAGTATCTGGCCGCCCCGTGGTGGAAGAAACTCTCCTATCGCCTGATGCGCGAGCCGATCTTTTTGTTTACCATTGGCCCGACCCTGGTATTTGCCCTTGCGCAGCGGTTCTATCCGCGCGGCACAGGGCGGCGCGAACGGTTGAGCGTGCATCTCACCAACCTGGCTCTGGCGATCATCATTGCTGCTTTTTGCCTGACGGTGGGTTGGAAGGCTTACCTGATGGTGCAATTGCCCGTGCTGGTGATTGGCACGTCGGTAGGGGTGTGGCTGTTTTATGTCCAGCACCAGTTTGAAGGGGTGTATTGGGCGCGACACAAGGACTGGAATTTCTACAAAGCGGCGGTGTATGGCGCTTCTTACTATCAATTACCCCGCGTGCTCCAATGGTTTACTGGAAATATCGGCTTTCATCACATTCATCACCTCGGGCCGCGCATCCCCAATTACAATTTGCCCCGGGCCTATGCTGAAAACCCCATTTTCCATGTCGAGCCGCTCACTTTGCGCTCTAGCCTGAAGTGCCTGAAGTGGCGATTGTACGATGAAGTCCATCACAAACTGGTAGGGTGGGATGCTTTGAAGAAATATCGGCCCGCACAGGCGTAAAGAAAACCTCCCGCCACAATCCTGCGGCGGGAGGTTGTTTATGGAAACTATCAGGCTTCTGTCCCATATAACTTTCGGTGCACCACGCTCAACGCGCGCACCTGCTCCGCGGCGTGATAGGAAGAGCGCACCAGCGGATTGGCTTCCACCCACTTGAAACCAATCGAATAGCCGTACTCGCGCAGCTCCGCAAATTCTTCCATGGTGTAATAGCGGACAATGGGCAAATGCTTCTTGCTCGGTTGCAGATACTGGCCAATGGTCAGAATATCCACACCCCAGCTGCGCTGATCGCGCATCACCGCCTTGACCTCGGCCATCGTCTCTCCCAGGCCCACCATGATGCCACTTTTGGTGAGCACATCGGGGTCGAGTTTCTTGGCATTGCTCAACGTCGCCGCGGCCCACTCATAGTTATCCTGCGGCTGAACGGCCTTGAACAATCGCGGGACTGTCTCCACGTTGTGGTTAAGAATCTCCGGACGGGCATCCATCACAATCTTCAAAGATTCCAGGCTACCCTTGAAATCGGGGATGAGTACCTCAATCGAACAGCCCGGCAACAGCTCCCGAATGCGGCGAATGACCATCGCAAAGATCGGCGCGCCCCCATCGCGGCGCTCATCGCGGTTGACCGAAGTAATCACCGCATGTTTCAAATTCATGGCTTTCACCGCCTGCGCCACGCGTTCGGCCTCCTCCCAATCCAGCGGCCCAGGGCGGCCATGCTTCACATCGCAAAATCCGCAAGTGCGCGTGCACACATCCCCAAGCATCAAAAAGGTAGCCGTACCACTGCCCCAACACTCCCCCAGGTTGGGGCACATGGCCTCTTCACACACCGTGTGCAATTCCTTTGAGCGCATCAACCCTTGCAGCCATTGATACGTTTCGCCCGAAGGCGCCCGCACTTTAATCCACTCCGGCCGGCGCAACGGACGAGTTTCAGTGGTTTCGGGGTTTACCCGGTCTCTTGTTGGTGTAACAGTCATAGTCACTCTTCTTTATGAAAAAGATAAGCGGAATTATACCTTACGGACTTTCAATCGCACGCCCTCAATCTGGACGACTTCTATCCGATCTCCCTTACGGATCGCGGCCGACCCCTCGGCGGGTTCCGCTGTCCAGAGTTCAGATTCCACCCGAACCTGTCCCGTTAAACCGAAGTCGCTTTGGGCGTATCCCGTTTTCCCGATCAATGTCTCCATTCCCATGCGGATCGGCATACGCTGGGCGCGTAAGGCGAAGATCAAAATCACGCCAAAACTCAGGCCCAGGAAGACGCCCATGCTAATCACCAGCGTCGGTGAGACGCGCTGAAATTGAGGCGTTCCCGGTGAATTGAACAAGACCAGCGCTCCGACGATGAAGGAAGCCACGCCGGCGGTGGTCAATGCCCCGTGAGTGGGGGCTTTGATGTCTAGCACAAACAACACAAATGCCAGAAGCAAGAATACTAACCCAAACCAGTTGACCGGCAAAACTCCCATCCCATACGTGGCCAGCGCCAGGCAAACCACGCCGATAAAGCCGGCTACCCATCCGCCGGGGCTGGAAATTTCGATGAGAATGGCCTGCACCCCAATCGCCAGCAGCAGGAAAGTGATGTTGGGATCGGTGAGCATGAGCAGCAACTGCTCAATCAGACTAAAGCCAATGGGCTGGGTTTGTGCGTTACCCGTGTGCAGGGTGTGGTCGCCATCGGCGGTCTTCACCGTAAAGCCATCCAGTTTTTGCAGCAAATCAGGCACGTCGCTGGCGATGAAATCAATCAGCCCGGCGTCTCGCGCTTCCTCCGCCGAGACAGCGCAGGCCTCATCAATCATCGCTTCGGCCAGTGCCACTGCTTTGGCGCCGCGCCGTTGCACCAATGGCCGAATGGTGGCTTTCATGATCTCTTTGGCTTTGGTTTCTAAGGTTTTGGTCAGGTCTTCGCCTGTGCTGCTGATCGGGCTGGCTGCGCCGATGGCCGTTTCGGGGGCCATGGCAGCTGCGTGAGCAGCCATGGTGATGATCGCACCGGCGCTGCCGGCCATGGCGCCATTCGGCGCAACGTACATGATGACCGGAATGTGGCTGTTGCGGAAGGCCTGGATGATTTCGGTGGTAGTGCCTAAATCGCCCCCAGGCGTGTTCAATTGAATGATGATGGCCTCTGCCTGCTGTTGTTTGGCAATGCGCAGACCGCGCTGCACATACTCCAGCATGGGCGGTGTGATCGGCCCATCGGCTTGCAAGACCAGCACCAGCGGTCGTTCACTTTGAGCGTAGATTCGCCCCCAGAAAATGGCCAGCAGGCTCAAAGTCAAGAAAAAGAGGCGGAGTGGTTGTTTCATGAAGGAGATTATAAACCATTCCGCCTCGCGTTCCCCTCGCCAAGATCGCTTTTTTCGTTACAGCACGGCTAGCAAAATGGTGCGGATGCTCAACACGATGATGAGAACCCCCACCAGCATCATCAGGGCCTTGACCGGCAGCTTTCTGGTCAAGATCGCGGCGAGAGGCGCAGCGATGACTCCGCCAACGAGCAGGCCGAGGATGATTTGCCAGTATTGCGCGAAACTCAAGGTCAGAACAAAGGTGATGGATTCGGCCAGGGTGACGAAAAATTCCGAGAAGTTGACCGACCCGATGGTCAGGCGCGTATCTTTGCCGCGGGCTACCAGGGTAGTGGTGACAATTGGCCCCCAGCCTCCGCCGCCGATGGCATCGAAGAAGCCGCCGACAGTGCCCAAGGCGCTGACGCGGGCGGTATGTACACCGCTATGGGGCTTGGGATCGTAACGGCTGGCTTTGACCAGAATGATCACCCCCATGAGCAGCAAATAAGCGGAGACGAAGGGTTTGATCACGTTGCCATCTATGGAGGTCAGCAGGTAAGCGCCGGCAATGCCGCCCAGTACGCCGGGGATGAGCAGGCGCTTGACCAGATTCCAGTCAATGTTGCCCAGCCGCCAATGCGAGACGCCCGACACGCCGGTAGTGACCACCTCCGCCATGTGAACGGAGGCTGAGGCCGCCGCGGGTGGGATTCCCAGGCTGAGCAAAAAGGTGTTGGAGCTGACGCCGTAGGCCATGCCCAGGGCGCCATCAATGAGTTGGGCGAGAAAGCCCACCAGCACGTAGAGCAGAAAACTGAGATCCATAAACTGTTCTCCTTTTTAGCTGAATAGATTATAAAGTCTATAATATTACTAGACTTTTGGCGCAACAAAAATTGCCGCCTTCCTGCGGCGGTAGGCTTTTTTGTCAGCGCTTTGCGGCCTCACTGCGAGGCGGCCAAAAAGACTACCGAGGCAGTTCCCCTAATTTGAGAGAGATTGCTTCGTCGCCTGTGATGTGTTCAGCAATTGGCGGACAGATTCCTGGCGTTTGGCCACATCTGCCAGGCTGGTATGATCGAGGATGTTGCTGATGGCGTTACGCACATCGCTCATCACCAGGCGCAAGCCACAGGTGGCTTCATCGGGACAGCCGCAAGGTTCGTAAGCCATCTGGCTGACGCATTTGACCGGTGCGATGGGTCCATCAAGTACGCGGAAAATCTGGCCGAGGGTGATCTCGCTGGCAGGTTTGGCCAGATAATACCCGCCGCCAACGCCCATTTTGCTGTGGAGCAACCCGGCATTCTTGAGGGTCAGCAGGATTTGCTCCAGGAATTTGGCCGGGATATTTTCTTGCCGGGCAATGTCTTTGATTTGCATGACAGCCGGCGATTGGTTTTCCTGAGGGGCGGCCAGCAAAATCATGGCTCGCAGGCCGTATTCACCGCGTTTTGAAAGGCGCATGACTTTTTCCCTATAAAATCTATTACTTAAGTAGACTTTATGACATAATCATAATTCAGTAATTGAATTTTGTCAACCATTCGTGAAATTCGATGCCTTCATGGTCCCCAAAGTATCTCAGCAGCCAAAAAGTGAATTCGGGCAGACGCAGCCAGCGCCTGCAAGGCCAGGCTCAGCAGTGGCGCAGTCGCCTTCAGGGGGTTTTGGGTTCATACTCGCATAGCGAGCGGACAGGGCAAGTGGCGCAGCGCGGTCGGCGTGCCTGACAGACCTCGCGGCCGAGGCGAATCAAATTCAAATGAGCCGCGTAGTAGGTCTCGGGTGGGAAGAGCGCTTCCAGGTGCGCATGTGCCTGTTCAACGGTCATGGTTTTGGGGCGCAGGCCGAGGCGCCCGCTGACGCGGTAGATGTGCGTATCCACCGGAAAGGCCGGGCGCCCCAACGAGAAGAGCAAGACGATGGCGGCAGTTTTTGGCCCAACGCCGTTGAATTTCATCAACCAGCGACGCGCCTCCTCGATAGGCAAGTCGGCCAGAAAAGACAGATCCAGGTCGCCGCGCTCGGCAGTGATTTGCCTCAACACCTGCTGGATGCGCGGCCCTTTCTGGTTGGCGAGTCCCGCCGGACGGATGGCGGCTACCACCTCCTCGGCGTTTGCCTCGCGGACGGCTTCCCACGTGCCGAAGCGGGCGCGCAAGGCATCGAAGGCGCGGTCGCGGTTGGTGTCGTTGGTATTTTGCGAGAGAATGGTCGAGACCAGTTCATCCAGCGGCGGGAGCGGATTGCGCCAGGTGGGCTGTCCATAGACTTCCAACAGGCGCTGGTGAATGGCCAGGGCGCGTTGGGCCAGGTCGTTCATGCGTAACCATATTTTTGGCGGCACTCCGCGCAGGGACAGAGGGCGCGCAGGTAGTGCCAGTTGTAAATTCCGTAATCGTGGCCGTCTTCCCAAACGATCGTGAGGGCATAAGAACCTACCGCGACCACGTTGCTGATGCGCGTGGCGGGGGATTCTTCCAGATGCATCTCGAAAACGCTTGCATCGGGTTCGGCGCTCATGTTTTCGTGTCCGCCGCGGCAGGAGGCGCAGGGACAGGCAGCGCGGAGCAGGTCAAAAGGATAGGTACTGACGTGTCCGTCGCTCCAGGTAACGATCATTTCGCGTTGGCTTTTTTGTACCGTGATATTTGTCGGTCGTTCGTTCATGTTTTCTCCAAATTAGGGGGATGGGACTAC